>CAZRLX010000029.1:0-22035 GCA_964601115.1 uncultured Chthoniobacter sp. | reverse complement strand
CCGTGCTCGCCGCGAGCATTTTCCACTTCGGCAAATTCACCGTCTCCGACGCCAAAAACCACCTCGCCTCCCGAGGCCTGCCCGTCCGCCCGCCTTTCCGCGGTTGAATCACCCGCCGCCGGATTTATCCTATGCACATGGCCAACCAACCATCCCAGTTCACGATCGAGACCGTGTCCGGGATTCTGCGAGACGAAGGGCTTCGCATCACCCGCAAGCGCACGGCAATCCTCGAGACCCTCTTCGAATCCGACGCCCCCATGACCCTCCAGGAAATCCAGCAAGGCGCCGCCAAACGCGCTGGAACCACCCCCGATTTCGCCACCGTCTTCCGCATGCTCAACCTCATGGAGGAACTCCACCTCGTCCACAAGGTCAGCCTCCAGCGCTCGAGCAGCTATTACGAACTCAGCGACCCCCGCAAACACTACGACCACCTCGTCTGCAAAAAATGCGAGCAGGTGATCCTCATCGACATTCCCTGCCCCATCGGCGACACCGAAAAAAAACTCGCCCGACAATACGGCTTCCGCGACCTCAGCCACTCCCTTGAATTCTTCGGCATCTGCCCCGCCTGCACCGCCTGACACCCCAGAAAAATCCCATTGGCATCGCTCCGCCCCTGTGCCAACGTCAAGACCCACTCCGCCGACGTAGCACAGTGGTAGTGCAATCGATTCGTAATCGATAGGTCACGAGTTCGAATCTCGTCGTCGGCTCCCCCTCAAAGCCAGCATCCAAGAGATTCGGCGCTTTTTCTGATTTTCGATAAGAATTCAGCTTTCTCAAAAAATTGCCGGCAAACTGCCCTTAATTTCCGAATGCACAGATTCCCGGTTCATGGATTTCTCTGACGCCAACGTTCGTTCCAACTCCCACTGCAATGATCCGTCAGCGTCACCCAACACCGGCAAATAGGTTGCCCAACTTTCCTAAGGAAACTGATATAGCCACCCATAGCTTGACGCCCTCTACAGGTCTTCCCTTATGGCCCAGAAAAAATCCGAACTCCACTCCTCGCTCCTCGCCGCCCCCCGCTCCGCGAAAGAACAAGCAGCGCACCACGCCGCCCCTAAAACGCCCTGCCTCCCCCGCGAAACCCACACCGATGGTAGGGACGGATTTCCGAGCCGTCCGCCAACCGTCCCCCTCAACTCAATCCAGCTGCCCAAATGAAACCTTTTTTGTATAAGAATCCTGCCCCCACGCCTCCAAGAGTGACTACTCCAACCCTTCACTTTCCCCTCCGTGTCCTCTGTGCACTCCGTGGTTAATCCCCCCAAAAAAACGAGCTCCCCATTCCTCTGGTTTATCGCCGGCGAGGAGAGCGGGGATGCGCGGGCGGTGGAGGTCATGCGGGCGATGCGGCGCATTTGTCCCGGCGTGCGGTTTTCGGGGGCCGGGGGGGATGCCATGAAGGGGCTTTGCGGTGACGGGTTCGATAACTGGGCCCACACGGCGGCGGTGACGGGATTGTGGGATGTGCTGAAAAACTACGGGTATTTCCGCCGAAAATTCCGCGACATGCTCGCAGCGATCCTTCGCGAAAAGCCGGATGCCGTCGTGCTGGTGGACTACCCAGGATTCAACCTCCGCCTCGCCAAGGCGCTTCGGCAGGCGGGATTCGGCGGCAGGGTGTTGTATTACATCAGCCCCCAGGTCTGGGCTTGGAACCGCGGGCGTATCCCAAAAATGGCTCGCATCCTCGACCTCATGATTTGTGTCTTCCCCTTCGAGGCACCGATGTATGAGGCGAGTGGCCTGCATACCGTGTTTGCGGGCCATCCACTGCTTGAGGCCCTTGCGGCCAAGCGGAGTTCGGCGATCCGCGAGGATGGACTTTTGGGCCTCTTTCCAGGCAGCCGCGAGCGCGAGGTGAAGCGCATCTTTCCCGCCATGGTCGAGGCGGCACGCATCGTCTCTCACAAAATGCCCGACATCCGCTTTGAAGCGGCAGCGGCAAGCGAGAACCGCGCCTCTCTCATGCGCTCCATCGCCGGGGACGCGCCGATCAAAATCACCACAGGACACGCCCACACCCTCATGCAACGCGCCACCGCCGGTCTCGTGTGCTCTGGCACCGCCACGCTTGAGGCGGCGTTTTTTGGACTTCCCTATGCGCTGGTCTACAAGACCGCCTGGCTCACGTTTGCGATCGGAAAGCGGTTGGTGGATGTCAATGCGCTGGGGATCGTGAACATTTTGAACAATTACCGCCTCAATCCGCCCAGCGACCCGCGCCTGCCGGCATCCCCCGCCCCGCATGTCGTTCGCGAGTTTATTCAAGACGATGCCACACCCGAGGCGCTGGCAACCGAGGCCACGCGCTTGCTTGTCGACGACACGGCGCGCCGGAATCTCGTGGGGGAGTTCGAAAACATTCTTACCACCCTCAAACCCGAGGGAGCCAGCGAGCGCGCTGCCGCCTTGTTGCTCGAAGGTGTCACCTCCGGAGCCGCCTGATGGATTTCCTACAATTCCTCCTCCCCTCGCAAGCCCGCCTGGAAGGCCATTGGAAGCGTATCGGCGACCGCTTCGACGGATGCGTCCTTGAAGTGGCATCGGCCGATGGACAACTCCTCGGCCGATTGGCGCATGTTCCTCCACCCATGGCGGAGGTCGGTTGGCAGGTCGGCGACCTCAAGTGGCAGGCGATTCGCAAGCCTACGACCTCGAGTTGGCGTGTGCAGGACATCCGGAAACACTACGACCAACGCGCCAAAAAGGTGGTTCACACCGACGCGCGGGAATACTGGCTGACACTCGGCGGATCGGACTCCCTGCGACTCCACACGGCACCGTTGCCGTTTTTTCCGGACCAACGCTGGGTGCGGGTGGGTCCTCAGCCAAGCAAGGCGCGGATGTCCTCTTCGTAGAGTTCGGGCTCGAGCAGAAACGAATCGTGACCCTTGGCCGATTCGACCCTCTTGAGGCGAACATCGGCTCCGACCTCGGCGAGACATGCCACCATGCGCTCCTGCTCCTCGGGGTAAAAGCACACATCCGAGGCGATGCTGAAGACCAGCACGGGCAACCCGGCACACCGTCGCAGGGCGGACATCATGTCAGGTTCGCCCGAGGCCTTGGGCAAGTCGAAGCGCTGCCAAGCCTCGACGATGCGCAGGTAGGAATTCGCATCGAACCGCGGCACGAATTTGTTCGCCTGGTGGAGCATGTAGGACTCGACGGGATGCGTGAGCGGGTAGGCGCCGAAGTGGTCGCCGGGAACGAGAATCTCATCGCGCGAGCGGTCCACCAGAGTGTCGAAGCTGATGAACGTCTTGTGGGCGATGATGCGGGCCAGCGCCAACCCTCGGGTCGGGCCGGGACCGGGCAGGTAATCGCCGCCGAGAAATCCGCCATCGCTTTCGATGGCGAAAATTTGCTCGAAATTCATGAGCCGCTGGAGCACCTGCACCTCCATGCCGCTCGCGATGAGGATCGCCGACGAGACGCGTGCGCGATGCCGCACCGAGAAATCCAGCGCAAGCAATCCGCCGATCGAGGCGCCGCAGACGGCGTGCAACCGCTCGATCCCAAGATGATCGAGCAAGCGCACCTGGCTATCCACGATGTCGGCCAACTCAATGCGGGGAAACGCGGCGCCATACGGCGCGTTCGTTGCCGGATTCGTCGAGGACGGGCCGGTTGAACCGTAGCAACCACCGAGATAATTCGCGCAAATGACGAAATACTCCTCCGTATCCAGCGCCTTGCCGGGTCCGATGAAGGCGTCCCACCATCCACCCTGACACTCGTCGTTCCACTCGACCGCCAACCCCGGCACTGCGGGATTCCAACCCGCTGCATGCTGGCTGCCGGTCATCGCATGGAAGACCAGAATGGCATTCGACGCGTCCGCAGCCAACTTCCCGTAGGTCTCGTAAGCAAGCGTCACACCCGGGAGGGTGGCTCCCGAGCGCAGCACCACAGGTGCTTCCGGTCCTCCATAACTGAAGAACCGGGTGGCGACCTCTGGACGCTCCTCAGGCATCGAACGCTTGATCGAGGTCAGCGAGGATGTCGTCGATGTGCTCGATGCCCACCGAGAGGCGGACGAGTTCCGGCGTGATACCGCCCGCCGCCTGTTGATCGGCGGTGAGCTGCGAATGCGTGGTCGTGGCGGGGTGGATCGCGAGGCTCTTCGCGTCGCCGACATTCGCGAGGTGCGAGAAGAGTTTGAGGCTCTCGATGAATTTCTGGCCTGCTTCGCTGCCGCCCTTGATGCCGAACACAACCATCGATCCCCCCTTGCCGTGGAGGTATTTCTTGTTGAGTTCGAAATTTGGATCGTCGGGAAGCCCGGGGAAACGCACCCACTCGACCTTCGGATGCGCCTTGAGGTGCTTGGCCACGGCAAGCGCGTTCTCGCAATGCCGCTCCATCCGCAAAGGCAAGGTCTCGATGCCCTGCAGGAACATCCAGGCATTGTCCGGCGAAATACACGCGCCGAGGTTGCGCAGGGGGATCACACGCATGCGAATGGCAAACGCGACGGGGCAAAGCGGCCCGATGTCAGTGGCCCAGCGAACCCCGTGGTAGCTGGCGTCGGGCTGCGTCATGAGCGGGAATTTATCCGAGTTCCAATTGAACTTGCCGGAATCCACCATGATGCCGCCGATCGCCGTGCCGTGCCCGCCCATCCACTTCGTCAACGAGTGCACCACGATATCGGCCCCAAAATCGATCGGCCGCGTGAGATACGGCGTGCTGAATGTGGCATCCACCACCAGCGGGATGCCGTTCGCATGCGCGATGGCGGCGATGGCCTCAATGTCGGCCACGTCGAGGCCGGGATTGCTCACCGTTTCGCAGAACAGCAGCTTGGTTTTTGGCGTAATCGCCTTGGCGAAATTCTGCGGGTCCTTGGGATCGACGAAATTCACCTTGATGCCGAGCTGCGGCAGGATGTCGTTGAACTGCGTGAACGTGCCTCCATAGAGGTTGTTCGCGGAAACAATCTCGTCACCGGCGGAGCAAATATTGATGACCGAGTAGAAAATCGCGCTCGTGCCCGAAGCCAGGGCCAATGCGGTTGCGCCGCCCTCGAGTTCCGCAACGCGCTTCTCGAGCACGTCGTGAGTGGGATTCATGAGCCGGGTGTAGATGTTTCCAAGCTCCTTCAGGCCGAAAAGATTCGCGGCGTGCTCGGTGTCGCGGAACACAAACGAGCTGGTGCGGTGGATCGGCACCGCGCGAGACAGAGTGACAGGATCAGGTGCGGTTCCTCCATGGAGGCAGATGGTGTTGATTTTCATATCGTGAGTGGAGTGGATTGAACCAGAAACCCTAAAATGCAGCGGGGGACTCGGCAAGCACTGGATGAGCCTTGAGGAGATTGATGCCACAAAGCATATCATTTGGATTTTTTAGATTTGCAAAATGCTTTCCTTTATTTAAATGGAGCGTTATTTTATATTAATTAATCAATAAATTCATGCCAAGCCTTTTTTGTTGAAAGCCAGCACCTTGCCGCAATGAGTTGCATAAAAAACGTTTTAAAGGGAGTTAGCAAAGAATATTTATTTCGAGATGTTTAGCCAAAAATTGACCGAAGCTCTTTCAAATACCGAGCAGGAAAGACCCGCCAGGCGCAATCCCATTAATGTGATTTGATGCTCATGGGCCGCCGGTAGACGATAACCAGCGCCCACTTGGGCTCCCGTTCGTTGTCAATTGAGGGAGAAATATATTCGCTCTCCTCCTCTTCCTCTGAGCCATCGAAATACAACGGCATGCGGCGGGTATTGGGAATCCAAATCTCAAGAAAGGCTTATTGCCGATGACGGGATCATCGATCTCCAGCAGCACCTTTTTTTGATCATATAACTCGACCATGCAGGATTGCTTCCCCTCAGTGGTTTGGATGCGCGGGCAAGAACACTCTGCTCAAACATGTTGTGAATTTTCGACATTAAATTCGGGTGCTGCTTTCTCGATGCCCCCGGATTCGGCGATGGAATAGTTTAAATTCGCTCTAATACCATTGTCCGATAGCATTTGGACATATGGAATGCAGTGCAGGCGTCTCGCCTGCGAGCGTAAGTCGTTCGATGTCATGCGATACGCCTGACATGCATAAGCTAACTCGAAAATCTAAAGCCTTGGAGACTTTGATCTAAAATCCGATTTCGGCATAAACAAGCAGCGCCACGCCTCCGCATGCCGCGCTGCGCATTCTCCCACTCCTTAGCGTCAATCAAGCAGCGACTTGAAGAGTTTTCGCAATCCCTCGCCGAGACTTGGCTGCATCGGCGGAGGCCCCGTCACCGGCTCGAGGGCCAGACGCTGGATTTTCCTCAATTGGTCGAGGTCGAGAGTGAAGACAACCGGCACGATGACTTCGCTCGCTGTGCGCCAATCCAGGAAGCCGCCACCTTGGGAATAAAACGGGTCGGGTTTCCCGATATTCTCGAACTCGCGCCCATAATCCCCGCCGGCGCTGTATATCCTCCCGCGATGGACAAGAAAGTTGCCGAATCCGGGAACGCGTCTCTGCGGTTTCACCGCTCCCTGCCAGTCGGGCCAGTGGGATTTGTCCTCCCAACCGCCGCGATACATGCTCGGAAACAAATGGGGGCCGCAATACGTCGCACTGACACCGCCAGACCATGGCAATTGCAGGGTTTGAAAAAGAGGGGCCGCCTGCGTCACGGTAAATGAATTTTGGGATCCGTCGGAAAAAACGATCGTGGCCCGCAAGCCGGATCGCATGTCATTGAGGCGCTCGGGCATGGAAACACGGTTGCCCTCGGCATCGCGTTTTTCGGGTGGGTTCAGGATGCGGTGGAAAATCTCGTCGGTGAAAAAGTAAAGCGACAGGTCAAGGCTCCCGCTGTGGGCGGATCGGGTTTCCAGCGCGATGCAGTTCCGCGCATGGCGGGGCGCGACGACGGGGCGGGCGTCTGGCAGACCTCTGTTGCCTGCGGGCTCGAACCTCCTCCAGCGCGCTTCGGGAGCCCGATCGATCGGCAAGGTGGTCTGCGGCTTTCCAGTGTCCATGTTCACAAAAAGGCGCGCCTTTTTCTCGCAGAGCGTCTCGAAACAGGCTGCCAGCAATGGTGCGGCGTGGGTGTCCCAAAACACGTGGTCCGGCTGTAGGGCGGCTCCCCAGACGCACACGACCCTGCCATCAAGGTTCTCCTCGGTGAAAGGCGGCGACACGGAATTCCACCCCGCCTGCGCCCCCGTCGCCAAATCCACCGGCACCACTTTGTAAAGCGCGTCCCTGATCGCCGGCATCTTCTCGTGGAGCATCTCGAGCGCCTGCCTGCGACTTCGGATCGAGGTGGCAAGCCGAGCCCATGTGTCGTCCAAATCCACTTCGCCTGTCCACCCCGAGCGCCGCATCCAATCGGCCACCGCCCCACTGCGCACGCGGGCACGGATCGTCATGGAAAAAATGCCCGCCGAGTGGTCGGAGGAGATTTCATCGTAGGAATCGATGCACCCGTTTGTCAGAAGCATCTGCACATCGCTCTCGATACGGAAATCGCGCGACACCGTGGAAGAGTGGATGATCGTCCCGACCGTGCGCTCGAGAGCCACCACAAATGCCGCCTTCAGCGCCTCATCCTCGGTCGTCCCGCGCCCGGTCACAACCACCTCGTGAAGAGCCTGGCTTGCCTGGAGCGGAGCGACCGCCACAAAACAAAACGCCACTGCGAGCCATGCCCGGCAGCATGCCGCGGCAAAAGCCATGCGCCACCGACATGTCGCTCTCATACGGCAAATCCCACCCTTCTCGCCTCGCCCCCGCCGGAGGCCTTGACGGTTTCATTGAAAATCTCGGCCAGCGAATAATCCTCGCGAGGCTCCAACTCCCTCCCGAACTTTGCCGCAATCGCGCGCGCCGACTCCGCCGGGCGGCGTTGGAAAACCCTGTGGGCCACCAATCGGCCGGGCCTCAGCAACGCGGGGTCGATCTCCGTGGAACTGCAATTGATCGAGCAGACGAGGTGGATATTCAAAAAGTCGGCCATGAGCCCATCGGTGATGTTCAAGATCGCGCCGACCTCCCGCCGATTGTCCGATTTCCTGTTCATCAGCACCCCCTCGGCGTCCTCGAGCACACACACAAACCGCATGTCCTTGTGTCTCTCTTTCTCCCGCGCCCAAAAACCGATCAGTTCCGGATCGGAGAGCACATTGCTGATCGACGGCGGGATGAAATAGAAGCGGTGCGTTTCCTTGAGGCGTTGCATCATGTGGCGGATGTA
The DNA here is from genome assembly GCA_964601115.1 of uncultured Chthoniobacter sp. GTDB lineage: Bacteria > Verrucomicrobiota > Verrucomicrobiia > Chthoniobacterales > Terrimicrobiaceae > UBA967. Next base: position 13,816 of record CAZRLX010000029.1, on the reverse strand, counting down.
GGACGTCTTGCCGGTTCCCGGCGGCCCTTCGAGAATGCAAAGCCCACCGACCGAATCCGCCAGGTAGCCGAGGTGCTTGTCGCTCCAGTCAGAAAATCCCTCGCCGTAGAACAAATTCATCTCATCGCGCTTGAGTTCGATGCCCTCGCGCAAGGGCACCTGCTCGGTGTCGATGGAATATTGGTTTGTGATCAGGTTGTAGCAGCCCTCCGTGGACTTGCTCTTCTCGGCGAACGCCTCACGGAATGCATGGGCTGCAGTCCGCGCCCCCTCGAGCGTGCCGCAGTAGGTGGCGAGTTTCTTGTCCTCCAAATGAAAAAACACCCCGTCCCCGTCGCTGATCACAATGTCATTCCAATTCAAGCCATGGGCTGTCTCGGAACAATCCGATCGAATGATCGACACCGCTTTCTCCGCGATGATTCGCCCGGTGTTCCATGTCTCCGGCTTGAGCGCAAAACGGTGGAATGGCCTCGTTCCATAGTGGCACAACACCGCTTGAGGGACGCCGCCTCGGTGCGACGCGGAAAAAGGCGAGCCCGTCGCGAGATCGCAAAAAAGATTCAGAGGTTCGGCAATCGAACCCGCGGTTTCAGGGAGCGGGTTGGTGGGGCGTGTGTTCATGGCGGGGATACTATCAACACCCCTGTCGCAACATCAGCAACACAGGTGTGGATTTTGCGATTGTTTTCATGGTTGGCACGCGCAACCCGGGCTTGCCCAACCCCCGCGTGGACCGTAGCACTCCGCCGTGACCCACACGCCCGCTCGCCAACCCTCCGAGTCCAGTCCGCAAGTTCTCCCCGGCCCAATCGCGCTTGAGGCGACACTGAACAGCGGGCAGGTCTTCCACTGGGCGAGACTGGAAGACGATTCATGGAGCGGCGTGATCGGACACATGGCGGCCCGCGTCTCGCAGAGCGACAACGATCTCGTTGTCCACTCAGGCGACGGGGCGGTTCTCTCCCATTACTTCGCCCTGGACCACCCCTTGGAGGAAATCTACGCCGCGTTCCCACAGGATCCGATGAGCCAGGCCTCGCTTGCAACATGCCGAGGCATCCGCATCCTCCGCCAACCCCGCTGGGAGTGCGTGTCGACATTTATCACGAGCTCGATGAAACAGGTCGCCCACATCCGCGCGATGTCGCTGGACATCCGCAAACGCTTTGGCACCGGGGTCGCGGGAGCACCCACAAACGCCTACCCCGCATTCGAGCGCATGGCCCGCCTTCGCGAGTCGGACCTGCGCGAGTGCGGCCTCGGCTACCGCGCAGGAAATCTTCTCAAAACAGCCCGCCTGCTCGATGCCGGCGGGATCGATCTCGAGGCAATCGCCTCGCTCCGCACCCCCGCCCTCCGCGCAACCCTTCAAAAGCTCCCGGGAGTGGGCGTCAAGGTGGCGAATTGTATCCTCCTCTTCGCCTACGAGCGCCTCGATGCCGTGCCGATCGATGTCTGGATCCACCGCATCCTTCTCCAAATGCGGCGTGGGCGCACCGGCACCGCAGCGCAACTCGCCCGCTACGCCCGCAACCGCCTCGGCCCACGCGCGGGCTACGTGCAGCAGTATCTCTTCCATCACGCCCGAACGGCCCGCAGAGGGTCATCACCCCACTGATCGTTCCCCGCTCTCCGGCATAGGGTCTACGCTCGAATCCGAGCCAACCGCATGCCTTACTCAAGACGTTCCTCAAAAATCGCCCTCCTTGGCGACTACCCGCCGCGCAAGTGCGGCATCGCCACCTTCACCAGGGACCTGCGCAACGGCCTCGCCTCGCTTATGCCCGACTGGGACTGCCCGGTGGTCAGCGTGACAGAACCCGGCAATGAGCAGGCATACCCTGTCGAAGTGCGGTTCGAGATTCCGGAAAACGATATCGCCGCCTACGAGCGCGCGGCGGATTTTCTCAATCTCGGCCACATCGACGCGCTCTGCCTCCAACACGAATTCGGCATCTTCGGCGGGCAGGCCGGCAGCCATATCCTCGCCCTCCTCAAGCGCGCGCGCATGCCGACAGTGACCACACTCCACACGATCCTCGAGAACCCCTGCCCCGATCAACGCCGCGTCTTCGACGAGGTCCTCAGGCTTTCCACGCGCCTCGTGGTCATGAGTGAACGCGGCGCCTCCATGCTCCGGGAAATCTACCGCGTTCCGGATTTCAAAATCTCGGTCATTCCCCACGGCATCCCCGACATTCCGTTTGTGGACCCGAATTTCTACAAGGACCACTTCGGCGTGGCGGGCCGCATCGTGCTGCTCACCTTCGGCCTCCTCTCGCCGGGCAAAGGCATCGAATACGCCATCCAAGCCCTGCCTGAGATCGCCCGCGAGCACCCGAATGTCGTCTACATCATCCTTGGTGCAACCCACCCGAACCTCCTCCGCACCGAGGGGGAAACCTACCGCCTCGGCCTCGAACGCCTGGCCAAGTCGCTCCACGTGGAGGAAAATATCCGCTTCGTGAACAGGTATGTTCCCGATCAGGAACTCTCCGAATTCATCGGCGCGGCGGACTTTTACATCACTCCCTACCTGAACGAGCAGCAAATCACCTCCGGCACGCTCTCCTACTGCTTCGGCGCGGGAAAGGCCGTCGTTTCGACACCCTACTGGCACGCCGCGGAAATGCTCTCGGACAACCGTGGCGAACTCGTTCCCTTCCGCGATCCGCAGGCGATTGCCGCCGCCGTGAACATGCTCCTGGCAAACCCCGCGCGCCGCCATGCGATGCGCAAACATGCCTACCTGCTCGGCCGCCGCATGGTCTGGTCTCAAGTCGCGCAGGATTACTCGGAGCTTTTCGACGAGGCGATCCGCGAGTTCCAACACACCCGCACCATCCACTACCGCCGTGAGGCACTGCTCAAGGAGACGACCGACCTCCCGCCCTGGAAATTCCAACACCTCCGCCGCATGAGCGATTCCACCGGCGTGTTCCAGCACGCCATCTTCACCGTGCCGTGGTTCGAACACGGATATTGCACCGACGACAATGCCCGCGCGCTGCTCCTCTCCGCTCTGGTCGAGAACCTCGGAGATTCCGCACCACTCATGGAAATCCAAGGAGCAGCCGCCGCGTTCCTCCAAAATGCCTTTGTCCATGCGACCGGCAGGTTCCGCAATTTCATGACCTTCGAGCGTCACTGGATGGAGCAGACCGGTTCCGAGGACAGCCACGGTCGCGCCATGTGGGCCCTTGGCGCTCTCGTGGGCCAGACGCGCCAACCCTCGCTCCGAGCCTGGGCGGCGAATCTTTTCGAGAGCGCCCTCGTGCCCACCGACCGCTTCAACTCACCACGGGCCTGGGCATTCACCCTCCTCGGCCTTCAAGAATATTTCCGCACCATGCACGGAGATCTCAAAGCAGAGCGCTACCGCACCGAACTCGCCGGAAAACTCCTCCGCCTCTTCGCCAACAACGGCGCCCACGGCTGGCCATGGGCCGAGGACATCGTGGCCTACGACAATGCCCGACTCCCGCAGGCGTTGATCGTCGTCGGACGCTGGACCGGCAACGATGAAATGAAACAATCCGGCCTGCAATCGCTCCACTGGCTGATGAAACACCAATACGGCGACTCGGGCTGCTTCCGCCCGGTGGGATCGAACGGCTTCTGGCTCCGCGGGGAAAAGCCCGCGCAATTCGACCAGCAACCCATCGAGGCCGCCGCCGCCGTCAGCGCCTGCATCGAGGCCTACCACGCCACCGGTGACACATGCTGGAAACAGGATGCCCACCGTGCCTTCGCATGGTTCCTCGGCGACAACGATCTCGCGCTCCCTCTCTACGACCCCACCACCGGCGGTTGCCGAGACGGACTCCACGAAAACCGCATGAACCAAAACCAAGGAGCCGAGTCCACCCTCTCATTCCTGCTCGCGCTTGCCGACATGCACGGACTGCACAACGCCACCGTCACATTCCAAAAACCGTGACCCTTGGGAGCCCGCCGCATCCCAATTCGCGCCTTTACATCCGGAACCGCCGCAATACGATGCCCGGCCTTCTATGAGTATCCTCATGCCGATTTTAATTGCCGTGCACCTCCTTGTGTGCCTTCTCATGATTGTTGTTGTCCTAATGCAACGCCCTCGCAGCGAGGGTCTTGGATCAGCATTTGGAGGCGGCCTCACGGACAATGTCTTTGGATCCCAGACCACCGCCGTCCTCTCGCGCTTCACCACATGGATGGCGATCATTTTCTTCGGCGTCACCCTCCTCCTCTCGATCCTCACCGCCAAAACCTCCTCAAACCAGACACCGATCCAGAAGGAACTCCTCAGCGCCCCGGTTCCCAAAGCGGAAGCCACATCCGCCGCTGAATCAACGCCTGAGCCCGCCGCAACACAACCCACCCCTGCGCTCTCGGAGAAATCGCCCAACCCTTCCCCCGAAATCCCCGCCGATGGTAGGGACGGATCTCCGAGCCGTCCGCCCGCCGAATCCAACAACACCACCGCGCCCACAACGCCAGCCTCCATCGCAACGCCAGCCTCCATCGCAACGCCAGCACCCGTCGCAACGCCAGAGCCCGTCGCAACGCCAGAGCCCGTCGCAACGCCAGAGCCCGCCGCAACGCCAGAGCCCGCCGCGACTCCCGCCGAGCAATAACCCAGCATCCCCCCGGGCCACCTCGAGCTATTTCCGTCCACATGAGACAACTCCGCACCATCTCCGCGATGCGCGGTTGGCGGGGGAGCGTCTCCGATCGACTTGTGCTGGTCCCAACCATGGGAGCCCTCCACCACGGTCATGCCGCCCTCATCCGTCGCGCCCGCAAGCTGGCTGGAAAAAACGGCGCGGTCTGTGTTTCGATTTTCGTGAACCCCACCCAGTTCGGACCCAAGGAGGACTTCTCGGCCTACCCGCGACCGCTCGCCCAAGACCTCGCACTCTGCCGCTCTGAGGGGGTGGATGCCGTGTTTCTCCCCAAGGCAAGCGACATGTATTTGCCCGACGCCAGTGTCGTTCTTCAGGAATCCTCGCTCTCGCAAACCCTCTGCGGACGCTCCCGCCCCGGCCATTTCTCGGGCGTCCTTACCGTGGTGGCGAAGCTGTTCCTCATCACGCTCCCCACGCACGCCATCTTCGGAGAGAAGGATTGGCAGCAACTCGCCCTCATCCGCCGCATGGCGCGCGACCTCAACATGCCGCTTGAGATCGCCGGTTGCCCGACCATTCGCGAACCCGACGGCCTCGCCGCAAGCTCGCGCAACGCCTACCTCACCCAGACCGAGCGCGCCGCCGCGCCGTTCATCTATTCTTCTCTAAAAAAAGCCGCCTCCCTCCGCTCGATTCCCTCCGTCCTCCGCGCGGCGGAGCGTGCCGTCGCAGCGATCCCCGGCGCCCGCATCGACTACATCGAAGCGGTGGACGCCTCGACTCTCGCCCCTCTGCGCAACCGCAACTCGCCGGGCCGCCTCGCCGCCGCCGTTCATCTGGGGAAAGCCCGCCTCATCGACAACATCCCCCTCCCCGCCCTTTCGTGAGAACATTCGATTTCATCGTCATCGGCAGCGGCATCGCCGGCCTGTCGTTCGCCCTCAAGGCTGCGGAAAAAGGCTCCGTCGCCCTCATCACAAAACGCGGACGCTCGGAATCCAGCACCGCCTGGGCACAGGGAGGGGTCGCCTGTGTCATGAGCGGAGAGGATTCTTTCGACCTCCACATCCGCGACACCCTCACCGCAGGAGCCGGCCTCTGCGATGAACAAGCCGTGCGAACCATCGTCACCGAGGGCCCTCCGGCCATCTCGGAACTCATGTCGCTCGGCGTGCATTTCGACGTCCGCGACAACGGAAACGGCGCCCACGAACTCGACCTCGGTCGCGAGGGTGGACACTCGAAACGCCGCATCCTCCATTTTCAAGACGCCACAGGCCTCGAAATCGAAACCCGCCTCCTGGAGAGCATCGCCTCCCACCCTTCGATCGAACTCCTCGAAAACCACATGGCCGTGGATTGCATCACCACGGGCAAACTCGGCTACGCCATGCAAAACAGCTGCGTGGGCGTCTATGTGCTCAACGAGGCAACCGGCGACGTCGAGACCCTCCGCAGCGACATCACCGTCCTCGCCTCCGGCGGTTGCGGCAAGGTCTACCTCTACACGACAAACCCGGATGTCGCCACGGGGGACGGCGTGGCCATGGCTTGGCGCGCGGGAGCCACTGTGGCGAACATGGAGTTCATCCAATTCCACCCCACCTGCCTCTACCACCCGGAGATCAAATCCTTCCTCATCTCCGAAGCCGTGCGCGGCGAGGGCGGCATTCTGGTCAATGAACGCGGTCGCCGCTTCATGGAGCACCAGCACCCTCAAAAGGAACTCGCCCCCCGCGACATCGTCGCCCGCGCGATCGATGCCGAAATGAAGCGAAGCGGCGCGAAGTGCGTTTACCTCGACATCACCGCGAAGCCGCCGGAATTCATCAAATCCCGCTTCCCCACGATTTATGAGACCTGCCTCCGCGCGGGCCTCGACATCACCCGAGACCCCATTCCCGTCGTGCCTGCGGCCCACTACCAGTGCGGCGGCGTGAAAACCGACCTCTTCGGCGAGACCTCGCTGCGCGGCCTCCATGCGATCGGCGAGGTGGCCTGCACCGGCCTCCACGGCGCAAACCGCCTCGCAAGCAACTCCCTCCTCGAGGGCGTCGTCATGGCCCGCCGCGCCTTCGACAAAATCACCTCGAAACTCCGCGAACCCGTGGACATCAGCCTCCCGGAGTGGCGTCCGGGCAGCGTGCAGGACGCGGACGAGCTTGTCGTCGTCTCGCACAACTGGGACGAAATCCGCCGCCTCATGTGGGACTACGTGGGCATCGTGCGCACCGACAAGCGCCTCAAGCGCGCGGCCACCCGCCTGCGCAACCTCCACACCGAGGTCCAGGAGTTCTATTGGAATTTCAAGGTCACCCGCGACGTCCTCGAACTCCGCAACCTCGTCACCGTCGCCTCGCTCGTGGTCGATTGCGCGCTCAGCCGCAAGGAAAGCCGCGGACTCCACTTCACCCTCGACTACCCGGAGCGCGACGACGCCCGATTCCTGCGCGACATGATCATGCGCCGGATTTGACTGGTCCGCCGCCACCGAGCCTCAACATCCAGTTGTAAACAATCAGCCTGTCGGGCGGGATCGATAGATAATCTGGCCCGGGCAACACGTTTCGCGACATGAAGTCGAACAGCATCTTTTGCCAATACCGCATCCGCCGCCGCGGACACGTGAGGATCAATTCCTGCGCAACGATATAGAACGCCTCGGCGCAGGAGGGCAGCGACGGATCAAGCGCCTTGGCGCGCGACATCACGAGCGGCACGTTCGGTTCCCACATGAACCCGTGGTCGGCCGATACGACCCAAAGCCCGCCGTCGTGTTTTTCCACATGGATATTGTCGCTCTTGCGCATGGGGTGGTCCCAACCGGGCGTGAGAAGAAGGATCACGATGTGTTCGGCAAGCACTCCCGTGCGGCGGTATTGCTCCTTGATTCTCGCAATGGCGAACTCGGGATCGGCCTGCCGCATCACAAAGATCGTCGTGCCGGGAGTGCGTAGCATTTTGGGGTCCTCGAGCTTTTTCCCCAGCCCCTCGGGAGTGGCCCCCTGAAGACCGATCGCCTCGCGCACGAGATCCCTCCCCTTGCGCCAAGTCAGCATCACCACCGTTGCCACAAGAGCCAGCAGGATCGGAACAATGCCGCCGTCGGGAATTTTTGTGACGCACGCTCCGAACAACGACAAATCAAGCACCAGCAACGACGCGAGCAACAAGCCGGCCTTCCACGCCGCCATGCCCCGGCGCTTGCGGCACACGGCGACAAACGCGATCGAGGTGATTCCCATCGCACCGGTCACGGCGATCCCGTAGGCCGCCGCCAAGCGGTCGCTGGTGTGAAACCCGAGCACAAGCATCATGCACAGCGCCCCGAGAAGCGCGTTCACCACCGGAATATAAATCTGCCCGCGCGACTCGGCGCTTGTGTGCCTCACAAAAAGCCGGGGCAGATACCCGAGGTCCATCGCCTGGCTCGCAAGCGAGAACACCCCGCTGATCAAGGCCTGCGAGGCGATCACCGTCGCCACAGTGGCAAGCACCACCAACACCATCCGCAACCGCTCGTCGGGCAACAGCAGGAAAAACAAATTCGTGTCCGTCGCGGCAGCGGGCACCCGGTGGATCAATGCCGCCTGCCCGAGATAGTTCAAAATCAACGCGGGAAAGACCACCAACCGCCACGCGCGCACGATCGGTTGACGCCCGAAGTGCCCGAGATCTGCATACAGCGCCTCGGCACCCGTCACCGCCAGCACCACCGCGCCGATCAACGCCCAAACACCCCAGCCGCCGGACACAAGCAACCGCCCCGCATGCACGGGATTCAACGCGTGAAGGGCCTCGGGATACATCGCCACCTGAACAAGCCCCAGCCCGCCGATCACCAAAAACCACACAAGCATCACAGGTCCGAACACCCCGCCCAACCGGCTCGTGCCGAATTTCTGGCTGTAAAAAAGCCCCGCCAAGATCACGAGCGTGAGCGGCATCGACAGATGCGCCCACTCGGGATTCACCGTGGCCAATCCCTCCGTGGCACTCAACACCGAGATCGCGGGAGTGATCGCCCCGTCGCCGAATAGCAACGCAGCCCCGGCAAGCAACAGGCACGCCATCGCCCCGCGCGACAGGTTCCGCGGCGGCTTGCCGCCGAAATACAACGCCATCAGCGCGAAAATCCCGCCCTCCCCGTGGTAGTCGGCCTTCATCACGAGCCCGACGTATTTCACCGCCACCACCAGCGCGAGCGTCCAGATGATCAACGAAGCCACATCGAGCGCGCGGCCGCCTCCAGCGATGGAAACCGCCGTCTGGTAGGCGTAAAGCGGGCTCGTGCCGATGTCTCCAAACACCACCCCGAGGGCCAGCAGCACCATGCCCGCTCCGCTTTTGTTGGGTTCCCGATTCATGTGTCGGCCCATGAAAACAACCACCCACCCGCATGGCAACCCCTCAGGGCCGTCATTCCCGTTGCGTTCCCACCTTGCGCCACCGCTCCCGCGCTTGCATCATATGCCCCCATGTCCTCGGAAAAGACCACTCCCATGATGCAGCAATACCTCGCCATCCGGCGGGACTTGCCGCCGGGGACACTCCTCCTCTTCCGCCTTGGCGATTTCTACGAGATGTTCGGCGAGGACGCCATCGAGGCCGCCCGCATCCTCAATGTCGCTCTCACCAAGCGCGGCACCACCCCGATGTGCGGCGTGCCCTACCATGCCGCGCGAAACTATATCGAAAAACTCGTCGCCGCCGGATGGCGCGCGGCCATTTGCGACCAGGTCGGCGAGGTCACCGCGGGCAAACTCGTGCGCCGCGAGATTTCACAGATTCTCAGCCCGGGAACGCTGGACGACTTCGGTCTCGACGAACGCCAACCGAACTTTCTCGCCGCCCTCAACAAGCGCGGCGACGCCTACGGCCTTGCCTACTGCGACCTCAGCACGGGCGAGTTCCGCCTCACCGAAGTCGATTCCCGAGGAGCGCTGCTCGACGAACTCGCCCGCGTCTCGCCTTCCGAAATCCTCGTGCCGGACCACCTCCCTGCGGAATTCAAAGACATCACCCCGCAATCGGCGCTGGATGGATATTCCTTCGAACCCGAACCCGCCGCCGAAATCCTCGCCTCCCATTTTCAAGTCCACTCTCTGGATGGATTCGGTTGCTCCGACCTTCCGGCGGGCACCGGGGCCGCTGGCGCGCTTCTGCATTACATCACGCGCCAGATGCGGCGCCCCGCAACCCACCTGCGCCAACTCCGCCCCTACCGCCGCAGCCAGTATCTCGTCCTCGACGCCGCCACCCAAAGCCATCTGGAACTCGTCAATTCGCGCGCCGGACGCCAGATGACCCTCCTCGGCAGCCTCGACCGCACCACCACGCCCATGGGCGCCCGTCTCCTGCGCGAGTGGATTCTGCATCCGCTCCGCGACCCCTCGGCCATCGAGGAGCGGCAGGACGCCATCGCCTCGCTCCTCGCCGATGCCATGCTCCTCGGCGACATCCGCGCGCGCCTTTCGGAGATCCGCGATATCGAGCGCGCAACCGCACGCCTCGGCGGTCCCTCGGGAAATGCCCGCGACCTCTCCGCCCTCGCCCAATCACTGGAGCGCCTTCCCTCCCTCGCCGCCTGCATCGGCGCGGCGGAGGACTCGTCGATCCCCTCGCCGTTCCTCTCCGGCCTGACCACCCGCCTCCACGCCCTCCCTGAACTCGCGGAAAAACTGAACGCCGCCATCGTGGCAGAACCTCCCGCCACACTGCGCGATGGCAATTTTATCGAGTCGGGCTTCGATCCAAGCCTCGACGAACTCCGCTCGGCCTCCCGCGAGGGGAAAAACTGGATCGCCGCCCTGCAGGAACGCGAGATCGAGCGCACGGGCATCAAATCGCTCAAAGTCCGTTTCACGTCGGTCTTCGGCTACTTCATCGAAATCACCAAGGCCAACCTTCCCTCGGTCCCCGAGGACTACACCCGCAAACAAACGACGGCGAACGGCGAACGCTTCATCACTCCAGAACTCAAGGAGGTCGAAGGCAAAATCCTCGGGGCCGATGAAAAATCCCGCGCGCGCGAACTCGAGATTTTCGCGGAACTCCGCTCGGCGGTCCACGCCGAATTCCCCCGCCTCCAGGAAACGGCCGCCACCCTCGCCGCGCTCGATGCCGTTTGCTCGCTGGCGGAAACAGCCCGCCTTTTCGGCTACTGCCGCCCGGAGATCGACGACTCGGACATCCTCCACATCACCGACGGACGCCACCCCGTGCTGGACCAGCAGACCGAAGGCCAGCGCTTTGTTCCGAACGACACCGATCTCGGCACTGATGGAAAAAAATTCGCCATCATCACCGGACCGAACATGGCGGGAAAATCCACCTATATCCGCCAAGTCGCCCTCCTCACCCTCATGGCGCAGGTCGGCAGCTATGTTCCGGCGGCCTCCATGCGCCTTGGACTGGTGGACCGCATTTTCACCCGCGTGGGCGCGAATGACGACCTCTCGCGAGGCCAATCGACCTTCATGGTCGAGATGAATGAAACCGCGAACATCCTCAACAACGCCACGGAGCGCAGCCTCGTCATCCTTGACGAAATCGGCCGTGGCACCTCGACATTCGACGGCCTCTCGATCGCCTGGAGCGTGGCGGAATTCCTCCACGACACCACCCGCTGCCGCGCGCTCTTTGCCACCCACTACCACGAACTCACCGACCTCGAACTCACCCGCCCCGGCGTGCTGAACCTCAATGTCGCCGTGCGCGAGTGGAACGACCGCATCATCTTCCTCCGCAAAATCGTGCCGGGACGCGCGGACCAGAGCTACGGCATCCAGGTCGCCCGCCTCGCGGGCCTCCCCGACTCGATCATCTCGCGCGCGAGGGAAATCCTCGCGAACCTGGAAAAATCCGAACTCAATACCTCGGGCCAACCCGCCCTCGCGAAAACCGCGCGCAAGCGCATGCCCCTCCCCGACGACTCAAGCCAAATGGCCCTCTTCTAACCACAAACCCAACCCACAAATCACATGAAATTCTCACGCTACTTCCTCGTTGTCCTCGTCCTCGCCGCCGTCTTTTTCCACCTCACCGGCGCCTTCGCCTCGCCGCGCATCGACCCCAAGGAAGCCACCGCACGACTCGAATCGGGAAATGCCGTCCTCATCGACGTGCGCGAGCCAAGCGAATGGACCGATGGCGTCGTGACCGGCGCGCTGCTCCTCCCCCTCAGCGACCTCCGTGGCGCACGCACGCTCTGGGCGCCGGCGCTGGAAACCCACAAGGACAAGGAACTGATCATCTACTGCCGCTCGGGAAACCGCTCGGGCATCGCCCTCAAGATTCTCGAGGCGGAGGGCTTCAAAGGCGCGAATGCCGGCGGATTCTCCACATGGAAAAAATCGGGAGCGCCGGTCAAGACCCCCTGACGCCGAGCAATTCCACATGCTGGCGGGCCAGATACCTGTCGGTCATGCCCGAGATGTAATCCCCGATCGTGCGTTGCAGCCCGTCGGTCGCAATCCTCGCACGCGCCTTCCCACCCATCCGATCGGGATTCGCCTCGAGAAACGCGAACAACTCGGAAATCAACCGCGCCGCCCGGTCGTTCGCCCCGGAAACCGCCGGATGCAGATAGAAACTCCCGAACAAATGCCGCCGCAGTCCTGCAAGATGCGATCGCATTTCGGCGCTGAACGATGCCAAGCGCCTCGGATGCCGCCGCACATCGTCCAATGTGCGAATGCCCGCCTCCTCGAGATTCCGCCGCGTTTGCGTGACAAGATCGTCGACCAGCATGTTCACCAGGCAACGGATCACAAACCCCCGGTAACGCCGCACATCGAAGCCCGGCGACTCGCGCTCGGCCTGCGCGCATGCGAGTTGCCACAACGGCACGCCGGCAAGCCCCTCGAAATCCAACAACCCGGCATCCAAGCCATCGTCCAAGTCATGGCTGGAATACGCGATCTCGTCGGCGAGATCGGTCACCTGCGCTTCGAGTGACGGCGAGGGATACCGCTCGCCGGTGAGCGGATGTTCGTAACCCTCGGCATGCTTCTGAATCCCCTCGCGCACCTCCCAAGTCAGGTTCAATCCCGGAAACGCCGGATATTTCTCCTCCAGCACCTCGACGATCCGAAGGCTCTGCGCGTTGTGATCGAAGCCCCCCGCCCCCTTCAACAACCTGTCCAACTCGTCCTCGCCCCGATGCCCGCACGGCGGATGCCCCAGATCATGCGCCAGCGCAACACACTCGGCCAAATCCTCGTTCAACCCCAACGCCCGCGCCACCGTGCGACTGATCGACGCCACCTCCATCGTATGCGTCAACCGCGTGCGGTAGTGGTCCCCCGTGCCATTCAAAAACACCTGCGTCTTGCCATCCAGTCGCCGGAACGACGTGCAGTGAATCAACCGCGCCCGGTCGCGCTGGAACGCCGAACGATACGCATGCCCCCCCTCCTCACGCGCCCTCCCAAGCGACAACTCGTTGAAAACCGCCCACGACGAGGAACCTCCGACACCAGACAACGCAACACTGCTCATGTCCGCGACCCAACCACAAATCCCCCCGCCCGGCGATGGATTTGAAATGACAAATCCGAAACCCGAGATCTCATCCTTCCCCAAGCGCCCCTCGATGATTACCAATTTCTTCCCAAAACCTCCCGCCGAGGCGCAGAGAAAAAGTAAGGGGGCACGGTCGTCCCGACCGTGAAAGAAAAAGGGCCGCGAGCGGACCCGAATTCAGCTGAATCCAAGGCCCTTGGCAGCCGCGTTCAATTTCGCATCGCAGGTGACCAAGCGGATTTTGAGCCGATCAGCCAACTCCAAATTAGCGGCATCGTAGGCGAAGAGATCGAATTGCTCGGCCAGAGGGAACATCCGGCGACGAGCCGGGCCGCCGGGAAGATCCTCCAGAGTGATCGGCACCTGCTCCAAGGCATCGATGGCCTCCGAAACATCCTCGGGTGCCAATCTTTTTCGACGCAGAGCAGACCGCAGCAAATTCATCATCTCAAAATGAGAGGAAATGCTGAGCCCCAATTTCCCGATAACATCTTGAACTCGGGGAGATTCTCGGGTGGCCTGGGCCTTTCGAGAAGGCGCAAATCCCTAATGATACCAAAGCCCTCTAAGAAATAGACTTTACACAAGGTTCGTTTTTTGCGATTTTTGTGTCGCATGAGAGTTTTACCAAAACTTGGACAAGAAATTGTCGGGCAAATCGAAGAGGCGTGGAAGCTTCC
>CAZRLX010000028.1:19466-22128 GCA_964601115.1 uncultured Chthoniobacter sp. | reverse complement strand
TGTCCACGCGGCCGGCGAGCGCGTAGGCGACGACGAGCGGGGGCGACATGAGGAAGTTGGCGCGGATGTTTTGGTGGATGCGGGCCTCGAAGTTGCGGTTGCCGGAAAGAACGGCGGCAGTGACGAGGTCGTTCTCAACGATGGCGCTTTCGATCTCGGGAGCGAGCGGGCCTGAGTTGCCGATGCAGGTCGTGCAGCCGTAGCCGACGATCTGGAAACCGAGCTGGTCGAGGTAGGGCTGGAGGCCGGTGGTCTCGAGGTAGTCCTTCACAACGCGGGATCCGGGCGCGAGCGAGGTCTTCACTGCGGGATCAACACGGAGACCGCGCTGGGCGGCTTTTTTCGCGAGCAGGCCGGCGCCGATCATCACACTCGGGTTGCTGGTGTTCGTGCAACTCGTGATGGCGGCGATGAGCACCGAGCCGTTGCGGAGGTGGAGGTCGCCATGGGCGTGGGCGCCAGTGATGGCGTCCGGCGTCGGGCGGTCATTAACCATTTCAGCCTCGTCGGCGGTTTGCGATCCGTTGCGTTTCACAGCAGCAGACTTCGCGAGGGCATCGTGGTTTTTTCCATAGCCCCCATCGGCAACCGGCTTGGTGAGCAGGTTCGTGAAAGTGGATTTCAGGTCGGGGACATTGATGCGGTCTTGCGGGCGCTTGGGACCAGCAACGCCGGGCTGCACGGTCGAGAGGTCGAGTTCGATATCGACGCTGTAGGCGATATCGCCTTTTTTCGGCATGCCGAAGAGGTTTTGAGCCTTGAAGTAATTTTCGAACGCGCGGCACTGCTCGTCGGTGCGACCGGTGGCGGCCAGGTAGTTGACTGATTCGCCATCCACAGGGAAGAAGCCCATTGTCGCACCGTATTCGGGGGCCATGTTCGCGATGGTTGCGCGGTCGGTGAGTGGCAGGCTCGCGGCGCCCTCGCCATAGAACTCGACAAATTTGCCAACAACCTTCGCTGCGCGGAGGAGCTGGGTGACATGGAGAGCCAAGTCTGTCGCCGTCACGCCTTCGCGCAGGCGGCCGGTCAGGTGGACACCGACGACTTCAGGCGTGAGGAAATACACAGGTTGGCCGAGCATTCCGGCCTCGGCTTCGATGCCGCCCACGCCCCATCCGACAACACCAAGACCATTGATCATGGTGGTGTGGGAATCGGTGCCGACGAGCGTGTCGGGGTAGTAGAGTTCGCCGGCGTTGAGCACGCCCTTGGCAAGATACTCAAGGTTCACCTGGTGGACGATGCCGATGCCGGGAGGCACAACGCCGAAGGTCTTGAACGCCTGCTGGCCCCATTTCAGGAATTGGTAGCGCTCGCGGTTGCGCTTGAATTCCATGTCGAGGTTGAGCTGGAGCGCCTGCGCGGAACCGTAAAAATCCACCTGCACCGAGTGGTCGACCACGAGATCGACAGGCACCAGCGGCTCGATGATGGCGGGATTCGAGCCGAGGTGTTTCACCGCACTGCGCATCGCGGCGAGGTCCACCAAAAGCGGCACGCCAGTGAAGTCCTGCAACACGATGCGGGCGACAACAAACGGAATCTCCTCGGGCGCGGGAGCCTTGGCGTCCCAGTTGGCGAGCGTCTCGACATCGCGGGCCTGGACTTTTTTTCCATCACAGTTGCGGAGGACGGACTCGAGAACGATGCGGATGCTGACGGGAAGTTTGGATATCTTGCCGACACCAGCCTCTTGGAGGGCGGGAAGCGAGTGGAGGTGGCCGGTTTTTCCGTTGCCGAGGTCGAACGGACGCAGGGTGTTGAAGGGTGCGCTCATAAATGCGCGCTCGTTAAATCAAATTTCCCCGCCGCTCGGCAATGCCTCATTGCAACGCGAGCGCTGAAATTTATTCGGTTTGCGCCATGAAGTTGGCGATATCGAGCACGCTCCCTGAAAACGCCATGATCTCGCCGGCCCTCAACTTTTGATCCGGCGAGGGCACGGCGTTGAAGGATTTGATCACTGTCGATCCGTCCTCGTCGATTTCAACAGTCTTGGTGGCGATGAGGTTGATGCGGTATTTGCGGCGCAAATCGAGTTCCTGGATCGTCTTCCCGACGATCGCCGCAGGCACGGCGATTTCCACAATGCTGAACCCATCGGCCAACTCGAAATAATTCGTCATGTCCCGGATCAGCAAACGCTGCACGATCCAGCGCGCCGCCTCCTCCTCGGGGTTAAACACATCATGCGCGCCAACGGCCTTCAGCACCTTGATGTGGTCCGGCGACGTGGCCCGGGCGACGATGCGCGGGATCCCATGTTGGCGCGCATGGACGACCAACAGCACCTGCGCCTCGAAATTTCCGGAGATGCCCGCGATCAGCACATCCACATCCCCGATGCCATGCGTTTGGAGAAGCTTGCTGTGGCTTCCGTCCATGCAGATCGCAAGCGACACCTGATCCTTGATCGCATCGACACGCTCCATGTCGATATCCACCGCGATGACCTCCGCGCCGCGCTTTGCGAGGCCGAGGGCGGTGGAGGTTCCGAATTCGCCGAGTCCGACAACTGTGTATTTCATGGATTTTTGAGTGATTGGCCCCTAACCGACCACGACCTCCTCTTCGGGAAACTCGTAGTTAGCGGCTCGGGTGGATTGAAAGACGGAAAGCACCATGGCGATCGGCCCGATGCGGCCGACAAACATCAGGA
>CAZRLX010000028.1:11953-19366 GCA_964601115.1 uncultured Chthoniobacter sp. | reverse complement strand
AAAATGAGCGTGGCATTTTGAAACTCGCCCACCGGAAGGGTATTGAAGCCCGCCGTGCGACTGGAGACTGATTGGAAGAGCGATGCCGTGAACGCCTCTCCCGGCCCCAACCCCCGCAGCACCCCGCCGGCCTCGAAAATCCAGAACCCCGCAAGTCCGCACCCCAGCAACACGCCGGTCATGATCAATGACAAGCGCGACTGGTTGCTCAGACGAAAGACCCTGAACATCCCCCGCCTCGCCGACCGACCGGGCAAAAGCTCGGTCCTCCCCCGCCAGATCAACGCGAGCAATTCCGGGATCACCAAAAACCCCAATCCGCCGAGCACAACAAGCACCATGATCGTCCAAACCGCGCCGGCGTTGCCCGAAAGAGACTCCATGCTGTCCGACTGAAGCGAGAAGCCTGCATTGCAAAACGCTGAGATGGAGTGAAACACCGCCCACTCGAGATGCTCAAGCCGCGTCCCCCCCGTATCGACGAAGACGAACAAAAGGACCGCCCCCACCGCCTCGACCGCAAGCGTGATCGATACGATGCCAAGAATCCGCCGCCGCAGATCCCCAAGCGCCGGCGCGTTCACCAACTGACGGAAGGCCACCATCTGAGACACCGGCAGGGTCTTTTTTGAAAAACTCGACAGCAACGCAACAAACGTCGCGATCCCAAGCCCGCCGATCTGGATCAACCCCATAACGATCATTTGCCCGAGCGGAGAAAACTCGCTGCCCAGGTCACGCACCGAAAGGCCGGTCACACAAGTCGCGCTTGTCGCGGTGAACACCGCATCCGCCAGCGAAAGGGGGCGCACGCCCTCAGCCATGGCATTTGGCAACAGCAACAGGAGCGCCCCGGCCGCGATGATCCCGAGAAACGATCCGGCCAGCAGGATTTCGGCACGCAGCCCATGGGAAAGCAACCACTCGCCAAGACGCAGCAATTGAAGCAACACACACCCGAAGAGAAACACCCTCACAAGCCACACCCCCAATTGACCGACCTGTCCAGGCAGTTCCTCTGCGACAATCCGCTGAAACGCCTGTGGCATGAACACCAGAAACACCAACGCCAACAACCCTGCCGACAAAAGCAACCACTCGGCCCGGCGGTAGCGCACCGCCTCCCCGGGCTTTGAAGCAAGCACCAACTCCGCCAACCACAAGGCGACAAACATCAAGGCCACCACCACCTCAACCCACTTCAGACGCACCGCCAACCAGGCGGGAATCTCAAATCCACCGGCGGCCACAAGCAATGCGGAGGCCAGAATCGCCAACAAGGCACCTGCCCAGTCGCGAAGAACTTCGTGCGGCGCCGCCAATGCGGTGTTTTTCATCAACTCCTCGAGAATCGCCGAGACCCGCCGCCGGACTCCAGCCAAATTTCTTGAAGCAAGCTGCGCAGAGGATCAGGGCTCAACCAAGCGACATTCCCAATCCACCCCGCGCAAAGAGTGACACCATTCAGCGTGGAGCGACTTTAGAGGCTTTCACTTCGTCCACCGCAGCCTGCAATTGATCCAACCGCTGTTCTCTGGGCCCACACAGTTCGACGACCAACGGGGCATTCCCATCCGGCAAAACTCGAAACCGTCCCCCGCGATAAATTTGTTTGAAAATCTCGACCACCTCGTCGCGATAGGCATGATCGACAGGACGGATGCCGTCCAATTCCATTTCAACCGGCCAATGATCGGACTTGGGCACAAATGCCAAGATGTCCAAGTGATCCAATGATTCCCGCACCGCAGGAACCATCGACTCCACAAAAGCATCGTCGATATCCGTGCTACCTTGGTTCGCTGTGTATTGCGAATAAGCAAGATAATCAACAGGCGCACGGTCGAAGATCACCTCATCCGTGCTTTCGGCATACCGGTGAATCCGGCTGATGTTGTAATACATCTGAATTCCGTTGTGCAGCTTCGTGGAAGCGTCGCGGAAAAGAATCTCATATGGCCCGTAAAG
This sequence comes from uncultured Chthoniobacter sp., assembly GCA_964601115.1. Lineage (GTDB taxonomy): Bacteria > Verrucomicrobiota > Verrucomicrobiia > Chthoniobacterales > Terrimicrobiaceae > UBA967. The sequence goes on along the minus strand of CAZRLX010000028.1, from coordinate 17,398 downwards.
TCCCAGGGCTCGGTAGGGTTCCTCCTCGCGATGAAAGGAAGGATGTTTCGCTACCCACTCGTTGACAACGGTCGATTTCCCCAAAGAATGGGACCCAGATATGGCAATGCGCATGCTTGTGCTTTCTTGGGCACAACCTGCGACTTAAAAACCGCTTTGAAAGGATAATCTTGGTCAGGCAGTTCACCCCCGCCGCAGGTGGTGCGTTTCTCCCAGCGGTTCAGCATGGCAAGCAACGCCACCACTACTCGGTGGACTTCTCCCCGTCGGCCTTTGCCGCCTCGGCTTCCTTCATCGCCTCCATAATCACCCGCTTGGTCGCGTCCAGCGTTTCTCCGCCTGAATCCTCGGCCGAGCGGAGTGCCTCGCGCACCGCCTTGTCCGTGGCGTCGGGCATGGATTCCGATCCCTCGCGCGCGGCCTTGATGGCCTCCTGCACGGCACGCTCGGTGGCGTCGGGTGCCGATTCGACTCCCTCCTGCGCGGCTTTGGCCGCATCCCGCAAAGCACGCTCGGTGGCGTCGGGCGTGGCCGCAGCCACTGGTTGAACCTCGACAAACTGGTTTGCCAGGTGTGCGCGCGCTTCTTGAAAGAGCCTCTGCACATCGCGGCGTTGCACCGTGGACAAGCCCCCGCGCGCCGCCGCAAGCAACTGGATGCGGTAGTTCATCGAATTGTCGTTGGAATCTTCAGCGTATGGCAACTGCCGCAGACGATGGGTCAACCTCTCCATCAACCCTCCCTCGGCAAGTGGAGTTCCATCCTGACCGAAAGGGGATGCCCCGCCGGGCTCTTCGAGCCACACGCCGGATTCATTGATCGTGCTGAAAAGCAGGTCGGCGTTGATTCCCCCCTCTTTCTGCATCAAGACTTCCATGGAAGGCACCATCCCGTTGCCCGCCGAGGCGCGCTGCAACGTCCTTTCTCCGATTTCCCATCCCGCTCCCCGATAGCAAACCGTGACATCGTGATAGTTGAAAAACGGATAATCCAAAGACACCGTGACGACCATTCCTCCCTTGGCGTATTGCCAGATGTGCGAGTAGACCCCGTCCTCGAACGCCGCGCGTTTGGGCACGGGTTGCACATCCGAAACCAACCTCCACCCGTCCATGTCCTGCGGCATCGTGAACTTCGCCGAGCCATCCATCCATTTGGGATTCACCACTTGGGCGGTCTCCCGATCGTAGTGGAATTGCCATCCGCGCAACAGTTGCACCCCGCCGAGCACCACCATAAGCACCGCCACAAGCTTGACGCCGCCCTCGAAAAACACGCCGTCAAGAATCGGCGTCTTGTCGGCGTTCGGGTCGGGGGCATGTTGCCTCTGCCGATGAATCGTCGTCAGCGCGGCAAGCAAGGCGTCCATCCCGACAATGAAGCCCAAATACACCCCAGTCAGCACCAACCCCAGTGCCTCGTGTTTCCATCCATGAAAAAGATCGATCTGGTAATGAAAAAGCAGCCAGGCGCCCGAAGTGATCCGCACCAGATTTCCTGCCAGCACGCAACAAATCGTTCCTGCGTAGAGGACGCCAAGAAACAGCAGTGAGCGCCTCTGCCACATCGCGTAGAAGACGCATGCGGAGGTCATGAACAGGACCGAGTTGATGCCGCTGCAGGCTTCCTCGACCAGCAACCGCTGCCCGGGGATTTCAATAATCAGGCCGGAGAGAAAATGCGGGATACCGAGAATCGCCAACACGCGACTGCTTCCCGCCGTGGCCCATTCCTGAAGCAGGAGCGCGAACCGCGCATCAAGCTTCAACGGCGGCGGGAGCACTGTCAGAAACAACAACCACGCAGGAAAGACCGCCTTCCAAAGCGGCCAACCGCCGAGCCACCACGCCCCTGTCGCAAGAGCCAACAGGAAGGCAGCCGCGCCGAGCCACGGAGACCACATCACCGCCGCCGCGGAAAGAACCGCCAGAAAGGCCAGCACCAGCGGAAATGTCAGCCAACCGGATCCATAGCCCAGCGGACGCTCGACTTCGTTCAGTCCGCGCCAGAGCAACAACCCCGCCCCGGCCAGCGCCAACGGGAAGAACTGATAGGTGTCGAATTTCCAGAGATTGAAAAAGAACGCCGCCAGCAGCGGGCCGAAGCCGATCGCCAGAAATGTCCCGGCGAGCACCGGTGTCAGCGGCCTGCCTTCATGGGTTGTGTCGTGAGTCATGGGTTGCATGGAGGATTGGATTTTCGCTGGCTATTTCTTGCCCTTCTGTCGGATAGGCGAGGGACTCGGTGAGGGTTGTTGAAAATACCGCCGCAGCAATTCGACCTCCTGCCGGGAGACCGCGTATGGAGGCACAAGTGACATGACGCCGTTTGCCTCCTGCTGTCGGTTGTTCGCCGCAAGCGCCAATGCCACCACCAACTTCTGGTGTGGAGGCAGACTCGCGACATGCACGTCGGGTTCGCACGCGTCGAGATAGGCAAGCGCCTCCTGAGGCTTCCCGGCCAACAGGAGCGCCAACCCCTGCGTGGACCGCAGGGCGAAATCCCTCGGATTCCCCTCGCTGCGCAAGGCCACCGCCTCGGCGTTCACCGGACGACCGAGCACCAACGAAAGATAATCCATATCGTTTTGGAGTGTCATCTCGGACGCCAGCACGGGAGAGGTGCTGCTGGCGATCTCGTAGGCCTTCAGCAATCGGGCGGCATCCTGCCGGGCCGCAATCGAAGGCACGATCCCGCGAAATGTCTCGGCGGCCGTGCCACCATCCCGCAACGCTTGCGCCAACCCCTGCTCGAACAAGGCATCCTCGCCTGAAAGCGACAAATAGCCGAGCACCTGCCGGAAATCATCCCGATTGCCCTCGGCCATGCGGTAGGCTTCTTGAAATTCCCTGTTGCCCTCTTCTTCCCTCCCCATCGCCTTCAGGGTGCGACCCCTGTAAAGCCTCAGGAAGTGTGCAGGCAGCGGCACGCTCTCCTGCGAAAGAACATCCAAGACCGCCGGCCAGTTCCCGGCCTGCGACTGGACGTCGATCCAGGCCATAAGCACCTCTCGCCGCTGAAGAGCCTCGTCCTTCGTGATCAATCCCGCGGCCTTCGCCGGCTCGCCAAATCTCGCCAACCACTGCAACCCGGCGAACCTTTCCTCAAGTGGCTTGCCTTGCATGCGGGCCACCACCGAAGCCACGATCCTGTCTTTCTCACCGGGGGTCGACTGCACTTCGGCAGCATCCGCCAACAGGAGAAAACCCGCATTCACCGCCGGGTGCGCCCTCAACCCGGCGATCCACTCACTCATCTCCGCAGGAGGCACGACCCCGCGCGTGAGACCGCTCGCCAACGCCTCGGCACCGGTCGCATCCTGGCGGGCAGCCAACTCGCGCAGCATCCCGCGCAACTCGGCGGCGGACTCGTTGTTCAATGGACGCTGAAGCAAAAACCGTGCGAGCATCGCTTTGGCATTGCCCGTTTTGTCAGCCTCGACAGCGGCCCGCAACTCGATCTCCATTGCCTCGGGATCGTTCTTCCTGCCTTTCAACTCGGCACGCAACATGTGGCGCAACGCGGTATTCCCCCCCCGCGCTGCGGCATCGGCCAACCGCTCGGCAAGCGCCGAATCTCCGGCGGCGGCCGCCACGACGGCGTAGGCGGACAAATCCTCAAGCGTCATCCCGCCCGATCCCGCCAGTTTCCCCCACGTCTGCAGCGCCGCAGCCCCCTCACCGCTCGCTCCCTGGATTCTGGCCAGCATCCGCAAGGCCGATACGTTCGCCGGTTGAAGGCGCAGCGCGGTTTCAAGCGCCATGCGCGCCTCGCTTGGCTTGCCATCCTTCAAATACCCCATCGCCATCTCCGCCAGCGCGGAGCTCCGGTGACCTTTGAACTTCCGGTAAGCCCACAAGCTCCCCCAACCCGATCCGGCCAAAGCCAGCAACAGCAACAAAACAATAAAAAGCCTCCTCCGCCTCAAAAATCGACGGAATGCAACGCTCCTGCGGGCGCCGCGTCGTGTGGGATATCCAAGCATGGGAATTTGAAAATGAAGGCGGGCAACAAACCCCATCGACCCACGCAAATCAATCCCCATCCTTGTGGAACCTCCGAATCCGCCTTGCCAATCTCGACATCCACCACTAAGCGCAATCGGATGCCTGGACTCTCCGCTCTCCGCTCGCCAATGGCGGCCCACGTGCTCCCCTTCGCAGCCTTCATGGCCGGCCTCGTGCTTGTCTCGGCTGTCCAAGCCCTGCCAGGCGGTTCGCTCTGGGTCGACTCCCCGGAATACTGGATTTACCCCCTCCAGACCTTGCTCTGCGGTGCACTGCTTGTTTTTTACCGCCACCAATACGCTCTTGAATTCTCGAAGGGAACCGCCCTCGCGATCGTCGCGGGCATTGCCGTGCTCGGAATCTGGATCGCCCCGCAGGCCCTGGGCCTCGCCCCCGCGCGCCTCGAGGGGTTCAACCCGGATGTCTTCGCCGCCAGCCCGTTCCTCTACTGGTTCACCGTGATCATGCGCTTCCTCCGCCTGGTCGTCATTGTCCCTCTTGTGGAGGAGATTTTTTGGAGGGGGTTTTTGATGCGTGTCATCATCCGCGAGGATTTCACGAACGTGCCATTCGGCACCTTCCGTTGGGGATCGTTTCTTGCCGTGGCCGTGTGTTTCATGCTCGTCCACAGCACCGCCGACTGGCCTGCGGCGCTTCTCTGCGGCCTCGCCTACAACGCCCTCGCCGTGCGCACCAAAAGCCTCGCCGCCTGCGTCGCCGCCCACGCCCTTACCAACCTCGGCTTGGGCATCTACATCATGGCCACGAAACAATGGGGGTTCTGGTAACCCACCGAAGCTGTTCAACGCCCGTTTTCGCGTTATTCTGACCCGCATCGCATGCAAGTCGGCCTCGCTCAAATCAACTCCACCGTCGGCGACATTCACGGAAACACCCGCCGCATCATCGATGCCTGCCTCCGCCTCGAGGAGGCCGGGGCGGATGTCATTCTCACCCCGGAACTCGCCCTCACCGGCTATCCTCCCCAAGACCTGCTTTTCCAATCCGACTTCATTCCACTTAGCCTCGACGCCCTCGAGGAAATCCACCGCGCCGTGCGCAAGGCAGCGTGGATCGTTGGCTGCGTTCAACCCAACCCCGCCGTCGGCGGCAGGCCGTTCTTCAACTCCGCCGCCATCCTGGAGGCAGGCCGTTCCCAACGCCACGTCCACAAGACCCTCCTGCCGACTTACGATGTCTTCAACGAAACCCGCTATTTCGAACCCTGCGCCAATCCTCAACCCGTTGATCTCCTCGGCCGACTGGTGGGCATCACAATCTGTGAAGACATCTGGACCCCCGACTACCTCTCACGCCCGCTATACTCGACCGACCCAGTCGCGGCGCTCGTTTCGGCGGGAGCGGAAACCATCCTGAATCTCAGCGCCTCGCCTTTCCAACTCGGAAAGCCCGCCCGCCGCGAGGCCATGATCCGCGC
>CAZRLX010000028.1:0-11853 GCA_964601115.1 uncultured Chthoniobacter sp. | reverse complement strand
GCCCACGCTCTCGCGAAAAACCTCGGCATCGCCTGCTTGAACATCCCGATCTCCGACAGCTTTGAAGCGTTCAAGGCCCAGATGCGCCCGGCATTTGGCGACCGCCCCGAGGACGCCACCGAGGAAAACATGCAGGCCCGCCTGCGCGGCCTCACCCTCATGTCGCTTTCGAACAAATTCGGCCATCTCCTCCTCACCACCGGCAACAAAAGCGAACTCGCCGTTGGCTATTGCACCCTCTACGGCGACATGTGCGGTGGCCTCGCCGCAATCTCCGACGTGCCGAAGACGCTCGTCTACCAACTCGCGCGTCATTTGAATTCCGACCGCGAACTCATCCCCGCCCGCACCATCGAAAAAGCCCCAAGCGCGGAACTCAAACCCGATCAACTCGACCAGGACACCCTCCCCCCCTACGACATCCTCGACGACATCCTCCGCCTTTATGTGGAGGAAAACCAAAGCGTCAGAGCCATTTCAGCCCGTGGATTCGACCCCGACACCGTGCGCTGGGTCGCCCGCCGCGTGGACCTCAACGAATACAAGCGCGAACAAGCCGCCCCGGGACTCAAGGTGACCAGCCGCGCCTTCGGCATGGGCCGCCGCATGCCGATCGCCCAGCGCTTCGTGCAGCCCTGACCGCCTCTACCCGCGCGGCCTCCACATGGCCGCATTTACACACGACCACAGGTGGATCAGCCACCCCATCAGAAAAATCCACGCGATCCCGGCGCCAATGAAAAAGATCAACGCCGCCACCCAGCGTCCCTGCACCAACTGGCCCAGCCCGGGGCACAAAAAACTGCACAACGCCGCAATCACGTTTCCTGCCGAACCTTGTCCATCGCTCATGGGCGCGACTATTCTGTCTCCGCAGCTCCGGTTCAAGCCAATCCAGAGCATTGCAATGCTCCCCGGGATTTGAGTAATTCCCACAAACGCTTCTTCATGACGCAGCCCCACCGCCGCTCCCGAGGCCCAGCCAATACATCCAGCCAATGATCGGCGTCATCGCCCATTCCGAAAAACCGGCGGCCGCCTCCGTTCTCCGCGAACTTCTCGTCGAACTCCGCTCAGGCGGCATCCAGCACGCGCTCGAGCGCCACACCGCCGCGCTCGTCGGCGAAATCTCCCCCCTGGAGGAACCAGCTCTCGCCGCTCAAAGCGAACTCCTCGTCGTCATGGGAGGCGATGGCACCATTCTCCGCGTGGCCCAGAAACTCCAGGACCGCATCCCGCCCGTCTTCGGCATCAACATCGGCACGCTCGGATTCCTCACCTGCCTGGGCTCGAACGAAATCCCCCGCGCCGTCCAAAGCATCCTCGCGAAGGATTTCACCATCAGCCCCCGCGCCCTCATCGAAGCCGTCCTCCGCAAGGACTCGGGGGAAACAGAAACACTCTTCGCCTTGAACGATGTCGTCGTGAGCCGCGGCGAACGCTCCCAGCTCGTCCAGACCCGCGTGGCGATCGACGGCATCCCCCTCACCAATTACAACGCCGACGGCCTTGTCGTGGCCACGCCCACCGGCTCGACCGCCTACTCACTTTCCGCTGGTGGCCCGATCCTCATGCCGGACTCGGGCAGCTTCGTCATCACCCCGATCTGCCCACATGTTCTCACCAACCGCTCGGTGGTCATCAGCGATCATTCCGTAGTGGAAATCGGAGTCGCAAAGGAAGGCCAGACCGTCTTTGTGTCGGCGGATGCCCAGCGCTGGAGCGCGATGACGCCCGGCGACACCCTTCTCCTCAAGAAAAGCTCGCGCTCGCTCCCGCTGGCCATGCTTCCCGAACGCCCCTTCAGCGAAGTCCTCCGCCAGAAACTCAAGTGGAGCGGCACCAACATATGATCTCGATCCCATCGGTCCTCCAAAGTTCCCACATCGACCTCTCCATCTCGGCGGCCGATCCCGCATCGGCGGTGACCAGCCTTCTGGAACTCCTTCGCGGCGATCACCGCGTCTTGAAGTGGGACGATTTCAACCAATCGGTGCTCGGGCGCGACGCCTCGCCCATCGCATCCAACGACTGCGGCATTCTCATCGCCCACGGTCGCACAAACTCTGTCGCCTCGCTCGTCATGGCCGCAGGCATCAGCCCGGCAGGCATTCCGGCGGCATCCAGCGATTGCCCCCCCATCCACGTTATCTTCGTTGCGGGCATCCCAGCTGCCTTCAACAACGACTACCTCCGCGTCGTCGGCACGATCGCCCGCCTCTGCAGCAAACCAGAACTCCTCGCCAATCTCCGCGCGGCTTCGACCCCAAGCGCTTTTCTCTCTCTCCTCTCGCAGGAAGAGGACCGTTTGTAAAAACCAAGGCGCCGGGCTTTCCCTGCTTGCGCAAATCCCATGGGGGACTACTTTCCCCACGGATGGCGAACGGTCGCTCTCCGGTGCCGCAAGGCTCCGGGGAGAGGAAAGTCCGGACACCAAAAGGCAACATGCCGCGTAGAACACGCGGGAGGAGACGGCGAAAGCCAGCTTCGACGGAAAGTGTCACAGAGAACATACCGCCAACCCGGCGCAAGCCGGCGGCAAGGGTGAAAAGGCGGGGTAAAAGCCCACCGCCCCGCGCGCAAGCACGGGGGCACGAAAAACCCCATGTGGTGCAAGACAGAACAGGAAGGCAAGGGTCGCCTGCCCGATCCCGAGCGAAAGCATCGGAGCCTTCCGGGTATTGGTCGCAGCCCGCAAGGGCTGTCCGCTCCGCAAGGCGCGGGCAAGACAAATGACCGTTCAGGCCTCCGGCGCAAGCCGACAGGCTGGACAGAATCCGGCTTACAGCCGTCACAAAGCGGGGGCGCTCCTGACACCGGGGGCGCCCCCGGCCATTTTCCGGTCCCGATACGCTCCATGCAATGACCCCCTTGTGCTTGAATGCATGAAAAACTCCCTCGTTTCCGGAACAAACGCCGAGCGGTTTTTCAAAAACCCTCGAAGCGTTCAAGGGTCAAAAAAACTGGCTCCTGAGGTAGGATTCGAACCTACGACCAATCGGTTAACAGCCGACCGCTCTACCACTGAGCTACTCAGGATCAAGTAAAGAAGGGGCGGCAATACACCCCAAATCCCCCTCCCCTTCAAGGCCAATTTTTGAATTTTTTGCAATTCCACGATTGCCGTCGTGTCGCCGACTGCCATACCGGCAACAGTCCAGCACGCATCTGGCATAACAGTTGCTTTACACATCCCACCACACACTCGAATTCCTATCTCCATGAATCCTCTTCTCGCAATCACTGCGGCCCGCGTCGGCAGCAATATCCTCAACAACCTTTCCAACTCCGTTGGCTCCTCGAAAAACACCCCCACCCCTGAGGACGCAAAAAAGGCCGCCTTCGCCCAGATGATCGCCAAAGCGGCCAACACCCCACAAGCCAAACACTCCCGCGCCCTCGACGCCAAGGGCATCGCCAGCCGCTCCGACGCCGAATCCTCCCTCAACCAAATGGCCCAAAAAATCCTTCAGTCCCCCGAAGTCTCGAAAGCCCTCGGCGGCGGTGCCGATGCCTTCGAACTCCGCTTCCTGCCGGATGGCAAGGTCGCGGTCAAAAGTGCCGACGGATCGGAAGAAATCTTCTCGCTCGACGGCCAATTGCAGCAAACCGCGAAAGATGCCGTAGCAATCATCGAAAGCGTCAAGATTGCCTATCCCCAGGCGGGCTCCACCACCGCATCCAGCGAGCCCGGCGGCTCCCTTCGCATCGTTCCAGGCGGCCGGTCCAGCCTCCTGGCCTGATCGCCTCCCTGATTCTCCGCATCACCCATAGCCACCACCAAACGTGGTGGCTCTTGGTTTTTTCCCGCCCACCCCACCAGCCAACCACGCTGCGGCAAGTTTTTCCCACCCGGCTCTTCCGATGGCATCTTCTGCCATCCCGACAGCATCAATCCCAGCGATAGCATCCCTCACTCGACCACGATGCAGCTGGCACACTCCATGCTTCGTCTCACAGCATGGAACTGGTCGCCTCTCTTTTCAAAAGCGATAATTACACGGCGGTGAAAAAAATGATGGACGTCACTGCCCTACGCCACGACGCCATCGCCAGTAACATCGCCAACGTATCCACCCCGGGCTACAAACGCGTCGATCTCGCCAAATCCTTCGAGGACGAACTCCGCAATACCATCGGAGACCGCAAATCCTCCAGCATCGCCGCCCTCCAACCCCGCCTTGAGAGCGATACCCTCACCCCCTCCACCCGCGCAGACGGCAACAATGTTCAAATCGACAGCGAACTCCTCGCCATGACGAAAAACACCACGAACTTCGACGTCCTCACCGACTTCGCCAGCGGTTCCTTGAAACAACTCCGCCACGCCATCATCGGCCGCCCGGCATAATCTCCACCCCCACCGCTCCATGAATATCCTTCCCGCAAGCACCATCACGGCAAGCGCCCTCGACGCCGAAAAAATGCGCGTCGAGATCACCTCCCAAAACATCGCCAACGCGCACACGACCAAGGGACCGGACGGCCAACCCTACCAACGCCGCATCGTCGCCTTCGAGTCCGTCCTCGATGCCGCCACCGGCAACAACCTCCAAGGCGTCAAGATTTCCGACATCAAACGCGACGAAACCAAAGGCGAAGTCATTTTCAACCCGGAACATCCCCACGCCGACGAAAACGGCAACGTCCAAATGCCAAACGTCAACCTTCCTTTCGAGATGGTCGATATGCTCACTGCCACCCGCGCCTACGAAGCCAACCTCGCCGTCGTCCGCAACGCCAAACAAATGGCCAGCCAGGCACTCACCATTGGCCGCTAACCCTTTTAACCACTCCATCATCCTATGATTCCCATCGACTCCATCTCCTCGAACCTCTCCGGCATGCAGGCTCCCCTGACCATGCGCAATTTCCAACCCGAGATCGATCGCCCGAACGCGATCCGCGAGGCAGGACTTTCCGCAGGCGGATCCCAAGTCGCCGGTCCCGATCCCTTCGGTTCCATGATGAAGAAATTCGTCAATGACGTGGATGGAAAGATGAAAACCGCCGCCACCGAGAAATCACGCGTCCTCTCGGGCGAATCGACAAATCTCCACCAAGCCATGATCGCCAGCCAGGAGTCCAGCGTCTCCTTCACTCTCATGGTCGAACTCCGCAACAAACTCGTGGAGAGCTACCAGGAACTCATGCGCGCCCAAGTCTGATATCTTGACGCCTCCCGCTTCCCAACCCGCCCTTATTTCCGCCTAAAGGATGAATCAATTCTTCCAACAAATCACAAAAATCTGGACCGAACTCGGCAACACCCACCGCATCATCGTCGGAGCATCCGCCCTCGCCGTCATCCTCGGCATCGGCGGCCTTCTCTACTGGGCCCAAAAGCCCGACATGAAACTCCTCTACGGCAAACTCGGTGAAAAAGAAGCCAGCGAAGTCGTCCAAGTCCTCGAGGAACAAAACATCCCCTTCCAACTCGGCGGTGGCGGCACTTCCATCTACGTCCCCTCCAAGGACGTCTACCGCCTCCGCATGGACCTCGCGTCCAAAGGCCTGCCAAACACAGACGGCGTCGGATTCGAAATTTTCGACCGCAGCAACTTTGGCATCAGCGATTTCGTCCAGCGGACCAACTACACCCGCGCCCTCCAAGGCGAACTCAGCCGCACCGTCGCCCAAATGAAAGGCGTCCAAGCCGCACGCGTCATGGTCGTTATGCCCGAAAGCCGCCTCCTCGTGCGCACCAACGACTCCCGCCCCACCGCCTCGGTCTTCGTCGACACCGGTTCGCAAACACTCGACCCCGCAGCCGTCAACTCCATCCGTTCCCTCGTCGCCAACTCCGTCGAAGGCCTCAAAGTTGACGACGTGGCAGTTATCGACAACTCCGGCAATGTCCTCTCCGAGGAACTCAAGTCCGACCCCCAACTCGGAAACGCCGCCAGCATCGTCAAATACCGCCAGCAAGTTGAGGAATACCTCACCGGCAAGGTCGAGACCATGCTCGGCAAGGTCCTCGGACCAGGCAACGCCGTGGTGCGCGTCTCGGCCACCATCAATACCGAACTCGCCAGCACCACCGAGGAGAAGTTCGATCCCGAAGGCCAAGTGCCACGCCAGGAAGTCCTCGTCGAGGACACCTCCAACACCTCGGAGACAAATCCCGACGCCAACCAAGGCGCGGGCGTCGCTGCCAACGTCCCAGCCGAACAACAACCAAACGAACAAGCCCCCACAAAAACCAGCAACACCAACCGCACCTCCCGCAGCCAAAGTTACGAAATCAACAAAACCCTCACCAGCGTTACAAAAAACCCCGGCGACATCACTCGCGTCTCCGCTGCCGTCTTCGTCGCCGAGCGCTCGTCCGAAACCGGCGAACCACAACCCCGCACCCCGGAACAACTCGACGAACTCCGCAACATGGTTGTGAATGCCCTCGGCATCGAAATCCCCAAAGGCAAAAACGCCGACGCCTTCGTCTCGATCAAGGAAGTCGCCTTCCCGAGCACCGTGACCACCGCCGGCCTCCCCATCACCGACCAGATCGGTGGCTACATGGAAATCGTCCGCCCAGTCGCCGCTCTCCTCATCGCGGCCATCGTATTTGCCATCTTTTTCTTCATGCTCCGCCGCGCGAAACCCGAGGAAATCTCCTTTGAACTCGTTGAAGATATGCCAACTGACAATACCCAAAACGCACTCCCGCCCGCCGATGCCGACAAGAACCCCGAGGAGGTCGACATGTCCTTTCTCCCCTCATCCAAGAGCCTGAAGGTCTCCCCGGAACTCCTCAACAACCTCATCCGCCAAAAACCCGAAAACGTGGGTGCCACCCTCCGCGATTGGCTCATCCGAAAAACCGAATCCTGACCTATGCCCACCGTTGCATACGAAGCCATGAACAAAACGCAGAAACTCGCTGCGTTTTACATCATTCTCGGCCCCGAACTCGCCCCGGAGCTCATGAAACAACTGCGCGACCAGGAACTCGAGGCTGTCGCCCGCGAAATGGCGACGATGGATGTCGTCGATTTCAAACTGCAGGAAAAAATCATCGACGAATTCTGCGGACTCATCGGCGAAGGCCTTTCCAGCTCTCTCGGCGGCATGTCGTTCGTTCAAAAAACCCTCGAGGCCGCCATGGGTCCCCAAGCCGCTTCCAGCATCCTCCTCCGCGCCCTCCCGGCCAGTGACTCGATTGATGCCGTCCGCGAACTCAGCCAGATGGATTCGCGCCAGATTTTCAACATCATCAAAAACGAGCAGCCCCAGACCGTGGCATTCATCATGTCCTATCTGGACTCGAAGCAGGTCTCCCAAATCATCCCGCTCTTCACCCCGCAAGAGCGCGAGGAAATCGTCGAGCGCCTCGGCTCCATGGACTCGATCTCCAGCGACCTCATCAACAAGGTCCTCAAAAGCCTCGGCCGCCACTTCGCCTCCGGCCCCCAGCGTTACTGCATGGACCGCCGCGGTGGCGTCCAAGCCGCAGCCACCCTTCTCAATTCACTCGAAAAGGAACTCAGCAAAAACCTCCTCGCCCAAATCGAGGAGAGAAACGCCGACCTCGGCCAGGCGATCCGCAACAAACTCTTCAACTTCGAGGATATCGAACGCCTCAGCCTACCCCACATCCAGCGCCTTCTCCGCGATGTGGAGACCCAGGAACTCGCCATCGCACTCAAAACCGCTCCGGACGAGGTCAAAAACGCCTTCTACGCCGGCATGTCGAAGCGCGCCATCGAATCCCTCAAGGAGGAAATGGAAGTCCAAACCTCTGTGAAGAAAAAAGACATCCTCGGCGCCCAGGAACGCATCATCCAGCAAATCCTGCAACTCAACGAGGCGGGTGAAATCGATATCTCGCCGGAGGACGAATAGTGACCGCCCAGGCACGCGTCTTGGAATTCAATGCAATCCCCGCCTCGCTGGCGATTGTTGCTGAAATTCCACCCGTGCCCGACACCCGCGTCTCCCTCGAGGAACACGATGCCGCCTGCGAGGCCGCCTACAAACGTGGCGCGGAGGAGACCAATACCCTCCTCACCGCACAAATCCTCGCCCAGCGCGCCGAAGTCGCCCAACTCCAGGACACCCTCTTCAAATCACTCGCACTCCAATCCGAAGCCCTCGTCCACCAAGTCTCCGAGCCGCTCCCGGACCTTGTCATGGAAATCGCCCGCCGCGTCCTCGCAGGGCACACGCCGGATGCCGCCACCATCCGCTCTATCGTCACCGAAACCCTCGCCGAGATCGCTCCCGACTCGACCGGCGTGGAAGTCTGGCTCAGCCCGCCGGACCTCGCCCTCGTCGAGGGCATCGCGAAGGACTTCGACCACAAATACCCCGGCATCACCATCTCGGCGGACCCCGAACTCGTTCCCGGCGACTGTCGCGCCAAAAGCCGTTTCGGCGCCATCGATGCCCGCCTGTCCACGAAACTCGACTCGATCGCCCGCTCGCTCCAATGACCCCTGCCCAATCACCCATCCTCCCCGCGCTCATGCAAACCCTGCGCGGCCGCATCGAGGCGACCTCCCCGGTCGCCCGTATGGGTGAGGTCGTCCAAGTCACGGGCCTCGTCATCGAGTCGATCGGCCCGAGCGTTTCCCTCGGCGACATCTGCGAAATCCGCTCGAACCGCCTCTCGGGCCTCCAAGCAGAGGTCGTGGGCTTCCGCGACCACCGCGTTCTCCTCATGCCCCTCGGCGAAATGCAGGAAATCCACGCGGGCTGCGAAGTCGTCGCCACGGGCCGCGCCGCGGGTATCAATATCGGCCCGGGCCTCGCCGGCCGCATCATCGACGGACTCGGTCGCCCGATCGACGGCAAGGGCCCGCTGCCAAACGGCCCGCTTCGCCCCCTCCACTGCGACCCGCCGAACCCGCTCACACGCCAACGCATCTCGAAACCCTTCCAAACCGGCGTCAAATCCCTCGACCTCTTCACACCCGTCGGCCGTGGCCAGCGCCTGGGCATCTTCGCTGGCTCGGGCGTGGGCAAATCCACTCTACTCGGCATGATCGCCCGCGGCGCGGAATCCGACATCAATGTCATCGCCCTCATCGGCGAACGCGGACGCGAACTCCGCGAGTTCATTGAAAAGGACCTCGGCCCCGAGGGCATGGCCCGCTCGATCATCGTGGTCTCGACCTCGGACCAACCAGCACTCATCCGCCGCCGCGCCGCCCACATCGCCACCGCCATCGCGGAGCACTTCCGCGACGAGGGAAAAAGCGTCCTTTTCATGATGGATTCCGTCACCCGCTACGCGATGGCCCAGCGCGAAATCGGCCTCGCCGTGGGCGAACCTCCCGCCAGCCGCGGCTACACCCCGTCCGTCTTCTCCGTTCTCCCACGCCTCCTCGAGCGCACAGGAAACGGCGAAACAGGCTCGATCACCGCCCTCTACACCGTTCTGGTGGACGGCGATGACATGAACGAACCCATCGCCGATGCCGTGCGCGGTATCCTCGACGGCCACGTCGTCCTCAGCCGCGCCCTCGCCACCTCGAACCACTTCCCGGCGGTAGATGTGCTGGAGAGCGTCAGCCGCGTCACCCTCGAAATTTGCTCGAAGGACGAACTCGCCACCATCGGCAAGGCACGCGACCACCTCGCCACCTACAGGAAAAACGAGGATGTCATCGCCATCGGAGCCTACGCGAAGGGGACCAACCCCCTCATCGACGCCGCCATCGAGAAACACCAACCCCTCCGCAACCTCCTCATCCAACCCATCGAGGACAAGTGGACCCGCGACAAAAGCTTCGCCGAACTTAAAAAACTCGTCGCATGATCCCGAAGAAATTCACCCTCCAAGCGGTGCTCGACATCCGTGAACGCGCGAAGGACGAGGCAAAGGACGCCCTCGCCATCGCCCTCCGCACCCGTGACGCCGCCGCCGCCCGTTGCGCGGAAGCTGCCGAGCGCCTCCGCGAGCTCACCGGCATGATGACCGGCGAGCGTTTCCCGGCCTACCAGCGCGAACAATACTGGACCGCCCTCAACAACCAACGCGACCTCCTCCGAACCCTCGAGGCCCGTCTCGCCAAGGAGGAGAAAATCGTCACCGCCAAACGCGACATCCTCATCGCCGCCGACAGGGACCTCCAACTCGTCCAAAAACTCCGCGAAAAATGGCTCGCCAACCGCAATGCCGCCATCGCCCGCTTTGAAGAAAAACAACTCGAGGACTTCATCACCACCCAGCACGTCCTCCAATCGGCCACTCATTAATGAACCCGCCCACCCTCGACCCATTTCCCTCGCGATCGAAAAACGACATCCCCCTCGGCTCCCTCGCCATCACCGCGATCATCCTCGGCATCGCAACCACATTTATTGTATTATATTTCAATTATTTAGGAGAGGATGACGAAAAAAAACTTCTTCAGCGAATCGAGAAGGCCAAGGCCGCCCTTTATGACGCCCGCGCCGAGGAGGCCCGTTGCTATGCCGAGCTTCAAAACGCACTCCGCAACTTTGAAAACCGTAACTCCAACAAGTCATCTTCGCCCGCAGCCCCAAACCCTCTCAGCGATATCTTCTCGGAAAGCCTCAGCGACAAAATGAAAGACTGGGATTTCTACACCGCCGACATCGGCTCCGCGCTTCAGGAACTCCAGCAGGCCAAGGAGAAATACGAGCAACAAAGCAAAGACCTCGTCCAAACCGAACTCCGTCGCAAAGCCGAAAAAGAGGATCTCGCCCGCATCCGCAAAGAAATCGAAACCATGCGCAACCAACTCACCACTGAGATTCACTCCATCGCCTCCTCAAAAGCCACCACCCCTTCGCCAACCTCATCGCCAACCACACCTCAAAAGCCTCAATGAGCGACTCGACCTCACCCTCTCTCAGCCCCTTCCCGGCCAAAGAACCTTCCTCCTCCGGTTCGAGCTTGGGCATCATCCTCGCGGCCATCATCCTCGGCATCGCGACAGCCGCCGGCGTGCTCCTCTTGCGCATGGACTCGATCACCGCCGCCAACAAGACCGAACCCGCCGCCACCTCCGCCGAAACCAGCGCCCAACCGGAGAATTTCATCGATTCCACCTACTCGAAGATGTTTTCCCAAACCAAAAACTGGGACTTCTTCACCCGCGAACTTGAAACCTTCGTCAACGAACTCCACAAGGAACGCGAAGCGCTCGCCGCGCAAAGCAAGGACCTCGCCGCCGCGGAACTCCGCATCAAGGCGGAAAAAGAGGAACTCGTCCGCATCCGCAAGGAAATCGAATCCATGCGCTCCCAACTCAATTCCCTCACCACCGAACTCACCGATGTCGAAAAAACCAACCTGGCCTCCATCGCCAAGACCTACTCCAAAATGCCCCCCGAAAACGCCGTCGCCATCCTTTCAGAGATGTCTGAAAACAACAGCGTCAAAATCCTCGCTCTCATGAAAGCCGACGTCGCCGCCAAAATCCTTGCCCAAATGGCGGCCACCAAGGAATCGCCCGACAGCAACTCGACCCTGGCCTCCAAAGCCGCTGATCTCACCAACAGGCTTCGCCTCTACAAACAGGACGACTTGGAATGAACCTCACCCCACAATCCATGAAAAGCTCCGAAACCTCCCCCCGGCAGGAGCCGCAAAGCTTTTTCCTCCCAGCCGTTCCGAAGGGCTCCGACTCCCCATCCTTCGATAGCTTCATCTCCCGCGAACCCCAAGACGACCCCCGCGCCAAAGAAATCGAAGAAGAAGAAAAGGCGAAAAAACGCAAAAAAGCCGAACAATCCGCCGCTCTCGCCACCGCCCACCCCACGTCAACACCCACCCCCGCCCTGGACGAACTCTCGCTGGACCCCACGATTGCCGAGCAACAAAGGCCGATTGCCGAGCAACAAAAAAACGGCGCGTCCCCCGCTGAAAACGACTCCCGT
>CAZRLX010000027.1:3028-22553 GCA_964601115.1 uncultured Chthoniobacter sp. | reverse complement strand
GACCGCCGCGCTCGAGGAATCCGCCCGCACCCGCATCGACGGTCAGGCCAAAAACCTCGCCCGCGCCTACGACAGCGTTCACCACGCCTCCGACGACAAGGCCTGGGACAAAGCCAAGTCCGCCCTCAAAAAAGCCGAGGGCTCTATGAAGCTCCTCGCCGCACAAATTTCGAAAATCTAATCGCCCATTTCTCGAAGCCCGGCGCAGTTCAATATCCGAAACAACGCCACAAATCACATTCCGGACATTGACATCGCTTCGACCGCCCACAACCCTTCACTCCACATGTCGCTTCCTGGAATCAAACCCCTCGCACTGAGTCTCGTTGCGGCAACCGCGTTGACCATCAACGCCTCTGCCCAGAAAGTCGAAATCGGCAACCTCGCCTACGAAAAAAATCCGCCCTATCCCGAGGCGCAAAACCCCCAACTGCCGCTCCAGGTCTACGACGACGAGTTCGCCGAGATCCTCGGCACCGAGCCGAAACTCATCCATCTCGCGAAGGGCTTCGGCTTCACCGAAGGGCCGGTCTACCTGCAGGTGAAAAACTCGCCCGAGGGCTACCTCGTCTTCACCGACCAGATCAACGACAACATCAACCTCATCCGCTGGCACGGCCTCTCGCCCTACAACACCATCACGCCCGCCTCCTGGAGCGAGCCGGTCATTTTCCGCCACCCGTCGAGCATCGCCGACGGACAGACTGCCGACCTCGAGGCGCGCCTGCTTACCGCCGAGACCACCGGCCGCCGGGTTTCCATCACCCACCACGACGGTCGCGTGGAGACGCTCGCGGGCTCCTACGATGGCAAGCCGCTCAATTCCCCGAACGACCTCGTGGTGAAATCCGACGGCTCCGTGTGGTTCACTGATCCCAGCTACGGCTCGCTCCAATTCCCGCAGGAGGCCGAGTTGCCGAACAATGTCTACCGCTTCGACCCCGCCACGAAAAAACTCACCGTCGTCACCGGCGACCTCCAAATGCCCAATGGCATAGCGTTTTCGCCCGACGAAAAAATCCTCTACATCATCGACAGCGGCGCGATCCAAGCCCCGCGCACCTATTATTACAACAAGCCGCACACGATCTATGCGTTCGATGTCGCACCGGACGGCAAGAGCATCTCGAACCAGCGTGTCTTCGCGGTTGTCTACCCCGGCTTCCCCGATGGAATGCGGCTCGACGAGCGGGGCAATGTCTATTCCGGCGCGCTCGATGGCATCCATGTGTTCAACCCGAAGGGCAAAATGATCGGCAAAATCCAACTCCCCAAGCAGACCGCGAACCTCACCTTCGGCGGCCGCGACAACAACATCCTCTTCATCTGTTCGTCCGACTCGGTCTGGGCGATCAAGCTCAACACCAAAGGCGCGAAACCCGTGCCGCAAATCGACCGCTAATCCAAATCCCATGCCAAACGACTACGACATCATCATCATCGGCAGCGGCGCCGGCGGCGGCACGCTCGCCCGCCATCTCGCCCCCTCCGGCAAACGCATCCTCATCCTCGAACGCGGCGGTTGGCTTCCGCGCGAACCCGAAAACTGGTCGGCCTCCGAGGTCTTCATCGCGAACCGCTACACCTCGAAAGACACCTGGCGCGACAAGCACGGCAAGGAATTCCAGCCCGGCGTCCACTATTTCGTCGGCGGCGCCACGAAACTCTACGGCGCGGCCCTGTATCGCCTCCGCAAAGAGGATTTCGGCGTCTTGAAACACCACGACGGCATCTCGCCCGCCTGGCCGCTCGCATACGACGATTTCGAGCCCTACTACACGAAGGCCGAACAGATGTATCAAGTCCACGGCGCCCGTGGCGAGGATCCCACCGAGCCGCCCTGCTCCGCGCCCTACCCGCACCCGGCCGTCTCCCACGAGCCGCGCATCCAAAAGCTCGCCGATGACCTCAAACGCGCCGGCTACCACCCGTTCCACTCGCCCTGCGGCATCATGCTCAACGAGACGAATATGCCCTACAGCCGCTGCGTGCGTTGTGAGGATTGCGACGGCTTCCCCTGCCTCGTGCATGCGAAATCCGATGCCGAAGTCCTCGGCGTTCGCCCCGCGCTCGAACACCCGAATGTCACGCTCCTCACCGATTCGCAGGTGCTGAAACTCAACACCGACCCCACCGGAAAATCCATCAGCGAAGTCCTCGTGGACCGGGGTGGAAAAACCGAGTCGTTCCGTGCCAGCATCGTCGTCGTTTCCGCCGGAGCCGCGAATTCCGCCCGACTCCTCCTCATGTCGGCGAACGACAAACACCCGAATGGCCTTGCCAACGGCTCCGACCAAGTCGGCCGGAACTACATGTATCACAACAGCCAGGCCGTCCTCGCCATTTCCAAGGAGCCGAACCCGACGAAATACCAGAAGACTCTTGGGTTGAATGATTTTTATTTCGGCATGAAAGATTTCGAGTTCCCGATGGGCAACATCCAGATGGTCGGAAAATCCCAAGGCCCGATGTATAAAGGCGAGAAGCCGATCGAGGCTGGGCTCGCGCCCGAGTTCACACTCGATTTCGTCGCGAAGCACGCCGTGGATTTCTGGCTCTCCACCGAGGACCTGCCCTCGCCCCACAATCGCGTCATGATCAACAGCGACGGCCAAATCACGCTCAGCTACACGCCGAACAACCAGGAGCCGAAAAATCGCCTCTACGCGAAGCTCAAGTCGATGCTCAACCACCTCGACATGCACGAGCACCTCATTCCGAGGAATCTCTACATGAAAAACGAGATCGATATCGGCGGCGTGGCGCACCAGTCCGGCACCTGCCGCTTCGGCACCGACCCCGCCACCTCCGTGCTCGACACGAATTGCAAGGCCCACGAACTCGACAACCTCTATGTCGTGGACACCTCGTTCTTCCCGAGTATCGGCGCCGTGAACCCCGCGCTCACGGCAATGGCGAACGCCCTCCGCGTCGGCGACCACCTCCTCGAGAGGCTGAAATAACGGTGCTTTGGAGAATTGCGTGCCAATGAGGAAGGGGGCACAGGCGTCCCGCCTGTGTAGGCATTGATGAGTCGGTCCGAATCAGACTCGCCGACGACAAGCAAAAGCAGTGCCGACACGGCCGGGACGGCCGTGCCCCCCTCCCGCGCCGCTGTGGGAGCGGTTTTCGGCGCGGGCGTCGCCCAAGGCATCGCCCTCGTCACCTTCCCCGCCGCTGGCGCGATTTTCACGAGTCCGCTCCACTACGGCCTCACCAGCACGCAATACGGCGCGCTGTTCATCCCACAGGCGATTCTCGCAATCGCCAGTTCTCTCGCGGGCCCGAAACTCGCCAGCCACCTCGGAGCAAAAACCGTCTTCCTCTGTGGACTGACGGCGAACCTCGTCTCCATGGCGCTGCTCATCGCGAGCCAGTTCATCGCGGGGAACCACTCCCTCGCCTACCCGGTGCTCATGGTCGCGACTTCGTTCATGGGCCTCGCCTTCGGCCTTACGGTTCCCGTCATCAACACCTGCGCCGCCGCGTTTTTTCCAAAAACCGCCGACCGCACCCTGCTCACGCTCAACACCCTCCTCGGGCTCGGCACCGCGCTCGCACCGGCATTCGTCGCGATCTTTGTCGGCCTCGGATTCTGGTGGGGACTGCCCGTCCTCGTCGCCATCCTCTGCGGCGGTCTGCTGGTGTTCTCCCTCCCCCTCGCCATTTCCGCCGGTCCGCAAGCCGACACCAACTCCTCGGGCGGTCTGCCCGCGATCTTCCCCGCCTTCGCCGCCGCCGCGTTCCTCTACGGCATTTGCGAAACGATGAACGGCAACTGGGCCTCCATCCTCATGTCGAACACGCTCGGCAACCCCACGACCACCGCCTCGCTCGCGCTCACGATTTTCTGGGGAACCGTCACCGGCGGCCGCTTGCTCTTTGCCTCGATCGACCGCTGGGTGCCGGAGAGTTTGGCGTTCCGGTTTTTGCCGGTGGTCATCGCGCTCTCGTTTTTCCTGATCCCCCTCCTGCCCGAAAAATCCGCCCTGCCCGGCCTCGCCGTCTTCGCTCTCGCAGGCCTCGGATGCTCAGCGATGCTCCCGCTCATCATCAGCTTTGGACAAAAACAAATGTCCACCATCGCCGCCTCGGTCGCCGGCCTGCTGATCGCCTTCTACCAACTCGGCTACGGCGTCGCCGCCTTCGGCGTCGGCCCCCTCGAAAACCTCGCCGGCCTTGCGCTTGGGCGGATTTTTGCCTTCACGGCGATTCCCGCTCTGATCCTCGCTTTGCTCGCCGCGATGCTCTCTCGGAAAAAGTAAATCGGGCGGCTCGGCGTTCGACGCTACCGGCCGGGCATGGCTTCGAGAATGATGCCTTTGAGGTATTCGGTCTCGGGGAGGCCGAGAACGACGGGGTGGTCGAGCGGCTGTCCGATGCGGCGAATCACGCGCATGTTGCGGCGGGCGTCATGGAGACCCTCGGCGATGGCGGATTCGAATTCGTGCGCGGCGATGTGGTGCGAGCAGGAAAAGGTGGCGAGGATGCCGTTTTTCGAGAGAAGCGTTGCCGCCCGCGCGTGGAGGTCGCGGTAGCCGCGAAGCGCCTCGGCGGCGCGGCCGCGGGCCTTGGTGAACGACGGAGGGTCGAGGATGACGAGATCGTATTCCGGTTTGTCGGGGCGCTTGAGGAAATCAAACACATCCGCCTGCCTGGCGGTGATGTTCAGCGCGTTCCGGCGCGCGTTCTCGCGGAGCCTGGCGATGCTGTCGGCGCCCGACTCGACGGCGGTGACCTCTGTGGCGCCAGCTCTGGCGCAGGCGAGGGCGAAGCCGCCTTGGTTCGAGAAGCAATCAAGCACCGTGCGGCCCTTTGCCAGCGGGGCAACCTCGGCATACGAACCGAGTTGATCGAGATACAGGCCGGTTTTGTGGCCTCCGAGGGGATCGACAAGAAATGTCACTCCGCCGGATTCGATCTCGAGCGGTCCTGGATTCGTGCCGATGAGGACGGATGTCCTCGCTTCCAATCCCTCGGAGGTTCTGACAGGCGCGTCGTTCCGCTCAATCACGCAGGCCGCGCCGGTCAGTTCCGCAAGAGAGGCGGCGATCGTCTCGCGGTGGGAATCCATCGCAAGCGTGAGGGTCTGGAGGACCACCACCGGCCCGTAGCGGTCCGCAACGACGCCCGGCAGTCCGTCGCTTTCGCTCCAGAGCAACCGGCAGAGGTCCATGCGGCAGCCTGCGTGGCGGCGGTATTCAAGGGCCTGGGCGATGCGGCGATGGAAAAAATCGGCATCAAGGTCCTGTCGGCGCCGCGAGATGCGCCGCACGGTGATTTGCGAGCGCGGGTTGTAGATGCCCACGCCGAGGAGGTGGTCCTTGCCGTCCTTGATGGACACGACCTCGCCGCCTTGCGGCGCGCCGAAGGTTTTCAAAATCTCGCTGGCGTAGACCCAATCGTGGCCATGGAGAATGCGCGAGCGGGGTTTGACGATGATGCCGCCCATCAGCGTGCCTCCTTCCCTGCGAGAGGTTCCCACGAGGAAAATGTCGCCGCCTGCCCGATGTGGGCGCCGGTTTCATCGGTCACATTCCACACCGTGGCGCGCGCGATGCGAAAACGGTTGCCGCGGCTTGAAATGCGGATGCCCGAATAATCGTCGATGAATCCCGACTCGCGCACCCGCCGCAAGAAGGCGGCGCGTTCGTCGCGGTGGACAGGCTCCGCCGTGTGCCGGGAGGGCGTCTTCACGAGCGTGGCCCAGTCCATTTCCCAGAGGCGCAGGGCTGTGGCGTTGCCGTAATTCAAGGTCTGGTCGTCATCCGCCGCCGCCGAGACCACGACAAATGGGGCTTGGAACAGGCGTTGCGCGTCGGCCTCGGCATCGCCGGTGGGTTCGATCAGAGGCCTGCCTGTGCGGAGGCGGTGGGTTTCGAGAAGTCTTGTGCCGTGCGCGACCAACCACCCGCGCTGCGTTTGCCATGGGTCCATCGCGGAAACCTAACGCCATATCGCCGGTGTTGACGATGCCGGATTCGTTTCCGCGCTTGTTTCGAAGGCCGCGATGCGTTCACATCCGACCCGATGAAAAACGAATTGCGCGATGTTCCCGGCGGTCCGCCGGCTCTTGGTCCCTACTCCCTCGGCGTGGCTGCGGAGGGGAAATTTGTCTTTGTCTCGGGCATGACGCCATGGGATCCCTCCACCGGCCAGATTGAGCGCGGGTCGATCACCAGGCAGACCGAACTTGTGCTGGAAAACGTCAAGAAGGTCCTCGCGGCGGCAGGGGCGGATTTTTCCAATGTCGTGAGTTCACGCGTGTATTTGGCCGAACTCACCAAGGAGAACTTCCAGGAGATGAACGCCGTTTACACACGGTATTTCGGCGAGTCCAAACCCGCCCGCGCCACGATCGGCGCACAACTCCTCGGGTTCGATGTCGAAATCGAATGCGTTGCCGTCCTGTGACGGGTTGGGCGACTTTTTTCAATTTCTTTGCCTCGACTGGCATTTGTCGGGCGTTTAACACAATGCCGCATTTCCCATGATTACCTCCTCATCCTCCTCAGTCCGCACTGGCCCCTGCCCTGCGCAACTCTGGATTTTTTCATCCATCGGCAAAAAAACCGTTGTGGCCCTGACCGGCATCGCACTGGTGCTTTTCGTCATCGGCCACCTGCTGGGCAACTTCACCATCTATCTCGGCCCGGATGCCATGAACCTCTACGCGGAAAAACTCCACAGCCTTGGCCCGATCCTGTGGGTCATCCGCCTGGCGCTGCTGGCCACGGTGGTGCTCCACATTTACTTCACGATGTTGCTCTGGAAGGAAAACAAAGCCGCGCGGCCGAAAAAATACATCGCCTCGGATCCGATCAAGACGACCGTCTTCGCGCGCACGATGCGGCTTAGCGGGTTGATCGTGCTGGCGTTTGTCATCTTCCACCTCGCCCACTTCACAGTGAGGGTTGTCGATCCCTCCTTCCAGAACATGGTAACCCAACTCGACGGCCGCCAGGTGCACGATGTCTATGCGATGGTTGTGAAGGGATTCAGCAGCGCGCCGGTGGTGCTTGTGTATGTGGTCGGATTGTTTCTCCTCACCTTCCACCTCAGCCACGGCATCGCGAGCCTCTTCCAGACGCTCGGCATCACGAATTCCCGCATCCGGCACACGTATGAACTTGCCGCCCGCGTGCTGGCCTGGGCGCTGTTCGCCGGTTACACATCCATCCCGATCGCGGTGTTCGTGTTCGGTCTTGGGAAAGGAGCTGCACAATGACACTCGAATCCAACATCCCAGAAGGTCCCCTCGAGCTGAAGTGGACGAATTATAAAAACAACGCCAAGCTCGTCAGCCCCGCCAACAAGCGGAAATTCGAGCTGATCATCGTTGGCTCGGGCCTCGCCGGGGCATCCGCCGCCGCCACCCTCGCCGAGCAGGGCTACAAGGTGAAGTGCTTCTGCTACCAGGACAGCCCCCGCCGCGCCCACTCGATCGCCGCGCAGGGCGGCATCAACGCCGCCAAGAACTACCAGAACGACGGCGACAGCGTGTTTCGCCTTTTCTACGACACAATCAAGGGCGGCGACTTCCGCTCCCGCGAGGCGAATGTCTACCGCCTCGCCGAGGTCAGCGCCGATATCATCGACCAATGCGTGGCGCAGGGTGTGCCATTTGCCCGCGAATACGGCGGTCTCCTTGCCAACCGCTCGTTCGGCGGCGCGCAGGTTTCCCGCACGTTTTACGCCCGCGGCCAGACCGGCCAGCAACTTCTCCTCGGCGCCTACGCCGGCCTGAGCCACCAGATCGCCCTCGGGGCGGTGAAAATGTTCCCGCGCACCGAGATGCTTGATCTCGTGGTGGTGGATGGTCACGCGAAGGGCATCGTGGTCCGCGACCTGAACACCGGCGAAATCACCACCCATGCCGGCGATGCGGTGCTTCTCTGCACCGGCGGCTACGGCAATGTCTTCTACCTCTCGACCAACGCCCGCGGGTGCAACGTGACCGCGACCTTCCGCGCCTACAAGCGCGGGGCGCTTTTTGCCAACCCCTGCTACACGCAAATCCATCCGACCTGCATCCCTGTCAGCGGCGACTACCAGAGCAAGCTGACACTCATGAGCGAATCGCTCCGCAACGACGGCCGCATCTGGGTGCCGAAGCGCAAGGAGGATTGTGGCAAGGACCCGGCATCGATCCCCGAGGAGGACCGCGATTACTACCTCGAGCGGAAATATCCCAGCTACGGCAACCTCGCCCCGCGCGACATCTCCTCGCGCTCCGCGAAGGAGGTCTGCGACGAAGGGCGCGGCGTCGGCCCCGGCGGACTCGGCGTGTATCTCGATTTCAGCGACGCCATCAAGCGGCTCGGACAAAAAACAATCGAGGAGCGCTACGGCAACCTCTTCGAGATGTATCGGAACATCACCGGCGAAAACGCCTACGAGCGCCCGATGCGCATCTACCCTGCCGTCCACTACACCATGGGCGGCCTCTGGGTGGACTACAACCTGCAGAGCAACATTCCGGGCCTCCATGTCCTCGGCGAGGCGAATTTCTCCGACCACGGCGCGAACCGCCTCGGTGCCAGCGCGCTCATGCAGGGCCTGGCGGACGGGTATTTCGTGATTCCCTACACTCTCGGGAACTACCTCACCACGCAGTTCGGCAAAAAGGTCGACCAGAGCCATCCGGCATTCGAGCAGGCCCTCAGCGACACCAAGGCCCGTGTGAAGAAGCTCATGGACATCAAGGGCACGAAGCCCGTGGATTATTTCCACCGCAACCTCGGATTGCTCATCTGGGACTACTGCGGCATGGCCCGCAGCGCGGAGGGCCTCAAGGAGGCGATCGGCAAAATCCAGGCGCTTCGCGAGGAGTTCTGGACCGACCTGCGCCTCCTTGGCACCGGGGACGGCATCAATATGGAACTCGAACGCGCCGGCCGCGTGGCCGATTTCCTCGAGTTCGGCGAACTCATGTGCCTCGACGCCCTCGTCCGCGACGAGTCCTGCGGCGGCCACTTCCGCGTCGAACACCAAACGCCCGAAGGCGAGGCGCTGCGCAACGACGAGAATTTCTCCTTCGTCTCCGCATGGAAATACGAAGGCGATGGCAACATGCCCTCCCTGATCAAGGAACCGCTCGTTTACGAGAAGGTCAAACTGGCAACCCGCAGCTACAAATAACCCGAACTATGAAATTCCATCTCAAAGTCTGGCGCCAGAAATCCTGCAACGCCCCCGGCAACCTCGAGGAATACGACGCCGAGAACATTCCGGCGGAGGCTTCGTTTCTTGAGATGCTCGACATCGTGAACTCCCAACTCACGGGAAAAAACATCGAGCCGATCCAGTTCGACTCGGACTGCCGCGAGGGGATTTGCGGCAATTGCTCGCTCACGATCAACGGCATTCCCCACGGCAAGGGCCGCGGCACCACCTGCCAGCTTTACATGCGGAATTTTCAGGACGGCGAAACGATCACCATCGAGCCGTTCCGCGCCGATGCGTTTCCGGTCCAGCGCGATCTCGTGACAAACCGCACAGCCTTCGACCGTGTCATCCAGGCGGGCGGATACATCAGCGAGCGTAGCGGATCCGCACCCGACGCGAACGCAGTGCCGATTTCCAAAGTCATCGCCGACGAGGCGATGGACGCCGCCGCGTGCATCGGATGCGGGGCCTGTGCCGCCGCGTGTCCGAACGGCTCCGCCATGCTCTTTGTCAGCGCCAAGGTCACCCACCTCGGCCTGCTCCCGCAGGGCAAGCCCGAGAAAAACCGCCGCGTCCTCGGCATGGTTCGCCAAATGGACGAAGAGGGCTTCGGCAACTGCTCGAACTACTACGCCTGCGAAGCCGTGTGCCCCGCGGGCGTTCCCGCCTCCTTCATCGGCCGCATGAACCGCGAGTTCACCGCCGCCTCCGTGAAGGAAATGGTCGGCCTCAATGTCTGAGCCACACCGGCTCTGAAACAAGTCCGGCTCCTTGGCCACTCAAGCCCCCCTACGAGGAGCAGTGGCGATCAAAATCATACGCTTCGAGGAGACGATACCGCCTTACTGAAGATCGGCGGGGGAACGCCTGCGGAGACGCGGAAATTGTCCGAGGATGTTTATCTGGATTTGGACGAGACGGGGCATGTGGTTTCCATCACCGTGGAACACACGAGCCTGCGAAGTGATCTCTCCGAGGTATCATTCCAGAGGATCAACAAACCCAACAACAAGGTCCTCGAAGCGGCGCGGTGGCAACTTTGAAAATTGCCGGGCATGAACGCGCCGATCGATTTTTGGGACCTTCTCAAGCCGGTTTGGCAGTTGATCCAACTGCTCGTGATGGGCGGCTTGGTGCTCTATGCGATGTATTCGCTGGTCCAGCGATTTGATGCGCTGCTGGCGCTCTTTGTGGCCTGCCTGATGTCGAACATGGCAATCGTCACCGTTTGTTTCTCTTCGCACAAACCAAATGGGGACTCGAGCTTTTGCCAGTGTTGGTTCGACAGGCGCTCTACTTGGCGATTCAACTCGGCTATCCTTTCGAGATTCTTCTCTGGTCGTTGTTCGCCTTCTTGTTGATTCGCAGAAATCGGTCTGGAGCAACCGAGGAGCGTAAGGGGTAGACATCCACTATTGCTTGAGTTCCGGCGGCGGGAAAAAATCGCCCCCTGATTTTTCCGAATTCAACCCCTCTCAGCCACCCAAAACGATATTAGATAGGGTGGCTGCCCCGCATGGACTCGAACCATGAATAATGCCTCCAAAGGGCACTGTGTTACCATTACACCACAGGGCAAACAGGAGATTCATATTGCCGCCAAGCCTCGGCGGACGCAATTGTTTTTCATGAACAAAAAAACTCGGAACCGGTTGCTCGCCCTTGGATGTCTTCTGGTGTTTCTGGCACTCGGATCTTTTTTCTATGTCAACTGGGTGGTGCAGCGTCCGTTCGCCATCATTCTCTTTCTCGCCGACAACCTGACACCATCGGTCCTCACGCCCGCGCGCAACTACTCCGGCGGCGCAGACCACAGGCTCGCGTTGGAGAAATTCCCGCGACTGGCGTTGATCTCCACCCACGCGGGAGACTTCGCGGTGTCTGATGCCGCGGCGGCCGCAAGCGCGATCGCCACCGGGCACAAGGGAAACAAAGGCCTGCTCGGTGTGGAACTGGACGGCCAGCGGCTGCCGACACTGCTGGAACTCGCCCGCCGCGCAGGGCGAGCCACGGGGATCGTGTCGAACGCCTCGCTCACGGATGCCACAGCAGCGGCGTTCTATGCCGCGACACGCGATGCGCTCGACTATCCGAACATCGCGTTGGAACTCTCCACGAGCGAATCAATCGATGTCCTGCTCGGCGGCGGCGCGGCGGATTTTCTTCCTGAATCCGAAAAGGGGCGGCGCAAGGATGGACGCGATCTCGTGCGGGAACTGCGCGACGGCGGGTTCGATGTGGTGCGCTCGGAGTCCGAGTTGATCGAGGTGCCCACCTGGCGCAGCCCGAAAACATTCGGCGTGTTCAGCATGAACAACCTGAATTTCACCGACGAGTTCTCGCCTGAGGCTGGCCAACCCTCGCTCGCCACGATGGTGCGCAAGGCCATCCAGCTGCTCCAATACAACTCGCGCGGGTATTTGCTCGTGGTTGATGCCGCGTTGGCCGGGAAGGCCGCCTCGCAGAACGAGGCGGAGCGCACGCTCAGGGAAATTCTCGCGCTTGACGAAGCCGTCGCCGAGGCGGCCAAGTTTGCAGGCAAGGATGCTGTCATCATCGTCGCGGGCAAGCGCAACGTGGGCGGATTGCGCCTGAATGGCTACCCCTTCCGAAAGGACAATGGAGCCGCACTTCTCGGAATCAACGCCCAGGGCGTGCCTTCGTTCACCTGGTCGACCGGGCCTGGATCGGGAACCCGCTCGACACCCGAGGGCCCGGCGGCTTCCGAGCCCGCCGCCGCAAAAACCGCCGCAGGCATCGAGACGGCCGAGGATTCGATCGTGGTCGGAACAGGCACCGGCACAGAGGAGATCGGCGGCTTTATGGACAATACCGATCTCTTCCAGATCGTCAGAAAAAACCTGTAACGCCAATAGCCGGTCGCTTTTGGACTTCCGGGATGTAGTGCGGGCCTCCCGCCTGCAAGCGTAAGTTGTTCGACGTCACCCGAGACACCTGACCTGCACGAGGCTCTGAGAAATCCCCAAATGAGACCTTTTGCCGACTCTCCTCATGCTTGGGACTTTTCCTTGGGCTCTTCCGGCTCGGGTGACTCGCCGCCCTTTTTCTCTCCGACAAAGTATTTTTCGACGAGGTAGAAGCAGGCTGGAATGAGGAAGATCGAGAGGAATGTCGCCGCGAGCATGCCACTGATCACGGTGGTTCCGAGCACTTGGCGGCTCACCGCGCCGGATCCAGTGGCGATCGCCAGCGGCACGGTGCCGAGAATGAACGCGAAGGCGGTCATAAGGATCGGACGCAGGCGAAGTTTCGCCCCCGCGATCGTTGCCTCGAGCAGGTCCTTGCCCTTTTCGTATTCGTCCTTCGCGAATTCGACGATCAGGATGGCATTTTTCGCGGCAAGGCCGATCAGCATGACGAGGCCGATCTGCGCGTAGAGGTTGTTCTGCATACCGCGGAGCGACAGGCCCGCAAAGGCCCCGAAGACCGCGATCGGCGTGGTGAAGAGAACACTGAAGGGCAGGCTCCAGCTCTCGTATTGCGCGGCGAGGATCAGAAATACGAACAAGAGCGAGAGGCCGAAAATCGCGGAGGGAGGCACCCCCTGCGCGGCCTGCTGCTCCTGGTAGGACATGCCGAAATAATCATACCCCATGCCCTCAGGCATCGTCTCGGCGAAGACCTCCTCGAGCGCCTTCATGGCCTGAGCGGTGGAATACCCCGGCGCGACACCGGCGTTGATCTGCGAACACCTGAACATGTTGTAGCGCATCGTGAACTCCGGCCCGTAGGACTCGGTGGCCTTCACAAACGAGTTCACCGGAACTGGCTCGCCTTTCTTGTTGGAGATGTAAAACAGGCCGAGGTTGTCGAGGTCGGTGCGGTATTCTCCTTCAGCCTGCACATAGACCTGCCACTGGAGGCCGAACCGGTTGAAGTAGTTCACAAAATACCCGCCGAGGAATGTCTGAAGGGTCTGGTAGGCTTGGTTCAGATCGACATCCTGGATCATCGCCTGGGCCTCATCGACCTCGAGGTGGATCTGAGGCACGTCCCAAAGCGCCGTGGTGAAGAGGGAGGTCAACTCGGGACGTTCCTTCGCGGCGGCCATGAATTTCTGAGTGTTCGAGGCAATGAACTCCACTGGTCCGCCAGTGCGGTCCTCGAGCATGAACGTGACACCACCCGCCGTGCCGATGCCGGGAATGGCCGGCGGCGGGAAGGCGAACGAGGCCGTGGGGCCTGGAAGCGCGGCCAATTCGCGGTTGATGTTCGCTTGGATGGCGTCCACTTGAAGTTCGGGGGTCTTGCGCTTGCCCCAGTCCTCGAGCGTGATGAAAAAGAAGCCCGTGTAGGTGCTCTGGACGGTGCTCAGGAGGTTGAAGCCGATAATCGAGGTGACGAATTCCACGCCGGGCGTGTTGAGGAGAATCTGCTCGATTTGATCGGCGGCGGCTGTCGTCTGCTGCAGCGAGGAGGCGCGGGGCAATTGCACGACTCCGAACAAATACCCCTGGTCCTCCTCGGGAATAAATGCCGTGGGCATGGTGCCGCCGATTCCTCCCGCCGCGGCAGCGAGACCCGCGAGGATCAGCATGGAGATGGCGAGCTTGCGGATCAACCCCCGGCACACTGTGCCGTAACCGGTGGTTGCGGCTCCGAAGAATTTGTTGAAGCCCCTGAAAAACGCCCCCAGCGGCCCCCGAACCTCAGTGCGCGGGCGCAGAAGCAACGCGCCGAGTGCCGGACTGAGCGACAGGGCGTTGAAAGCGGAGATGAGCACCGACACGGCCATCGTCACGGCGAACTGCTGATACATGGCCCCGGTGATGCCGGGAATGAACACAGTCGGGATGAACACCGCCGCGAGGATGAGCGCGATTGCGACCACGGGTCCGGAGACCTGCGACATCGCCTTGAACGCCGCATCCCGCGGCGACAGGCCCTCCTCGATATGCGACTCAATCGCCTCGACGACGACGATGGCGTCGTCCACCACCAATCCGATCGCGAGCACCATGCCGAAGAGCGACAGCGTGTTGATCGAAAATCCAAGCATCGGGAAAATCGCAAACGTGCCGATCAGCGACACCGGCACGGCGATGAGCGGAATCAATGTCGCCCGCCACCCTTGCAGGAAGATGAAGACCACGAAGATCACGAGCACCATGGCCTCGAAAAGCGTCTTCACGATTTCCTTCATGCCGTCGGTGATCGCCAGCGTGGTGTCGAGCGCGACATCGTATTTCAAGCCGGAGGGAAAAACCTTCGATTGCTCTTCGAAGTAGGCGCGAAGCTGCTTCATGGTGTCCACCGCGTTCGAGCCGGGAAGCTGGTAGACGGCAATAATGGCGGCGTTCTTGCCTTGGAAACGGCCGCGCAGATTGTAGACCTGACCGCCGAGTTCGACGCGCGCGACATCCTTCACCCTCACAATCGATCCGTCCTCATTGGCGCGGATGACGATGTTTTCAAACTCCTCGACGGTGGTGAGGCGGCCTGTCGTGGTGACGGTGTAGGTGAAGACCTGTCCCTCGGGCACCGGCTCGCCGCCGATTTGGCCGGCGGGGTTCACTTTGTTTTGCGAACTCACGGCGCTGATGACCTCCGGCACGGTGATATTCAGCGTGGCAAGGCGGTCCGGCTTGACCCAGATGCGCATGGCGTATTCGCCGGCTCCAAAGATGCTCACGCTACCCACGCCGGGGATGCGCGTGAGCGGGTCGTTGATATTGATGTAAGCGTAGTTCGCCAGGAAGGTCGGGTCGAACTCGCCATTCGGCGAACTCAGCACAAAGACGCCAAGCGGGGAGGAAAGGGACTGCTCGACAGTGACACCGTAGTTGCGCACCTCCGAAGGCAACTGGGAACTCGCCTGCGTCTGCCGCATCTGCGCGAGAATCTGGTCGGTCGTCGGCTCGGTGTCTGTGCCGAAGATGACGTTCAGGCTCATGATGCCCGAGTTGGCATTGATGGAATACATGTATTCCATTCCCTCGACGCCGCTCATTTGCTGCTCGATCGGGGTGGCAACCGATTGCTCGACCGTGAGGGCATCGGCGCCGACGTAGGTCGTTGTGACCTGGATTTGCGGGGGGACGATGTTGGGATACTGCGCGATCGGCAGGCCCGCCATGGAAACCAGGCCCACGATGACGGTGATGATGGCGATGACCATCGCCACGATGGGGCGGCGGATGAAGAAATTCGACATGGCGGTCCTACTTGGTTTCCGCCGGAGCGGGGCTGGCGGAGGGTTTCGGCGAGGCGGTGGATTTCGCGGGTGGCTCCGCTGGCTCGTAGGGCGCCGGGTCGACTTTCATGCCCGGGCGGACTTTTTCCACGCCCTCCACAACAACATTCTCACCGCTTACAAGAGGCCCTGTGACGACGCGGAGTTGGCCTTGCTGCGGCCCGAGCTTCACCGGCACGGTTTTGATGGTGTTGTCGGTTTGGACGACGGAAACGAAATAGCTGCCTTGGAGTTCCACCGTGGCTTTTTGGGGAACGAGCAGGGCGCCCTTCAATTCCTTCACCGGTGCTGTGACCATGGCGAAGAGGCCCGGGCGGAGGACGCCGGTGGGATTCGGGAACAGGCCGGTGATCTGGATCGCACCTGTCGAGGAATTCACCTGCCGGTTGAAGAAATAGAATTTGCCGAGCTCCGGATAGGTGGTGCCGTCGGCAAGCTGCAGGCTCAAGCGGCTCTTGCGTTCATCCAAGGGCTGGTTCTGGATTTTCTGCAAAAGCTCCGCCGCCTCGAGATACTCGGATTCGGTGATGAAAAAATTGAACTTCATCGGCTCGATCTGCGAAGCGGTGGTCAGCACCGTGACGCGGCCGCCGGGACCCACCAAATCGCCGACTTGGGCGTTCGAGACACCCACGACACCGTCGAAGGGGGCCGTGACCGTGCAGTAGTCGAGATTCACCTGCGCGGATTGCACAGCGGCCTGCGAAGCCGCGACATTCGCGATCGCGGCCTGCGTGTTTTGGTAGGATGTCTGGTATTCCAGCTCGCTGATGACCTGCGTTTTGTAGAGTTGCTCCTGTTTTTGGAGGTTGATCTGTTGGAGTTGCGCCTTGGCGATCGCGGTGGCGTAGTTCGCTTGCGCCTGGGCGAGCGCGGCTTCAAAGGGCCTCGGATCGATCGTGAACAGCACGTCGCCTTTCTTCACTGTGGACCCCTCCTTGTAATTCTGCGTGAGCAGGTAGCCTGTCACCTGCGCCTGAATCGCCGCGTTCTGATACCCGTCGAGCAATCCCACCCAACGGTTGTCCGCAATGACATCCTTCTGAATCACAGGAGCCACCTTGACACGAGGGGTGCCGGCATCTGGCGGGGCGGATTTTTTACAAGCGGCGGCGAACACAACCGCGGCGCAAAGGCAAATGGCGCGAATACCGGAATTCATACGGGTCTTTGCCTATCGGGGCACAAAGACAAGCGCCAGCCTTTTCGCCCTACTCGCCGTCCTTCGGCCCAACCGTCCGCTCGCCGACAAGGAATTCCTGAACATTGCCGACAGTGCGGAGTGTCGTATCGCCGATCTTGCGGCCAGTGGACTCGGAGAAATCGATAACCCGACCGACCAATCCCCCCGGGCGCTTCCCCCTCGATTCCTGCGATGGGTTGACCAGTGGTTCGATGATCGCCCCGCCGTCGGCGGAGATTTTCGACTGACCTGTTTCGGAGCCGAGCTTGTCGAAAACACGCACCGTCCAAACGGGCTGCATCAATTGCGGATCGGTCCTCAAGGTATAATCGATCCAGTGGAACCCCATCTTGCCGGAACTCGCTTGCAGATTGATGTTTTGAAAGACATTCCCGGCATCGATCGACACCTTCTGCATGTCAATGGGAGGCAGGTTCGCGACTTCGGTGAAGCCATGCATCGGCGCGCGCTCGGAGAGAATCCGCCCCGAGGCCACCACCACCTCGCGCACCCCGCCACGAGCGGAGGGATCGGACAGGAGCACCGTCCACTCGGCGGGCATGGGTTCGCCACGAATGCCCTTGATCTCGACGATCGTCGCATTCTTCGCGAATTCCTGAGCGGACACTGTTTGAAGCGCGTGCAACGCGGAACCTCCGCCCGCACCGAACGCGACCTTGGAACACAAAAGAACAGCAAGACAAACAACCAGACTCTTCATAGCGCCAGCATGGAACGGGCACGGTGGGGGATGCCAGCGGATTTTTTCAGGCTTTGCCGCTCAATCCAACGACGCCACGATTTCCTGCAACCTCCCGGCCACGGCATGGAATGTCAGGAACTCCTCCGCGCGGCGCGAGGATTCCTCGACAGAGGCGGTCCACCTGTCATCGCTCGACAGCAACCCCCTCGCCTGCTCTGCAAGCGCCTCCCGAGAGGCCCCACAGGCGAATTCCGGAAAGGCAATCCGCTCGATTTCGCTGTCCCCACCCACACACGGCATCCGGCAAAGCAAGGCGTCCCCAGCGACCTGGCCCGGCACCGAACTTGCATCAAGTTGCCACACGATGCGGTGCCGCGCCATGGCCTCAAGGTAGTCGGCATATGCCAGCGGGCCCTCAAGAATGTAAAACAGCGGATTTCCGCGTTGGAATGTTTTGAGCAGCATCCTGCCGCGCCGCCCCTCGGAATTCACCACCGCCAGCGGGCAGGCCAACTCGCGGGAAAGCGCATCCGCCATGGCCACAGCGGCGAGGTGGTTTCGCGTGGGAACGCCGAACTCCCTCGTTCCCACAAAAATCCCGTGCCGCTTTTCCAGTGGCACGCCGAAGTTCCACTCGGGAAATTCCAGCGGATACGGCGTGGGGACGCACTCCACAAGCTTCGCTCCGGCGGCCCAGTAAAGAGTCTCGAGGGCGGAAACAGGCGTCAGCACGGCGTCCGCCGCACGGCAGATTTGGCAGAACGGTTCCCACCGCGTCGCATCGCCCAGCAACTCGGCGACCTGGTGCGACCCCGTCTCCTTGCAGGACACAAGCACCTTCACACCCCTCCGCCTCAACCGCTCGATCGAGGCCAGCACCTGCCGCAGGTTTCTTTTCCGCAGCAATAGCAATGCCGCCCCCTCCTCGACCTCGCGTTCGTCCCGAAAAAAATTTCCGCCAAGACACGCCGCATACGCATGGAAATTCACCGGCGCATGCCCCCCGCCGCGCGGCGCTCCAGGCCCGGTGGCAAACGACTGCGAGCGGTCGCGCCCACCGGGATTCACCACGGCGAACCTCATTTGCTCTGCTCCCAAATCCTATCGAGTTCTTCCAAACCGGCATCCTCGACCCGCCGGCCATCGCGCTCGAGAACGCGCTCGATGTTTCGGAACCTGTCCGCAAAGCGTTTGGTGGACCCAGCCAGTGCCGTCTCGGCATCCACCCCGAGCTTTCGCGCGAGGTTGACCACGCTGAAAAGCAAATCCCCGACTTCGGCTTCGATCTCGGCCTTGCCACCGGCGGCCACCGCCTCGCGAATCTCTCCGGTCTCCTCCTCGATCTTGGCGTAGACAGGCGCGACATCGGGCCAATCAAACCCGACCCGCGCGGCTTTTTTCTGAACCGTCTGCGCCTTCAAAAGCGCTGGAAGCGCGGCGGCGATGCCGTCCAAATGGCTCTTGGCTTTTTCCCCCTTCTCCTCGCGTTTGATCCGCTCCCATTGCCCGAGCACCTGCGACACATCATCGGCCGTGCTGTCGCCGAACACATGCGGATGCCGCCGGATCATTTTCTCGCAAATCGTCTCGGCCACGCCATCGAGCGTGAACGCGCCACGTTCGCCGGCCATTTGCGAGTGCATGACCACATGCAGGAGCACATCTCCGAGTTCCTCGCGCATATTGGCATCGTCGGCGCACTCGATGGCATTGATCAGCTCATAGCATTCCTCCACGAGGAGCGGCCTGAGCGTTTCATGCGTTTGCTCGATATCCCACGGACACCCGCCCGGCCCGCGCAGGCGCGCCACAATCGAGCGCAACCGCTCCACCCCCCTCAAATTTTCCATAGCGATCCGTTCGTGCGACCGAACTCGTTCACCTCCTCGCTACTGGAGCGGAGGATGAAGACCATGAGCGCCGAGATGACCACGATAGTTCCGGCATACACCGCAAAGGCAAGCCACGCGGGCAACTCGTGCACAGCAAGCGCGTGGTAGAAGTCCCCGAACGAACGGATCGGCTTCGGCGTGTGAATGAAAATCTTGAGCGTCCAGGCGACCAGCACGATGCCGAAGATGAACGCATAGTTCCTCTTCAACCGCCGCGCCACTGCCTCGATCTTCCCGATCTTGAAGGACGGCAAAATCAAATCCTCGCACACAAGGCGCCGCCACTCGCCGTCCAGAATCTTCGGACTCTGCGAGACCATCGGCACCAGGAAATGCGACTCGAGCATCCGCACCCGCCCGCGGAA
>CAZRLX010000027.1:0-2928 GCA_964601115.1 uncultured Chthoniobacter sp. | reverse complement strand
GTCAGGCTGGCAAGACCACTGCGCGAAATTTTTTCAAGGATCGGATCGATGACATCCTCCACCGGCACCTCCTCGCGCGCTGGACGGCTCTTCGCACCGGAGGGCGCGGGATCGCGAACGACCTTGAAGCGGCGCTCGGGCATGCGAATCATGAACCGCCCTTGGTGGAAGCCGATAAACAGACACGCCGCCACGCAATCCACCGCCAGCACGGTCAACGCCGTGTAATCCGACAACGCGAGGCATTGGAGGGAATTGATCGCCAGCAACGCCAGCGCGATCCATTTCGCCTGGATGCCGAAAAACATCTCCGCGGTCGGAAAAATGAGCGCGAACGCGACGAACACACCGAAATGCAACGCGCTCGATCCCGCATAGGTCGTGGACCAACCAAGCAGGTCGGCGAAGGTGAGCAACAATGTCGGAGCCAGCAACAGGAGCGTGTAAAGTTGCAAAAACCCGCGCCGTCCCAGATACCCCTCGATCTCCCGCCCGAACACCACCAACAAATACAGCTCGATCAGGAAAAACCAATACGGCGGCGTGTGCACAAACGCATACGTCACCGGCTGCCAGAGCGCCCAGTTGGTCGAGATCGCGCTGCTCGAAAACACGAACAATTGCAAAAACCACTCCGCGCCGGCGGCCATGGCCAGCGCCGTAAGAATCAGCGCCACTCCGTGCACCCCGGCCAGCACCGTGCTGGCATAAACGGGAAACGACCCCATCCAGGTCAATGGGCCGTTGTTGTCTGGACTGCGCTGCGCAATCATTTGAATCGACACTATGCGGCGCGCGCGGTCCCCACAAGCGGGAATTGACCTCCCGGCGCGCCTCCGCAAGCGCCTCCAGCGGGCCTTTTTGGGGTTGCGCGGCATCCGCCCCCCCGCCACACTGCGCGCATGGGTGCTTTAGTCGTCTTTCTTGTCGTCGTGGCTGCGGTGGCCGGCCTTCTCCTGCTCTTCGTCATCGGCCAATACAACCAGCTGGTCACCCTGAGAAACCGCTTCAAAAACGCCTTCTCCCAGATCGATGTCCAGCTCAAGCGCCGCTACGATCTCATTCCCAACCTCGTCGAAACCGCCAAGGCCTACATGCAACACGAGGCCTCGACCCTCGAGGCTGTCACCCAGGCCCGCAACCTCGCCCAGGCCGCTGGAAACCGCGCGGCGGCCAATCCAGGCGATCCCTCCGCCATGAAGGATCTCGGCGGTGCGGAATCGGGACTCGCCGGAGCCCTCGGCCGTCTCCTTGCCGTGGCCGAGGCCTACCCGGACCTCAAGGCGAACCAAAACATGATGCAACTCACCGAGGAACTCACCTCGACCGAAAACAAAATCGCCTTCGCCCGGCAGGCCTACAACGACTCGGTTATGGCCTATAACACCAAGCGCGAACTTTTCCCCACCAACCTCGTCGCCGGCATCTTCCAGTTCGGACCGGCGGAACTCTTCCAAGTGGACAACCCGTCGGAAAGGCAGGCTCCCAAGGTCTCCTTTTCATGATTCCCGTCTCTCCCTCGAGATCCGCGTTTCTCGACACCGCCGCCACGGCCCGCGTCGTGCCCGTCGTCTGCGAGATCGTCGCCGACGCCGACACCCCGGTTTCGGCCTTTGTGAAGCTCTGCTCGGAGGCCCCGTCGTTCCTCCTCGAGTCGGCGGAGCAAAACGACCAGGTCGGCCGCTTTTCCTTCCTCGGCTTCGGCACCCGCGCGACATTCACAGCCTCGGATAAAACCATCACCATTTGCGAAAACGGCACCTCGCGCACCTTTGTGGCCTCCCGCGATCCACTCGATGAACTCGAACGGTGGATGGCACCCTACCGTGTGCCGACCGACGCCTCGCTGCCGCCCTTCCATGGCGGAGCGGTGGGCCATATCGGCTACGATTGCATCCGCTGGTTTGAACCCTCGATCCCCGCGCCGCCGAAGGACGAACTCGGCATTCCCGACATGTTTTTCATGGTTCCGGAAACTGTCGTCGTCTTCGACCATAAACGCCGCCGCCTGCGCATCGTGGCAAATGCGTTTCCCGAACCCGGCACCGAAGCCGCCTCCTACGACGCCGCCTGCCGCAGGATCGAAGAAGTCCTCGCCGCACTCGGCCGTCCCCTCGCCTTCGACCCCATCTTCACCGAGACCACCCCGCCCGTTTCCTCGTCCACATCGAACACCACGCGCGAGGAATACCACGCCATGGTCGAACAGGCGCAGGAATACATCCGCGCCGGCGACATTTTCCAGATCGTCCTCGCCCAGCGCTTCGAGACCGACTTTCCCGGCGATGCCCTCGACCTTTACCGCTCCCTGCGGTTTGTGAACCCCTCGCCCTACATGTTCTGCCTCCGCTGCCCCGGGGGGTATTCGCTAGTTGGCAGTTCGCCGGAGGTCCACGTGCGCCTCACCGGCGACCTTGTGGAAATCCGCCCCATCGCCGGCACCCGCCGCAGGGGTGCCACGCCCGATGAGGACAACGCCAACGCCGCCGACCTCATGGCCGACCCGAAGGAACGCGCCGAGCACCTCATGCTTGTGGACCTCGCCCGCAACGATGTCGGCCGCATCGCGGAATTCGGCTCGGTCAAGGTCACCGATTTCATGACGATCGAGCGCTACAGCCATGTCATGCACATCGTCTCCCACGTCTCGGGCAAACTCGCCGGAGGGCGCAGCGCGTTCGATGTGATGCGCGCCACGTTCCCCGCCGGCACCGTCTCCGGCGCCCCGAAGGTTCGCGCCATGCAACTCCTCAACCAACTCGAAAAAAGCAAACGCTGTTCCTACTCCGGTGCCGTCGGCTACTTCGGCTTCGATGGCAACCACGACTCCTGCATCGCCCTCCGCACCGTCGTCCTCAAGGATGGCAAGGCCTATGTCCAATCCGGCGGAGGCGTCGTGGCCGATTCCACGCCCGAGGGCGAATACCA
>CAZRLX010000026.1:0-23049 GCA_964601115.1 uncultured Chthoniobacter sp. | reverse complement strand
TGTTGCTGGAAGATTGGACGTGAGATCGGGCTGCCTCTTCTACGCTGCGATGGTTTCCGGGCGGTCGATGGGGCGGAAGCGGTAGCGGGGGTGGTATTTTCCGCCGTTGTGTTTGCGGCAGCATTTGATGCAGGCGGCGGATTTTTTGAGGGGTTGGACGCGGGCGAGGACGGAGGAGCACTCGGGGCAGGCGTAGAAGAAGCGGCGGGTGACGCGGCGGCGCTTGAAGGGGAGATCGTGGCAGCGGGGTTCGTCGGGAATGCCGAGGGCGGCGCAGGCGTCGCGCCATTCCGGGCCGTGAGCGTCGATGCGGCGTCTGCCGGAGCGGTGCTTGGCGAGGAGGTGGGCGAGTTCGTGGCGGAGGGTGCGCTGGACTTCGGCGGAGGAGATTTCGAGGAGCTTGGGGTTGAGAATGATCATGCGGTCGCGCCAGATCGCCAGGCCGGCGGTGGTGCGGAGCGCGGGGTTCCAGAAGACGCGGGCGGCGAGGCGGCGGCAACCGGCGGCCTTGAGGAGTTGGTTGGCGAAATCCTCAAGGAGCGGGTCGTGGCGCAGGCGCGAGTTGCGGCGCGGGCGTGCGAGGTCCTCCGGCGGGGTTTTCACCCGCCGCATGACGGAACGGCCAAAATCGAGGAGGAGTTGGCGGTATTTCATGCCGCGAGGTCGTGTTGGAGTTTCGCCACCTTGGCCACGGCGGCGGCGGTGGTGGTGATGTCGGATTCCGTGGTGTCGTGGCCGAGAGAAAAGCGCACGGTGGCGAGGGCGGTGTCTGGCGGCACGCCCATGGCGAGGAGGACATGGGATGGTTGGATCGAGCCGACCATGCAGGCCGAGCCGCTGGAGACGCAGATGCCTTCGAGGTCGAGGCCCATGAGGAGTGCCTCGCCATCGGCTCCGGGGAAGCTGACATTCAGCGTGTTTGCCAGCGAGCGCGCGGGGTCGCCGTTTCTGATGGCGGAGGGGCAGGAGGTGGAGATGTCGTGCCAGAGCCGTTCGCGCAGGGGAGCGAGGCGTGTGGAGTCGGCGGCAGCGCGCGCGGTGGTGGCTTCTGCGGCGGCGGCCATGCCCGCGATGGCGGCGACATTTTCGGTGCCTGGACGGCGGGAATTCTCATGCGAGCCGCCGTGGGCGGTGCGGGTGAGGGGGATGCCCGCCTTGATCCAGAGTGCGCCCACGCCTTTCGGGCCGTAAAATTTATGGCCTGCGATCGAGAGGGCGGAGAGGCCTGGCAGGTCGGAGCGCACGGGCAGTTTGCCGAAGGTCTGGATGGCATCGGTGTGGAGAAACACGCCTTTCTCGGCGCAGACGGCACCAATGGCCTCGAGGGGTTGGATGACGCCGGTCTCGTTGTTCGCGTGCATGATCGAAACCACGGTGGTGTCGGGGCGGATCAGGCGGGCGAGGAGATCGGGATCGACGATGCCGCTGGAATCGACGGGGAGGATGGAGACATCGAACCCCTCGACGTGCTGGAGGTGCTCTGCGGCGTGGAGCACGGCGTGGTGCTCGATCGCGGAGATGATGATATGTTTTCCCCGCGCGGCGTGGGCTCGGGCGATGCCCATGAGGCCGAGGTTGCAGGATTCCGTGCCGCCGCCGGTGAAGATGATTTCGTGGGATTTCGCGCCGAGGAGCACGGCGAGGCGATCGCGTGCGTCATCCACCGCCGCGCGGGCCTTGCGGCCGGCGCTGTGGATCGACGACGGGTTGCCGAACTCGCCACTGAGATGCTCCAGCATGGCCTCGCGGGCGGCGGGGTCGAGCGGGGTGGTGGCGTTGTGGTCGAGGTAAACCATGGGTCAGATCGGCGGTTGGCGGAATTTTTCCACGATACGCAGTTGTTTCTCTTCGTAAACGACGAGCGAGCCCGGGGGGATGCTGTGCATGAGAAAAACATTCGCGCCGATCGTGCTGCCGGCGCCGATGACGGTTTCTCCGCCGAGGATGGTGGAATTCGGGTAGATGGTGACATGGTCGCCGACTTCGGGGTGGCGTTTGCCGCCTTTGACGAGTTGGCCTTTGTCGTCCTTCGCGAAGCTGCGGGCGCCGAGGGTGACGCCGTGGTAGAGCTTCACTTTGCGGCCGATGACGCAAGTCTCGCCGATGACGACGCCGGTGCCGTGGTCGATGAAGAAATACGGGCCGATGCGCGCGCCGGGGTGGATGTCGATGCCAGTGCGCGCGTGGGCCCACTCGGTCATCATGCGCGGCAGGAGCGGCACGCCGGAGTTGTAGAGGAGGTGCGCGCAGCGTTGGATGGCGATGGCTTCGATGCAGGGGTAGGAGAGAATGATCTCCTCGTTGCTTGCGGCCGCGGGATCGCCCTCGTAGGCCGCCTCGATGTCGGTCTGGATGAGTTCGCGGATGGCGGGAAGCTCGCCGAGGAAGGTCAGGAGCACCTCGCGGACTTCCGCGTCGGGGCAGGTGGCATTTTTCAAGCGCAGGCTCTTGGCGATCTGGTCCTCGAAGGCGGAGGCGAGTTCCCCGAGGCGGTGGCGGGTGGTTTCGGCGAGTTCGTTTTTGTGGATGGGACGGTCGTCGTGGAAGCCGGGAAACAAAAACTGGAGCAGGCGCGCGCAGAGCGTTTCGAGCGCGCGCTTCGACGGGAGATTGTGGCCGTCGGTGTTGTTCAATCCACCGACATCCTCATAGGACTGAAGAATTCTCCCGGCGATCCCAGATAGTCGGCTTTCCATGGCCGTAAAGACTACTCGGGAGGGGGATGTTGTCGAGAATCGGGCGATTTTGTCACACAACAATCCCGCGTGGAGTGTCTTGCGCGGGATTTTCGGGATCAGGCCGGAATGGCGCCATCCGATGCCTCGCAGAGGAGGGCGGTGGCAGTCGCTCCGGCGCGGGAATTGTATTCCTCAACAACTTTCTGTTGAATTTTTTGTGATTTTTCTTTTTCGACGAGGGCGACGATCGCGCCGCCGAAGCCGCCACCGCTGAGGCGTGCACCGAGGCAGCCGGGCTGGGATGTTGCAAGTGATACAAGGAGATCAAGTTCCGGTGTGCTATTTTCGAAATTCTCGATCGAGCTGCGGTGGGAGGCGGACATGAGCGCGCCGAGGGCCTCCGGCGTGCCTTGACGAAGGGCTTCGATCGCCTCGAAGACGCGTTCGTTTTCGCCCGTGATGTGGCGAGCGCGGCGTTTCACGAGATCCGGCATGGGGGTTGATTCGAGTTGCGCGGTCGAGGCGTCGCGGAGGGCCGGGACCTGCATGAGGCGGGCGGCTTCGAAGCATTGTTCGCGGCGTTCGTTGTATTCGCCGCCGGTGAGCGCGTGTTTCACGCCCGAGTTGATGATGAGCAGGCCGAGATGTGGTGGGAGGGGAATGGCGTCCACCGTTTCTGAGCGGCAATCGAGGAAGACGAGGTGGTCTTTTTTTCCAAACACCGAGGAGGCCTGGTCGAGG
This sequence comes from uncultured Chthoniobacter sp., assembly GCA_964601115.1. Taxonomy (GTDB): domain Bacteria; phylum Verrucomicrobiota; class Verrucomicrobiia; order Chthoniobacterales; family Terrimicrobiaceae; genus UBA967. The sequence goes on along the minus strand of CAZRLX010000026.1, from coordinate 19,630 downwards.
AGGCCGCAATTCACGCCGACGAATTCGTTTTCCGCGCGGCGGCAGAGGCGGGCGACATCCATGCGCGCGAGGTCGAACGGGTAGAGGCGCATGAGCGCGACCGCGGTGGCGACTTCCAGCGCGGCGGAGCTCGAGAGGCCCGCGCCGTGGGGAAGTGTCGAGCTGAAGTGAATTGAAAAGCCGCCGGGTTCGGCACCGGCGCGCGAGAGCATTTCCGCCACACCCAGCGGATAATCGATCCACTTGCCCGAGCGAGCGAGACCGGTCGACCGATTGAGCGTTTCCACGCCCTCGATGCCCTCGCTGGAGAGTTGGACTTGGTTCGCAGGGAGCCTGCGTGCGATGGCGGTGATACCGATCTGGAGGGCGGCGGAAAGAACGACGCCGCCGTTGTAGTCCGTGTGGTTCCCGAGGATTTCGACGCGTCCGGGGGCGAAGGAAGTGGTCTCAGTCATTCACCCCGTGTTTGCCATGTTGGTTGAGGCTTGCCAAGGTCTGTTTCCGTGTCACTTATTAGCCAACCAAGGAGAAAACCATGTCTGAAACCAACGACACCAAAACAGCCGCACAGAAACTTGAAAGCAGTTCCCAACATGCCAAAAAGGCGTTGGACGCCGCCGTCGGAGCCGGTCGCACGGTCGGTGAAACCGTGAAAACGCAGGCCAAGGCAGCGGTGGATGCCGGGAAGGAACACCTCGGCGCCGCCGCCAAGGATCTCGGTGAGGCCGCTTCCGCCACTTACGATGATCTTCGCACCCAAGCGAAATCGAAGACCGAGGAATACCGCGGGCGCGCCCAAGATTTTCTCGGCGATGCCGGCACGTGCGCGCGCGACTACCAAAGCCAGGCCGAGACCTATGTGCGCGAGAACCCGCTCCAGGCCGTTGGCATCGCTCTCGGTGTCGGGTTTTTGTTCGGCATCATGCTCCGCCGTTGATCGCCTGTGGCGGAGATTGAAAAACCGGAGGGTCCGCGCGGGTTGGTCGCGGAGTTGATGAGCCTCGTCGGCTCGTTTGGCAGGTATGTCTCCGCGATCGGGGCGCTGGCGGGCGAGGAATCCCGCGAAGCCGCCGCGCTTGGTTTTCGCTTGCTTGTCATGTTTCTCGCGGCGGTGTTTTTCGCCGCGTTGGGGTATGTGTTTTTGATTCTGACTCTGGCATTCGTTGCCGCCTGGGTGCTGGGAGTCTCCTGGCTTTGGATTCTCGGGGTCTTCACTCTCGGGCACGCCCTGCTGGCCTATGTCTGCGCCCGCCATGTGCGCGACCACTCGCGCACGCCGCTGTTCGCCGTCACGCGCCGTGAGATCGCGAGCGACATCGCCTCCTTCGGGAAAAAATCCACGCCATGAATTCCAAAGAGAAGATTCTTGAGGAACTCCGCCGGAGTCGCCTGGCGATCGCCCGCGATGTCCACGCCGTTGCCGGGGAGGTCAATATCGCCGCCAAGCTCAAGCGCTCCGTGAGGACCCGCCCGCTGGCATGGATCGGTTCGGCTGCCGCGCTGGGATATATTCTGGCAGGCCCCAAAACGCGCCGCGCCGCCGCCAAAGGCAAAAAAGGCGCCGCCGAGGTAAAGCCCGCGGCCCCGCGCAGTGGCTGGGCGGTGTTTTTCAGTTCCCTACTCGCGTTGTTCAAACTCCTGCTTCCCGTGCTGCGCCCTGCCTTGTCGGCTTACGCCGCCCAGCGCCTCGGGGAATTCGCCGCCAAAACCACCCGTTGATTTTTTACCCATGCACGACCCGCGTTCCAATGCCTTGGCAGACGTCCTCACCGCACACTCCACGAAACTCAAACCCGGCGAAAAGGTCCTGATCGACATCTTTGACGCACCCGACGAGATCGCCATCGCCCTCGTGCAGGCCGCCCGCAAGCGCGGCGCCGTGCCGTTTGTCCAAATTCACCACGCGCGTGTCGCGCGCGAACTCGCCCTTGGCGCCGAGGCCTCGCAGCTCGAGGTGTCGCGTTCGGTCGAACTGGCGCGCATGAAAAAGATGGACGCCTACATCGCCGTGCGCGGCAGCCACAACATCACCGAGATGAGCGACGTGCCCGACGACCGCATGCGGCTCATCTCCGGTGCGATGCGGCCTGTCATGGATTGGCGCATCAACAAGACCAAGTGGGTGGTGCTCCGCTGGCCCACGCCCGCGATGGCGCAGCAGGCGCAGATGAGCACGCCGGCCTTCGAGGATTTCTACTTCAAGGTGTGCACGCTCGACTACGGGCGCATGGCTCCCGGCATGGCCGCGCTGAAAGCGCTCATGGACCGCACCGACAAGGTGCACCTGAAGGGGCCCGGCACCGATCTTCGCTTCTCGATCAAGGGCATCGGCTCGGTGACTTGCGGCGGCGATCGCAATATCCCCGACGGCGAGGTGTTTTCCTGCCCCGTGAAAAAAAGCGTCGAGGGCCATGTCACCTTCAATGTGCCCAGCATTTATCAGGGGCATGCGTTCGACAACGTGCGACTCGATTTTTCCGAGGGCCGCATCATCGAAGCCACCGCGAACAACACCGCCGCGCTCAACCGCATCCTCGATAGCGATGCCGGGGCGCGCTACATCGGCGAATTCTCGCTCGGGTTCAACCCGCACATCCTGCATCCCATGCGGGACATCCTCTTCGACGAAAAGATCGCCGGCTCTTTTCACTTCACGCCCGGCCAGGCCTACAAGACCGCGGGAAACGGCAACACCAGCCGCATCCACTGGGACATGGTCTGCATCCAACGCCCCGACTACGGCGGCGGCGAGGTCTGGTTCGACGGCAAGCTTATCCGCAAAGACGGTCTCTTCACCCTGCCAGCGCTCAAAAAGCTGAATCCCGAGCATCTGCTCGGCAAAGGGCGCTGACCGAAAGTCCAGATGCGGACGTTTTTTTGAAGCAGCCACCCTATGGGATATCGCATCAAAATCGTGCAGTGCTGGGATGACGGAGTGGAGGATGATCTTCGCCTTTGCGAGATCCTGCGGTCCTTCGGCGCGCAGGCCACATTCAACTTGAATGCCGGGCTGCACCTGCCGGGCACCGGCGAAGCGTGGAGGTTCCGCGACACAAAGGAAGTGCGGCGGCTTGGAAGGGACCAACTGGCTGCGACCTACGAGGGGTTCGAGATCGCCAATCACACGCTCACGCATCCCTCCGCCAACAAGCTATCCACCGCCGAGTGGACGCGCGAGGTGGTGGAGGGGCGGGCGCGCCTCGAGGATTTGTTCGGGCGCGAGGTGGTGGGGTTCGCGTATCCCTATGGGCATTGTCCGCCGCACGCCGCCGAGGTTGTTCGCGAGGCGGGCCATCGTTACGCCCGCACCTGTGCGAATGCCACGCCATCCTTTCCTGCGGCCGATCCCATGCTGTTGGCGGCGGATTGTCATTTCCGGAATGCCGGCTTTTGGGAGCTTTATGAAAAAGCCAAGTCGGTTCGCGCGCCGGCGTTTTACTTTTGGGGGCACAGCTACGAGTTGTGCAGCGAGAGTGATTGGCTGGGGTTTGAGGAAATGCTGCGCCGGTTTGAAAACGATCCGGATGCCGAGTGGGGAAGCCTGTCGGGCCTGTTTGAGTGACTGGCCCGAGTGCTGCGCGCGGCGCGGTGCTCAGCGGGCGGTGAGGGTGCCGATGAAGCCGAGGAGTTCCAGGCGGCCGGTGCCGGATTTCGAGGAGGTCAGAAAATGGGCGGCCGGAGGCGGGCCTTCGATGGCTTCAAGAAATCGGGCGGCGTTTTTTTGGGCTTGGGCGGGTTTGAGTTTGTCGGTCTTGGTGAAGACGACGGCGTAGGGACGGCGGGCTTCGGAGAGCCAGTCGATGAACTCGAGGTCGATGCGCTGCGGGTCGTGGCGCGAGTCGACGAGCACGAAGACCATGGCGAGGTTCGGGCGGTGGACGATGTATTCTGCGATGAGTTGCTGGAAGGCCGCACGGCCGCCTTTGGGGACCTTCGCGAAGCCGTAGCCGGGAAGATCGACGAAGCGGAGCGTGTCGTTGATGCGGAAGAAATTGATGAGCTGCGTGCAACCGGGGGTCTGGGAGACGCGGGCGAGGGCGCGCTGGCGGGTCAGGAGGTTGAGGAGCGAGGATTTGCCGGTGTTCGAGCGTCCGATGAACGCAATCTCCGGGATGTCATCCTCGGGGCACGAGGCGACACCGGTGTGGCTGGTCTCGAAAACGGCTGAACCGACGCGCATGGGGCATCAATCGATGAAACGGCGGGTGATGTCCCCGTAGGATTCGATGCGGCGGTCGCGGAGGAACGGCCAATGGGTGCGCTGGGTGTCCACGCTGTCGAGATTCACTTCGACCACGAGCACTTCGTCTTTGTCGACAGAGGCGCGGGCGATGATCTCGCCGGAGGGATCGGCGACGAAACTCTGTCCCCAGAACTCGATGCCATCGCCGCCGTCGGGTGCCTCGTGGCCGCAGCGGTTGGGCGCGACGACGTAGCATCCGTTGGCGATCGCATGGCCGCGCTGGACGGTTTCCCAAGAGGAGTGATGGCGTTTTCCGTATTTTTCCTTCTCGGAGGGATGCCAGCCGATCGCGGTGGGGTAGAAGAGAATCTGGGCGCCTTGGAGGGCGGTGAGGCGGGCGGCTTCGGGATACCATTGGTCCCAGCAGACGCAGACGCCGATGCGGCCGAATTTTGTGTCCCAGGCGCGGAAGCCGAGGTCGCCGGGGGTGAAATAGAATTTCTCGAGGAAGAGGGGGTCGTCGGGAATGTGCATCTTGCGGTATTTCCCGAGGAAGGTGCCGTCGGCGTCGATGATGGCGGCTGTATTGTGGTAGAGGCCCGGCGCGCGGCGTTCGAAGAGCGATGCAACGAGCACGATGCCGAGGTCGCGGGCGAGGGACTGGAGGAGTTCGGTGGTCGGGCCTGGGACGGGCTCGGCGAGTTCGAAGTATTTGTGGTCTTCGATCTGGCAGAAATAGACGGAGAGGAAGAGTTCCTGCAGGCACACGATGTTGGCTCCGCGCGCGGCGGCCTCCCGGATGCCGCGGATGGCGGCGGCGAGATTCGCTTCGATGTCCGAAGAGCAGGAGTTTTGGACCAGTCCGATGTTCACGCGGGCGTTTGGCATGGGCGCATTGGTATTTTTTTGGTGCCCGCGAGTAAACCGAAAAGGGTCAAAACAGCGCGCTGCCGAAGATCGTGAGTTGAGCGGGGGACGCCGAGAAATTTGCCGGAGTGGCGCGATTCCTGCCCAGGAGCGAAGCGACTCGCAGGAAGCGTGACGCGGGTGGATCGCATTGTTCGACTTTATTTTTTTGCAGCAGCCAATCGCTCCGCAATCCAGACTTTAATCAATGATTGTCGTGGAACACCAAGACGGTCAGCTTCGAAATCCAAGCGAGAAATCATCCAAGATGGAAAATCGACGTTAACCCGCTTGGCTTGGTGCCCTGGCCGAACGGCCTTGGCCAAATCCAGATAAGGAAGAATATCTTCTTCTCCTTTGTCAAAAATCTCGTCCAGTTGTTCAGCTGTCATAATATATTTTTTCTTCGTTCTCTCGGGCTCGCCTCACGGAAATAACCCGAATTGCAGCTTCGCGCATCGTGTAGAAGGCAATCCATATTTTCTCATCGTTTTTTGCAATCAGTGCATGGCGCTCCTCGGTGTCGCTGCGTGCTGGAAGCTTGACCCGATCCTCATCCAGCCAAAGCACTTGGGCTTCATCAAAATCAATGCCGTGCTTCTCCTTGTTGGTTTGGCTCTTGACTGGATCATACTCAAACTCCATGCGGTATGGAAAATATACCGGAAAGACCGACTGCCGCGAGGGATATTTTCTTGTCGAACGTCGAGTCCTCTCACACCTGCCCGGGGGCGAGGCTTCGACTACTGGTTGGAGGTTGATTGGTCATAACGGCTTGAACACGTAGCGGGGCAGGTGTTGAGAGCGACGCCTTGTTCGCCTTCATTTTTTCGTCCGATTGTATTGGATGATTTCACCACGATTGCGAACGACAACAGCGGTCGGTGAATACTCGATCAACTCCAATGATGCACACGTCTCCCCCGAATGATCGGAAAGTGCCAATGTCCCATCCTCGCCGATTGCCCAATACCAAAGTGGGGCTGCTACTGCGTTGTTCCGATCACCAATCGTCACCGCTACGTGCTTACCGTCGTTCGGAAATCGCAGTTAGAAAACACCCTCCTCTGGAAAGGAATTAAAGGAAGCTCCTCTAATTATTAATTCCTTCCAGGGAATGGACGGACGCGTGTCGTTCTCCCTGCTAGGCTTGCCACTGGGAGTCGAACAGGAAGCCAAGCAAAGCGAGAATGCAATAAGACGGAGAGGAAGAGTTCCTGCAGGCACACGATGTTGGCTCCGCGCGCGGCGGCCTCCCGGATGCCGCGGATGGCGGCGGCGAGATTCGCTTCGATGTCCGAAGAGCAGGAGTTTTGGACCAGTCCGATGTTCACGCGGGCGTTTGGCATGGGCGCATTGGTATTTTTTTGCCGACCCCGAGTAAACCGAAAAGGGTCAAAACAGCGCGCTGCCGAAGATCGTGAGTTGAGCTGGGGCTGTGGAGGAATTAGCGGGAGTGGCCGGGGCGTTGGGCCGGTAAAGGATGCCGATGCCTGTTTCAAAGTTGGGAGCGAGTTGGAGGTCCAGCCCCGCGGAGAGGGCTGGAATGAGCACGCGCTCCTCGCCGCCCTCGTTGGTGGGGGCTGGAATTCCACGGTCCTCGGCGCTTGCGCCGAGGCGGAGTCCGATTTGGGGGAGAGGCTGGAGGCGCAGTTCCGTGAAGGTGATCGAGGTCAGTTCGCTCGAGTCATTTGCCGCCCGCGAGACCATGCCGGACTCGACGCCGAGGGACAGGGTGGTGCCTTCCTGGATATTCCACAGAGCCGATCCGAGGAGTCTGTGGCGCTCGACGTCACCATCGTCCGAACCTACCAGCGACTGCCATGCGGAGGATTGTGTCAGTGTGAGGCGCAGCGGCAGGAGCGGCACGCGTTGCTCGAGCGAGGTGGAGAGCGCATCTTCGTGAAGAATCGTGCCATCGAGCCGGTGACGGTCGCCGGATCCAAGAGAGGTTCGCAGGGTCGTGTGGGGCAGCGGAGCGAACGAGAGGTGCCCTTTGTGAACCACGGCGTGTTCCTGATAGGACCGCGTGTCATGAAGCGCTGTTTCGAGCGTTGATGAGAGCGTGAGTTCGAGCCGGTTTGGGCCTGTCCACCGGAGGTGTCCGCCTTGGCCGATCTGCATGTTTCTTGCAAGCGAGGGGTCGATCGAATCGCCGATCATCGAGTCCAGCATCCTGAACCCGGCATCCAGATCATATCCCATCTGAGGGGCGCCCTCCGGAGCAATCCTGTAATCGACATGGAACCCCTGGTGGCTGGTGCGCGTTCCTTTGTGCAGATGGGATTCCTGGCGGGGACGCGAGGCCGATGTATGCCAGCCCGACGACTCCGAGATCACAGGAATCGCCTTGCGGATCGGAATGCGCACCCCGTTGTCGAGCACCACAAATTCCTCCGCGAGCGTAGCCGAGGCCCCAAGGGCCAACAGGGTAGCAAGAATGGTCGTCAGAGGTCGCATGTTATTCCAAAAGAGAAATGCACTTGGACCAAGATGGTAGCCAGAGGTGTTCGCATTGGCGGGCTTTATTTTGGTAGTTCCTTCAGCCCATAAATTTATTGGATAAATAGAAAACACGAGCACGAAAAAAGTTCACACTTTCGGTCTGAATGCAGGGGACAAGGGAAAGCCAGCAGTTTTTTGAGATTGGGCGCTGTCACTGGATCGTAAAGCGTGAGAAATCCCTCTCGGTGCAGCCGCGGAGAACGTTGTTTCCTACGAGGACGACTTTTTTGATTCCTCTGCGGGATGCATGAGGGTTACAGGCGTCTGGCGCGGAAGAAGTCTCGGAGGATCGAGGCGCAATCGTCCTCGAGGATGCCGGAGGTGATGACACACCGGTGGTTGAGTTGGGGCATTTGGAGGAGGTTGACCATGCCGCCGGCACCCCCGCATTTGGGATCGGGGCAGCCGAAAATGACGCGTCGGAGGCGGGCATGGACGATCGCGCCGGCGCACATGGGGCATGGTTCCTTGGTGACGTAGAGGTCGCAGTCGGTGAGTCGCCAATCGCCCATGGCGGCCTCGGCCTGGGTGATAGCGAGCATTTCGGCATGGGCGGTGGCGTCCTTGAGCATCTCCACCTGGTTCCAGGCACGGGAGATGATTTCGCCATCGCGCACGACCACGGCGCCGACAGGCACCTCGTCGGCGGCATGGGCCTTGCGGGCCTGTCTGAGGGCCTCACTCATGAAATATTCGTCGCTTGAGAAGTCCATGGGTGGAGACTATCGCGAGGGGGAGGGGTTCGGCAAAGGGATCGTGGAGGGGAATTGAAGCTATGGTCGTAAGTTTCCGAGCCGCGAGGCAACACCCTCCCAGATTGTGCGGTGGAGGAATTCGGGAAAATCGGCTGGCAGGCTTTTTTCCAGCAACTCCTTCGCTCTTGGCGCTTGTTCGAGGACTTCCTGCAAAACCTCTTCCGCCAGAGTGGAGGACACGCCCGCGCGTTCGGTGGTCTGGGTGAAATGCCTGCCGCGGATTCGGTCCACAACATAGTGGCGATTGGTTCCGGCAAACATGGCGAGCCGCATTTGTTTTTTGTGAATTTGTCCAGCGGCCAGACTCGGTTGCGCGGAAAGGATGTCGTAGAGGGGGGTGAGGCGGAAGCGGCCGAGCGGACCCAAAAAGATGCTGAAATTTTTGGCATGGCCGTCCGTGGCGCCGATCAAGCAAAAGATCACTTGCGCCTTGAGAAACCGCTTCTGATCCTCGGCGGGCGAGTCGCCTGCCTGGAGCAAGCGGAGAATGTCGGCGATGCCGGGCCCACCATCGTTTTGGTATTTCCGCGACGGCGGGATCGACAAAGCTTGGCAGCAATCCTCCTGTGGCAAACGCAGCAGGCGGTGGTCGTCCGTCCAGCGGCGGTCGAAGCGTTCGATGACGAGGGCCTTGGTATTGCCGAAGGTGGAAATTTCCGCGTGGTTGACCGGCAGGCCGAAGGCTGCGAGCAGACGCAGGCAGTAGAATTCGTTTTCGATGCTGCTGGAAAGGTGCAAACCGTTCGGCAGCGTGCCCATTTGTTTTTTCAAAATGTGGGTGGTTGGCGTGGTGCCGGAGGGTTTCCACCATTTTCCCTTGTGTCGGAGAAGGGCGGTTTTTTCCTGGGCACCCGCGATCGAAATGCGGAAATCCTTGTCGCCGTCGAGGCCGAGCGGGGTCTGGGTTAGGTTGAGCAACATCGCCTCGATCTCGGTGTCCTTTGCAAGACGACCCTCGATTTTCCCTGTTGTTGCGAACTCCTCGCCTTCGGGGAGGAATTGCAGGGCGCCCACGCAATCCCGCCCGATCCGTGACAACAGGCTGTAGGCGTCTGTTCCCTCCGCGCCGACATTTTCCGAAACGCGGCGGCGCAGTGCCTCTGAATCCGGGAGCAGGTTTTCAAAAACAGCTGAAACCGCCGGGCCTCGAAACGGGTCTTCGCGCAGGGGAAGCGAGCGTGAGACGGGGATCGCGTTTGCCGCGTCGAGCCAGTCGTTATCGTATTCGAACGCGATTGCACCCCCGGGTTCCTTGAGCAAGACGCCCACGGCTTGGCCATTCATAAAAACCCCAAGGGGTTGGTAGGTTGCGCGGCGAGGCATCAGAAACCGCCTCCCGCCTCGATGGTCCACTCCTTGGATCTCGGGGCGACCAGCAACTCAAGATCCAATGCGGCGAAAAGCGCGAGAAGAGTGCCGATGCGGGCCGATGGTTGGCCGTTTTCGACTTGCGAAACAGTGGCTTGGCGGAGCCCGGTTTTCTCGGCGAGTTGGGTTTGGTTCAGGTGTTGTTTTCTTCTGGCTCGACGGATGATGTTGCCGATTTGCTTGGAGTCGCGGGCGAGTTGCATCTCCCAAGATTATTCGCCAAAACATATAAAATAGCAATATGCGTTTTACGGAATAAAATGGCTGAACGTGAAACGCGCAGGAATTCCCAAAATATGGCCGATCGCCGACATTTTGGATTGTCGGCGAACGCCGACATGGCAATCGCCGCTGGAAAAATGCACGGGTGGGCGTTACTACGCTTCCATGTCCATGCATAAAACAATCGTCGCTCCTTCGATTCTGGCCTGTGATTTTTCGCGGTTGGGGGCGGAGGTCGAGCGGGTCACGGCGGCGGGGGCGGATTGGATTCATTGCGATGTGATGGATGGGCATTTGGTGGACAATATTTCCTTCGGGCCGGCGTTTGTGGAGGCGGTGGCGCGGCACACGGCGCTGCCGCTGGATGTGCATCTGATGATCGAGCGTCCGGATATCTATATCCCGCGGTTTGTGCCGGTGGCGTCTTCGATCAGTGTGCATGTCGAGGCGCAGCACGACGTGTCGGCATCGCTCAAGGCGATTCGCTCCGCCGGGAAGCTGGCAGGCTTGGCGATCAGTCCGCCCACGCCGCTCGAGCGGGTGAGGCCGTTTCTGGGGGAGTTCGATATCCTGCTTGTGATGACGGTGAACCCGGGGTTCGGGGGGCAGCCGTTTTTGCCCGAGATGCTGGAGAAGGTTGCCGAGGCAGACAAGTGGAGGGGGGAATTGGATTTCCGGATCGAGGTGGATGGCGGGATCAATGCGGTTACCGCCGCCGAGTGTGTGTCGCGGGGGGCGAGTTTGCTGGTTGCCGGGACCTCGGTGTTTCGGGCGGAGGATGCGGCGGCCGAGATTCAACTTCTTCGCGACGCCCGATGAGGTGTTTGTTGGCCATGCTCACGTAGGCGGGGTCGAGTTGAGTGGCGGGCAAATCGCCGCCGGGAAGCGGCATTCTCCGGAGTGGGATGGGGAGTTCTTTGCGCTTGCGGGGGGCGTGCGGGCTGGGCATTCATGGGCCATGGAGGAGCCCGAGTTCGAGATCGTCGAAAACAAGAAAAGCGAGCTGGCGAGGCATTCGCTGGATCGGTTGAAGGCCTTGGCTCCGACATTTCCGGAGAGGTCGCTGCACCGTCTGGCCTGCATGGAGTTGATCTCCGAGCGGGAGCGGGCAGCGGCGCGCGAGATTTTGAGGGTTGCCGGAAGGCGCGCGTCGTTGGCGTTGTTTTTGTCGATCATCGCGCTGGTGGCGCCGGTGATTCTTTTTGTGGCTTGGACGTTTTTGCTTCAGGATCGTGTGGCGATTCCATTCTTGGAAAAGCCCGAGCCGGTTGCTGCGCCGGTTGTTCAGAGGGCGGTTCCCACACCCATGCCGACGCCTGTTCCCACGCCCGAGCCGGTGGCTGAGCCGCTGCCGCCATTGTTATTGTTCGAACCAGTCGCGCCAACGGCGACGCCTGTCGGTGAGTGATGCCCGCAGGGGGCGGGTTATTCCGCCGTCGGCGAGAAGAGTTCGTGGGCGAGCACGCTCAGGCAGTAGATGGCGGCGGTTTCGGTGCGCAGGATGATCGGGCCGAGGGTGACGGGTTGGTAGCCGTGGCTTTTGGCGAGGGCGATCTCGGCGGGGGTAAAATCTCCCTCCGGGCCGACGAGCACGGTGACATCCTTCGGCGATGAGCCGTGGGTTTCGAGGTATTCCTTGAGCACGGTCTTGATAGGGCGCGCGTCGGGTTGGAGCGAGGCGATGAGAAGGAGGGCGTTTTTCGCGGGGGGGAGTTGGAGGAAGTCGCGAGGCGGGAGGGGGAGTGCCACGGCGGGGATGCGGTTTTGGCCGCATTGCTTGCAGGCCTCGAGGGCGGTGGCCTGCCATTTTTCCTGCTTTTTCGGGGAATCGCCGGTGTCGAGTTGGATCACGGTGCGGTCCGAAAGGAGCGGGGCGATGTGGGCGGCTCCGAGTTCCACAGCCTTTTGGACGATGAGGTCCATGTTTTTCCCCTTCGGCACGGCCTGGCCGAGCGTGATCGCGCAGGGGGGCGGCGGTGTTGTCGAGGCGGGCGCGAGTTGGAGGGTGACAGTGCCGCCGGCGACCGCGGCGATGGTGGCCATCGCCTCGCGGCCTTGGCCATCGAAGACAGTCACGCGATCCCCCTCGGCGAGGCGGAGCACATGGAGGCAGTGGTGGGATTCCTTCGGGTCGAGGGCGGCGGATTCCCAGCGGTCAGTTGGCAGATGAAAGCGATGCATGGCGGGTCTGGATGTAGTCGTGGAGTGCGGTTTCCCACGGGCGCGGGGTGATGCCCGTGACGCCGGCGAGTTTCGAGGTGTCGAGAACGGTATGAACCGGTCGTGGGGCGACGAATTGCTTCATGTCGGCGAGGCGGATACCGCCGACGTCGGTGGTGGCGAGCGGAATGCCCGCGGCGGCGGCGAGTTCGAGGGCCTTTTGGCCGTAGTCGCGCCAGGAGCAGGAGCCCGAGTTGCAGGCATGATAGAGGCCGCCTGGCGTGTCCAGACGAAGAAACGGGGCGAGCCACTCCGCGCAATCCACCGCATAAGTCGGACTGGAGAACTTGTCCTCCACCGCCTCGACACGGCTCTCGGTGCGCGCACGGTTCAGGATTGCATCGATGAACGAGGGTTTCGCCGGACCGAAAACCCATGAGACGCGCACGGCGAGGTGGCGGGAATCGGCGGCGAGGACGAGTTCCTCGCCTTCCAGTTTTGTTTTTCCATACCAGCTCACGGGGGTGGGCGTGTCCTCCTCGGTGAGTGGACGGTCCAGCGAGCCATCGAAGACGTAATCCGTGCTGAAGTGGATGAGGCGCGCGCCGCGTGCCGAGGCGATTTTCGCCATGTGGCCCGCAGCGGTGGCATTGATCCGGCGGGCGGCATCACGCTCTGACTCGCACAGGTCGACATTGGTGAATGCCGCGCCGTTGACGAGAATGTCGAAGCGCGCTGTGTCGAGGGTCGCGGCAAGGAGATCGGTGTTGCCGATATCGAGTTGCGTGCGGCCGAGGGAGGTGACGTTGTGCGATTTTCCCCACACCTCGGCGAGAGAGCTGGCCAGACGGCCGGCGCCCCCGAGGATGAGGATGTCGAGCGGTGTGTCCTGCATGGCGGCGGACCGGCGTGGTTACGCCGGTAGGAGTTCCTCGACGACTCCGTGGACGGTGGTTTTCAGGAGTTCCAGATCGGTGAAGGGCTGGATCGACTCGATTGTCGCCTTGCGGGTGCCGTGTTCGGATGGAAGTTCGACGGACGCGCCCAGTTTGGCTTCGAGGAGTGCCTGGCCGATGCCCGCCTTGTAGGAGATGATGCCGTGCTCCGGCGAGCTGTCCCATGCGCCAAGGATGCTGTAGGTCTCGGTGGCGCCGTCCTCGTAGCGCACGGTGACGACGGTTCCGATCGAGACTTGCGAGGTTGAGGGGTTCTCGAAGTTCGTGCCGCGGGCGTGGGCGAGGTCGCGTTCCATTTCGACGCGGCGGCCTTGGAGGACGCGCTGGTGTTCCTTGGCGGCCTTGAAGCCCGCGTTCTCGCGAAGGTCGCCCTGTTCCTTGGCGATATTGATGTCGCGGAGGTTTTGCGGGATTTCCTTGGTGACGAGATGGTCGAGTTCCGCCTTGCGTTTCTCGAGGCTCGGCCAGGAGACAATGAGCGAGTCGGCGCGTTCATCGGTTTGCTTGCCGGTGATCATGTCCTGGGTGTCGGGGTAGAGCTTGACGATGCGGGCCATGAGCGAGCGCTTCGAGAGGTCGTCGAAGACAGGGGTGAGCATGAGCTTGCGCATCGAGTCGCGGACGACATCGCGCGAGGCGTTCATGAGCAGGTCGCCAATAAGTTCGCGGTCGTCAACCAAGAGGTCGCGGAGCCGCGAGGTGCGCTTCTCGGCGAGTTGGTCGGCCTCGAGGGCGCTGAAGACGGCGGCGAGGAGTTCGGCGTTGAACAGCTCGGGGAAGCGCTTGTCGCGGTCCTTGCAGAGCCAGATGAGCATCTCCGAGGAAATCGAGCGCTCGCTGATCCAGCGTTCCAGCGTGGATTGGAGTTTTTCCTTGTTTCCTTTCCTCTCGAACAGGCGGGCGACATCGGCGACGAGGCGACCGCCGGCGTCGCGGAGGAGGCCAAGGGCCTTGTCGCTCCAGGATTCTCCGAACGCCTTCTCGAACGACTCGAGGACATCGCGCTGGCGTGCGCCGGGGATGGACGAGAAGATTTCATTCAGGCGGGAGGCTTCCGAGGAGAGGATGTCGGAGACCGAGGGGGCGTCGGGCGGGAGTTCGATCGCGAAGGCGGCGGCGATTTCATCGCGGGCCACGAGCATCTCAAGCGCCGCGGGGGCTTGGAGGCGGCGGTGGCGCGAGGCGATCTCTCCGACTTCCGTAACGAGTGCGGGAATTTCGCTCTCGTGGGATTTGAGTTCGGAGAGGGCCTTGGTGATGTGGTCGAGGGCGAGGAGTTGATCGCGGGTGTGGCGAGCCTCGCGGAACGAGTTCAAGAGGCCTTGTGCGGCATCCACCTTTTCCTCGAGCAGCACGTAGGGGTCGGACTTTTTGGTCGGGAGTTTGAAGTGGCCGTCGGTTTTGATTCTTTTGCGGGCGGCGTCCCACCAGCGTTTGAAGGCGGCGGGGGTGAAAACGGAAGGCGAGAGGAGCGAGGAAATCTGGTCGCTGGTGGCCTTGCCGCCGAGGTCGGCGAGGGCGGCGCGGAGAAAGAGCGCGGAGTCCGCTTCCGCCTCGGCCTTGACGCCTTGGGGATCGTTCTCTCGGCGGGCGAGGATGTGCGATTCGGCGATGGGCGTGAGTGTTTCCGCCGCGTAGCCGAGTTGCATGGGGTGGCCTTTGCGGGTTTTGAAGTCGATCAGGATTTGTCCACCGGTCAAATTCCACTCCGCGACACGTCCGAAGCCCCAGCTTTTGTGGGTGCAGAAGGCTCCGGGCGCGAGGCGGTCGATTTTTTCGGCGGTTTGCTGGTCGAGTGTGCCGCTTTCGACGGCTTGGGATAGTGCGTCTGTCATCAGCTCCTTTGTCACAGAAAAGGACGGGTGCTTGCAAGGTGGGAAACGGCAGGAGGGAATCGGCGGGTGGATTTCGGCGCTCAGCGGCGGGGAGTTTTGGCTTTGCGCGGGCGTCTCGTGGCGGGCAATGTCTGCGGCCTATGAGCAACACTGAGGAACAGGTGCTCGTGGTTCGCCGCGAGTTATTCGATGCATTGGGAAGCTTTCAGGGCCTGTGCCCGAGGGTGGGGGATTACCTGCCCGCGTTCCTCGACAGGAAAAACAATTTTTTTGTGCCGCGTTCCGCCGCGGAGGAGGACCCCACGCTCAAGCAGTTGATCCCCTATGCGGTGTTCCTGCACGGCGGGAAAATCCTGCACTACACCCGCGGGGCGAAGTCCGGCGAGAAGCGCCTTGTGGCGAAATCTTCGATCGGTATCGGCGGTCATATCAACGACACCGACGACTCTGGCGGGCACTTCGACGAGTCGATCTACCACAATGCCGTGCGGCGCGAGATTTCCGAGGAATTGCGGCTCGGAGGCGGCTTCAGCGAACGGGCGGTGGCGCTGATCAACGACGACTCCACCGAGGTCGGCAGCGTGCATCTCGGGGTGGTGCATCTTGTTTTTCTGGAGAATGGCGAGGTGGGGGCCGGAGAGAAGGCGATCGCAGAACTCGGTTTCGCCACGCATGAGGAACTTCTGGCCCGGCGGGATGCGTTTGAAACGTGGTCGCAGATCGTGCTCGACGGGTTTGCCGGGTTGACCGCGTGAGGCGGGAATACCTCTCCAAATAACGGGGGGAAATCGACCACGCCCCAAAAAACCATGCAGACGAAAGCCGCCCGCGAGATTTACCTTCCAGGTCCTGGAGCGCCCCACTGGTTGCCGCCGGGCCAGCCTGCGGGCGGGCTTCTGTATCTGGGTTGGGGACGGCGTTTTTACGGGCGGCATCCCATTCCTCTTCGGGTGCATCATGGTTGGACCTGCATGGTTGTCCTTTCTGGCCAGCCGGAATTTCTCGCCGCCCGTCGTCGGCACGGCACGCAGCGAGGATCGGTGATCGTGGCCGGGCCCGATGTGCCTTACGGATGGGCCGACCAACGCGCGGCGGCCAGCACGCATTTGGTGTGGATTTGGGCCGAGCCGCCGGCCATCGGAGACCGTTTGACGGCCCGCACCTGCTGGTTGCGCAACGCGGAAAACGACCTGCTGGCCGAAATCGAAGATTTGCACCAACGCACGCGGCGTGAAATCCAGCGCTCCGATGAATTTTCGCCGCCTTCGCTGGATGCCTTGAAAATCCTGCTCGATGCCGCGCTGGCGCGTTGCGACAGGGGGTCAGCCGACTCCGAGATGCGTGTTCAGCAACGCCTGCAATTGGCCGAGCAATGGATGCGGCGGCACCTTGATATCCGTGCGCCAGCATCCGCGCTGGCCGACTATCTCGGAGTGTCTGCCATGGGGCTGCATCGGCTCTTTCGCGAGTCCACC
Organism: uncultured Chthoniobacter sp.; assembly: GCA_964601115.1. GTDB lineage: Bacteria > Verrucomicrobiota > Verrucomicrobiia > Chthoniobacterales > Terrimicrobiaceae > UBA967. The sequence goes on along the minus strand of CAZRLX010000026.1, from coordinate 3,265 downwards.
GGGCTCTCGCCGGGGCGGGCGTTTCTTGAGATCAAGATGCGCGAGGCGCAGCGGTTGCTTCGGCAAGAAAATGCCACAGTCAAAGAAACCGCATTGGCGCTCGGGTATCGCCATCTTGGAGATTTCACAAGGGCATACACCCGTTTCCACGGACAGTCTCCCTCGCAGCACTCAATCGGCGGCGAAGGTCGGGGTTGTTAAAAATGGGAGGAGTCAGGAAGGTGTCTGCATTCTCGGACGGCCTCGCGACAGTGTTAGCATTTTTTACCGGAAACAATGATTTGCTAACCCTCTTTCCTTGGAGTCGGGCGCGGCGCGGGTGAGTGTGCAACCCACAACCAACCTCCGTTCGCCTGACATGAAAGTCCTCCTCACCACCACCTCGTTCCAGGATACACCCGGTTCCCATCACGACCTCCTCGCCTCGCGGGGCTATGAAATTGTCCGCGAGCGCGGCCCGCTCTCCGAGGCGCGCATGCTCGAACTCGCCGGAGGATTCGATGCGTTTCTCTGCGGTGACGACGCCATCACGCGAGCCGTTCTCGAAAAATCCCTGCCGCGCCTGAAGGTTCTGGCCAAATATGGAATTGGCTTGGACAAGATCGATCTGGCCTCCGCCACGGAACTCAACATTCCCGTCACATTCTGCCCCGGCGTGAACCACACCACCGTGGCCGAGCACACCTTCGCGCTGTTGCTCGCGCTTTGCCGGAATCTGGTCGAGGAGGCGAATTTCGTGCGCAACGGCCAGTGGAAGAGGATCACGGGTCACGAACTCCACGGCAAAACGATCGGGATTGTCGGACTTGGCCGCATCGGCAAGGAAGTCGCCAAGCGGGCCGCGGCGTTCGGCATGACGGTGCTCGGCTACGGCAACCATTGGGATGAAGCCTTCGCTTCGGAACATGCTGTCACGCGCATTGCCGATCCCGATGAGCTTTTCCGGCGGTGCGATGTGGTCAGCCTTCACACCATGCTGACCGACCATACCCGCCATTTGGTCAATGCACAGCGTCTCTCGTTGGCGCAGCCCGGCCTTCTTCTCGTCAATTGCGCACGCGGCGAACTGGTGGAAACCGCCGCCCTTCTCGACGCCTTGCGGTCGGGCCATCTCGGCGGATACGCCGCCGATGTCATGGACGAGGAACCTCCACCGCCCGACCATCCGTTGCTCACAGCGCCCCGCACGGTCATCACTCCGCATATCGGCTCTCGCACTTATGAAAATGTGGTCCGCCAAGCGGGCATGGCCGTGCAGAACATGATCAATGTGCTCGAGGGCAAGCCAGCCTTGGCCCAAGCCAATCTTCTCTAACAAAATTATGTCCGACACTTGGTTCATTGTTCCCGCCGCACAGCACGACAGTCTCGTGACCCGCGCCTATCTGGCCCGAGGCTACAGCAAGGAGGAGGCGCATGCCGCCGCCCGCTTTTGTCACAGCGCGGCGCGTCACGGCATTCGAACGCACAACGCGCTCAAAGCGCTCCATCTCGATGATCTCTTCGGCAGCAAGGTTGGTCGTTGGACTCCCGGTGCGGAGATTGAGAAACTCCCCTCGCGATTCGCCGCGTCCGAGTCGTGGGATGGACACAACAAACTCGGCCAAGCCGTGGCCTATGAGGCGATGGATCGTTGCATGCAACTGGCCGATCAATACGGCATAGGAATGGTCAGCGTGGACAATGCGACGCATTATCTGTGGGGCGGTGGTTATGTGATCGATGCCGCGCTCAAGGGCTACATCGCCTACACAAATTGCACATCGGCCACCTCGGAGGTCGTGCCATTTGGCGGCAAGACAGCGACGATGGGCACCAATCCGCACTCGTGGGGTTTCCCGACGCAGGACGCCGTGGGATTTCCCATTGTGATCGACTGGGCGACCTCCACGGTGGCCATGGGCCGGGTGCAGCAGTTCGCCCGCGAGGGCAAGGAACTCGGGCTCGGTTGGGCTGTGGATGCCGCAGGTCAACCAACCACCGATCCCAACAAAGCCGTGGCCTTGCTGCCATTCGGCGCGCACAAGGGCTACGGCCTTGGACTGATCGACGAACTTTATGCTGCCTTCATCGGCGGCGGTTTGCCGTCCATTCGCGGCACGGCGAGAGGGGACGCGAAGGAAAAGCGGGGCTCGACCTTCTTTTTTCAATGCATCCATCCTGACGCGCTGCACGGCCACGACTACGCGTTCGGTCGCACGCAGTCGGACAACGTGAAGGCCTGCCTTCAGGACATTCTCGGGCCCGGCAACGAACAATGCCTGTTGCCCGGCGAACTCGAAGCCAAGGCGGCCAAGCTCACCGACGCGCACGGCGGACTCCTATTCACCAAGGCGGAAATCGAGAGCTTCGCCCACATCACCGAGGAACTCGGCGAACCCGCTTGGAACCCCGAAGATTTCAAATCCATCCACCACTAAAATCCCATGTCACTCCCACTCCGCGATCCATCCACCTGCCACTACGACCAGATCAGCCTTGGTGAAGTCATGCTTCGCCTCGATCCCGGCGAGGGGCGCATCCGCACCGCCCGCCGCTTCGACGCTTGGGAAGGCGGCGGCGAATACAACACCTCGCGCGGGCTGCGCAAATGTTTCGGTCTGAAGACCGCTGTTTGCACCGCCTTCGTGGACAATGAGGTCGGGCATTTGATCGAGGATTTCATCATGCAAGGCGGGGTGGACACCTCGTTCATCAAATGGCGTGAGGATGACGGCATCGGCCGCACCGTGCGCAACGGCCTCAATTTTACCGAGCGTGGATACGGCGTGCGCGGGGCGGTCGGGGTTCCGGATCGTGGACACACCGCCGCATCGCAGCTCAAGCGCGGCGATTTCGATTGGGACCACATTTTCGGAAAACTCGGCGCGCGCTGGTTCCACACCGGGGGAATCTTCGCGGCGTTGTCGGAATCCACTGCCGACCTGACGATCGAAGCCGTTCAAGCCGCCAAGAAGCATGGCACCATCGTCAGTTACGACCTCAATTACCGTCCGTCGCTCTGGAAATCCATCGGCGGCCAGGCCAAGGCCCGCGAGGTCAACCGCGAGATCGCCAAGTATGTCGATGTGATGATCGGCAACGAGGAGGATTTCACCGCCTCGCTCGGATTCGAGGTCGAGGGCGTGGACCACAATTTGAGCAATATCGAAACCGATGCCTTCAAACGAATGATCGAAACGGCGGTGAAAGAATTCAAAAACTTCAAAGTCGCCGCGACCACGCTCCGTGCCGTCGCCACGGCCAGCAAGAACGACTGGAGCGC
>CAZRLX010000025.1:5959-23114 GCA_964601115.1 uncultured Chthoniobacter sp. | reverse complement strand
AGCTGTTGCCGATAAATCCTGTGCCGAACCCGCTGTAGAAGCTGATGTAGGGCAGACTGTCGGAGAGGTTCGTGTTGCTGCCGAAGTAGATGTGGTCCGAATACAAGGTGTAGTTGTAGATGTTCAGGCGGGTGGTGCTCGTGAGTTGAGTGACCAGGTTCGAGAACTCGAGTGCGACATTTCCACCACCCATGTCGATCGTCGAGTTGGCCGAGAGCGTGAGTGCGCCGACGGTTTCAGTGATGCTCCCGCCGAACTCCAGCGTGCCCCCGGCGAGGTTGATGGCCGCTGCATCGTTGATCGCATCGTTCGCCCCAACCAGAAGCGACCCGCCGGTGACGGTAATGTTGCTCGTGCTTCCGAGGGCGCCAGCGGCATTGACGGCGAGGACACCGTCATTGACGACCGTGGCTCCGGTGAAGGTGTTGTTGCCCGAGAGCGTGACGGTGCCTGAGGTGGACTTGGTCAGCGTGGCGTTGCCCCCCAGGCGGGCTGAGACGGTGCCGTTTTGCAGGGCAAAGCCGTTGGGGGCGTTCACGCTCAGCAGACCGGTGGTTCCTGCGATTGTGCCGCTGGAGAGCGTAAGCCCGGAGGTGGTTTGGCTGTTCGACCCGATGCTCAGGGTTCCACCGCTCACACTGATTGTGCCATTGGCACTGAGCGTGTTGCTTGCTCCGGCCAGGACCAGCGTGCCGCTTTGAACAGTGGTTGTTCCCAAATAGAGGGACGAATTGAGGGCTCCGAGAGTGACTGTGCCATTGCCGGCAATTACCACGCCTCCAGTTCCGAGGTTCATATTACGCGGAATCACGATGTTCCCATTTCCTGTGAAGGTCACCGATGCATTAACACTGCCGTCGCGCGTGATGGATGAGGATCCAGAGCCCTCTATCGTCAATGTGCCCGAGTCGCTTTGGATGGTTGTAGAACCCATCAGTGTGATGAACTGGGAGACGCTGTTATTGCCTGAGATGTTGCGCAGGGCTCCGTTGCCTCCGATTCCGGTTCCATTCAGCGTTAAGGCTTCCGGTCCGATCGAATTGTTTCCAGTGAATGCAAACTCCAGACTGGCACCGCTGGCGACCACGGTGCCTGCGGCGGCGCTGCCGAGTCCCGAAGTATTGGAGATGCGAAGATTGCCCGCCGAAACCGTTGTCAACCCCGTGTAGGCATTGCTTCCCGAGAGGAGAAGTTGGCCGGAGCCTGTTTTGGTGAGAGTGGAACCGGTTCCGCCGAACCCACTGGAAAACTCCACCGAGTTGGCCCCGGTGTTGATTTGAATGGTCTGGCTGGAGGCGCTTCCGAGCCGTGCGGAGAGATCCGTCGTGATGCCGCTTCCATAAACCAGAGTTCCACCCGTGAAAGAAATCGTTCCTCCCGATCCAAGGGCGCTTGAGCTGTCCATCTGGACGGTTCCTGCGGAAATCGTCACGCCGCCGTTGAAAGAATTGTTACCCGAAAGAAAGAGAGTGCCGCTGCCGGATTGAACAACCGCTCCGCTTCCACTGATCGCGTTGGAGACAGAGATCGAGTTCGAGCGATTGAAAACCAAGGTGCCGTTGTTGGAGACGGAGGCCGAGCCGAGGTCTCCTGAGGTTCCAGCCGATCCGACCCGCAGCGTTCCACTTTGAATCGAAATCGTTCCCGAGAGCGTGTTGTTGGAGGTGAGTAGCAAGGCGCCGGAGCCTGTCACTGCGAGCCAACCGCTTCCCGAAACAGCATTCGAAAGGGTAAGGTTGCCCGCACCTCCCATGGCGAAGGTTCCCGTGGCATCGACCGCCCCGGCGAAGGTCACGCTGCCCGACTCGGCGACTGTGAGCGTTTGCCCGGAAGCCACAGAGACTTGGCCGCCTGTCGATCCACCGCCTTGGAGCGAGCCGATGGTCTCCGAGCCGAGAACCGAGAACTCCACCCCAGCCGTGTTCGCCAAAGTCACGGTTCCTGTGGTTGAAAGCGCACTCCCGCCGCTCACAGCGAGGGTGCCACTATTGACGAGCAATCCGCCGGAGAAGGTGTTGGTTCCAGCAAGAGTTGCCGTGCCTGATCCGGATTTGGCCAGCGTGCCGGAACCCGAGATATTTCCCGAAACCGTAATGGCGTGGGCACCGGAATCGAGAACCAGCGTGCCGGAGGAGAGCGTCAGCGAGCGGTTCGCATTCAGCGAAATGCTATTCGCCCCCGCCAGGAGCGTGGTGGAATTTCCCGCACCCGCGCTGATCGTGATCGCTCCCGAGGAGGCACCCAATGCTGCATCGCTGTGGATCGTCAAGGTGCCGGCAGAGAGAGTGGTTCCACCACCGTAGGTGTTTGATCCTCCGAGAACGAGTGTGCCGCCCCCAGCTTTGTTCAGGCCAGCACTGACTCCGGCCAGCGTAGCGTTGATCGTGGTGGTGCCGGAGGCTGCGGAAATATTGAAAGCCGCGAAGCTGCTCGAGTTGGCTGTGAGCGTGTTTCCTGCTTGGATCGTGACGCCGTTCGGATCCGTGATCGAAACGGTCTTCACCGTGAGATCACCTCCGAGTGTGGTGGTCAGGTTGGAGGATCCATTCGCCGAAAAGTAAACATCCGAAGAATCTCCGGGAGGGTTGGCCAACGGGGTCGTGCCTGCGGCATTGCTGGTCCAGTTGCTGACTCCGCCGGAGGTTTCGCTCCAGTTTCCGCTGAGATTGCCCTTCCAGTAGGCATCGGTGGCGCTGGCGGCGGCTGTGAGCGTGAGCGCCGTAGCATTCGAGGAGAGAGAAAACGAGAAGCCGGATTGCACCACCCCGGTGAAGGAGTCGCTGAGATTCCACGTGCCGCCGAGTCCGCTGGCGGCGCTCAGGAGAGTCCACGAGCCGGGCGCGGAGATTTGGGACAGGAAGTTGAGCTTCACAGTGTTCGTGCCCGACATCGTGGCCGATCCGCTGGAAAGCGTGAGGCTGTCGGAGGTGGCACCAATGTCGAAAACAAAGGTGCCGGTATCCAGCGAGAGGTCGCCTGTGGAAATCGTCGTTGTGCGCGCGGTGCCGTCGGCGAGGCTCAATGTCGCGTTGTTGGCGGAAAGTTGGGAGATCGAACTGGAAAGAGCATCGGCCCCGGAAAAGAGGATCGTGCCCGAGGTAGCAGTCACAGCCCCGGTGTTGGCGCTTGATCCGCTGAGTTGAAGCGTTCCCGAGCCTGATTGGCGCAGGGTTCCATTCCCGGAAATGGCGTTTGCCACGGCATGGGTGTCGCTCCGGTTGAAATCCAAGAGACCAGGCCCGGTGATCGTCACAATGCCCGACCCGAGCGTGCCCGCAGTGCCGCCTGCGCCGATGGAGAGCGTGCCTGCAGTGATTGTTGTCGAGCCGGAGTAGGAATTTGCGCCTGTAAGCGCCACCGCTCCGCTTCCAGCTTGGAGCAGGGAACCCGAACCATTGATCGTGTTGGAAACGGTGATGGCATCCGAGCGGTTGAAGGCCAGCGTGCCGTTGACCGTGACAGCGGTGCTGGAACCAATTTCCCCGCTGGCTCCGCCGGAGCCGATTTGGAGCGTGCCCGCATTGATGCGCGTGGTGCCGTTATAGGAATTCGAGCCCGTCAGAATCAGTGTGCCGGCTCCGTTCTGCACCAACCCGCCACCACCCGAAATCGCGCTGGAGATGGTTGTCGAGTTGCCAGCGCCCACGCCAAAGGTGGAATCCACCGCGAGACCGGTGACGGTCATTCCCGCGTCGATCTTGGCCAAGTCGTAGGCGAAATAGGTCCCGCCGGAGGTCGATGGCGTGAGCGACAGCGCCACATCGTAGTCGCCTGTCGCCGAGGCCCAACTGATGCCTGCATTCGTAAGCGCGGTTGTGAAATTCGACAAGGTGCCTCCACTGGTCTTTAGATACACGGTCATCGGCTCGCTCATCGTCACATTGCCGAGATTCACATACCCGTAGGCCGTGCCGTTTTGCGTGAGCGAATTCACTCCGGTGTAGTTGAGTGTTCCCGCTCCGGCTCCCGTGAGAGTAACTGTGATTTGATCCCTGGCGGAATCCACCAAGCCTTGCGTCCAAAGTTTTGCGGTGCCTCCGGTGTAGTCGGCTGAGTTGACGTAATTGGAGAGAGTCGTCACGCTTGGTGCTTCCAAGAGAACGAAGGAGTTGGTGCCAGAGAGAAGAACGCCACCCTCTAATCGCACATCCAGCGTCCCCAGGCGGTAGTATCCACCGGCGTTTCCATTTCCCAGGAAGTTCAACTTGGAGATATGGTTGGCGCTGTTGTCCAAGTTGAATCCCCATGTGGCCTTCGTCTGGTCATTCACAGTTTGGTATCGCAGACCCCCAAAGTTGATCGCCTGCGCCCCAGAACCGACTACACGAAAGGTTCCTCCCAAGCTTGTCGCATTCGCCCCATTAAAATACATAGCCAAGCTGGAACTGCTCCCCACACTCATATTGCCGCCGCTGATCTGATAGGTTCCTCCGGGACTGAGTTGCAGCCAGCCCGTTGATGTCGTGGAAAAGTTGCCACCGGTTTGAACAACAAGCCCTTGGTTGGCATTTGTCGATCCAGTGGAACCAACGAAGAGAGCGGTATTTCCGGATCGATTAGAGGTGAAATTACCCCCTGTAATATAAAGTTGGGTCTGCGCTTCCATACTGATGGATCCGCTAACAATTGTCTCGCCAGCAGAAGTAAAGCGCCCGAATGCTCCGGTGCCGGCGTTCGTAAGAAAATGGCTTCCAATGGTGAAAGTGCCCCCAGAGGCCACATCGATGGTGGTGTTGCCGTTGGTATTGGTGAGCCGAACGGTGCCGGTCGTGGTGAGCGCTCCGCCATTGGCGATATAGAGTCCACGATTCACATTGGCGGTCCCAAGCACCCCGAAACCAGCCAACGTGTTCACCGTGCTGTTGATCAACGCATAACCTTCGCCATTGATCGTAGGAGTGCTACCCGTTGCCGGAGCTACTCCGCCAACCCAGTTCGACCCTATCGTCCAATTCTGCGTCCCTCCGGGCGGGTAGGTGGTGTCGGTGTTCGCCCAATTCTGAGACCAAGCCGTCTGGGACAGTGCAAGGATCGCTGACCCGAAAAGCAGGAGATTTTTTCTGGATGAAAGAAACATGGGGGAACCTTTTTCAAAAAAGATTACGAGGGCTGAGTGCATCGTCAATCAATTTTTTCATGTTTTTTTACATGTAATTTCTACATCTCCTAACCTCTTTTGGACTCGGATCAAACTGTGGAGGACACCCTCCGCGTGATTTAACGGCGCCCCTGACACAAAATTTTCCATAGAATTTTCTTGCTTAAAAACCGGCGAGGGGGACAAGTTGGTGACAGTTTTTTTGATGATGACCACAACGGCGGAATTGCCAACCTACACGGAAATCGCCCGGGAAGCCGGGGTTTCCACAAAGACCGTTTGCAACGTCGTGGGCAATCCCGCGATTGTGCGTCCGAAGACGATGGAGCGGGTGTTGGAGACGATTCGGCGCATGGGAATCGCGGATGTTGAGCTTCTCAAGGCCCGTCAGCGCCCAACTCGGGCGGACTCGCAGAAATCGATCCTTTTTTTGGCCGAGGGATTGCCTTCCGGAGCCCTGTCCACGCCTGTTTACTCCAAAATTTTGATTGCCGCCGAGAAGCAGGCACACAAGCGGGGATGGCAGTTCACCCTTCGGCATAAATCCAACGGGGATTCGCTGGAGGAAAGCCTGGCAAATTTCCGGGGCCAGGGGGTGGTTCTTTTCGGGCGTGCCACTTCGGTGGCGGATATGGAGCAATTGATTCCCAACATGCGGTGCGTGCGACTGCTGGGAACGCCCTCCGCGAACGACGACTGCGACCAAGTGGACTACGACCGCATGGAGGTCTGCCGCATTGCTGCTCGGCATTTGAAGGAGCGTGGATGCCGCAAGGTGGGATTCATCGGGGATCGCAGCAATTCCCGCGGCCGAGATTTCCTGCGTTGCGCTCAAGACGAAGGATTGGAGTCGGTGGATGGAGCCGTGGAGGACTTGTTTCAGAGCGATGGAGCCAGCCAAATCGTGAATCGAGCGGCTCTGGAGACGGCATGGGCCAAGGTATCCAACGCTGCGATCGACGGACTATTCGCCTACAGCGACCAAGTGGCGAACGCGCTTTATCCGTTGTTGGCCAGAAACGGGATTCGGCCGGATGCAGACCTGAAAATCGTCTCATGCAATGCTGAAGAATTGTTTCTTTCCCCGCTGCACCCGCGCCCGGCGACCATCGACATCCACTCCACCGAGATCGGCGTGAGGGCTGTAGACACTCTGCTGTGGCGGATGCAAAACCCCATGGCGGCCCCCACGGTGGTGATAATCCGTCCGAAATTGATTTCCGGAGAGCTTGGATCGTGACCAGTGAATCCCCTGTGAAAAAGCCGAAAGCCTTTTTCGTCCACACCCCTGGCACGCCGTATTTCGAGCAGATTTTTCGAAATGGAAACCGCGCCCAACTCGAGAAACTCGCCGATGTCGATCCGTTGGTCATAACGCCAGAAAACTTTCCCGCCAACCGGAGCCGATTCGAGGATGCGGAAATCGTGGTGGGCACCTGGGGGTTCCCCGTGGAACTAGCGGCGACACTCTCGGAACTTCCGAAGCTAAGGATGGTGCTCTACGCCGGTGGCTCCGCGCGCTGCTTTGCAAAACCCTTTCTCGACCGCGGAATCGCTGTGGTGATCGCCCGCGAGACCAATGCCAAGGTGGTCGCGGAATTTTGCTTCGCTCAAATCATTCTCTCGAACAAAGGCTATTTCCAGAACATCCGAGCGACCCGCGATCCCAACACCGCGCATCCCCTGGTGGCTCCAACCGGTCCGGGCAACCACCAATCCACCGTGGCGCTTCTTGGCTACGGAGCGATCGGCAGGAATTTGCGCAGGCTTTTGCAGCCCCTCAATCTGGAAATTCTTGTGGTGGATCCGACCCTGCCCCCCGAAGTGGCGGAGGCGGATGGGTTCCGGCTCGTGGATCTCGCCGAGGCGTTTTGCTCTGCTCAAGTCGTGAGCAACCATCTCCCGGATTTTCCGCATCTCCACCATTGCCTGAAAGAGGAACACTTCGCCTCGATGCCCGAGGGAGCCACCTTCGTGAACACCGGCCGCGGTGCGCAGGTCGATGAGAATGCCTTGATTCGCGTGCTGCGCAATAGGCCTGATCTCACCGCTCTTCTCGATGTCACCTCGCCCGAACCGCCCGATCCTGGGAGTGCGCTTTACACCTTGCCCAACGCACTGGTGAGTTCCCACATCGCGGGCGTGATTGGCCGCGAGCGGAATCTTCTTGTCCAGACCATCGTCGAGGATTTGGAACGCCACTTGATGGGACTTCCCCTGCGCCATGCCATCGACCTCACGGCATGGGAGGCGATGGCATAGAGGAACGGCCCAAAAAACCGCCGCGCCACCAAGACCGCGCGGCGGTCACACAAATCAGGGAACGGAGACGCTAAAAGATTCGACGTAAGTTGAACCCGTTCGGGTAATAGGCGCTCCCCCACGGCCGCCGATTTCGATCAAGGCTGGCGACGAGCGATCCATCGGGGCAAGAGCGATCTTAACCGGCTCTCCGCCATCAAGCGAGATATCCCCAAGCAACATTCCCGTCGCCGGATCCGGTCGAACCACTACGCGGAGATTCACAAACGCGTCGGTATAGGGAATGGAGACACTCTTGTTCGACTGCGAGGGACTGTCGAAACACCCGACGCCAATCGTTCTTTTCTCCTTGTTCCCATAAGGGCCAATGAGCAGGGGAAACATCCCCGGCAGGCGAATGGCGAAACTAAAGTTCCCGCCGGTTCCCTCATCAATGAGATCCTTGAAGCGGGCGTTCAATGTGTAGCCCTCGCTCCGCATTCGAGCAGCCAGTGCCCCATCGATCGGGAACTGGATACTGGGCACTTGGGTATCGCTGGTGTCAACAAACGCCAGTGCCTTCACGCCGCCGATATCGACGGATTGGACCGGAATGTCGCCGGCATTGATCCATTTGGATTCGGGTGGGAGCGCGCCTTGGAATCCGATGGTGCTTGCCTCCGCGAGGAGGGGTGAGAGTCCGGCGATGAGGCCGAGGAGCAGTGTTTTTTTCATGGGTGGGTTTTAGTGTTTCATCCAGGAGGCCGGGATGGGTTGGTTATCGATGCCGGGGCCTGAAATCCGGAGATCGGGGGTTTCGCCCGGCCAGATGTATGGCTTCAGGTTGGGCTTGTTCCAATAGGCCGCCGCACTGGTGCGGTAGTCGAGGAAAAAGACTTTGAAGGGGTGCAGCCCCTTCTTGAGCGGGACACTCCAGTTGCCAAAGGCGTGGAGGCGCGTGGAAGGATACCATTCCTGAATTCCCGCGACGCGCGTGTGGTATGGCGGTCGGCCCAGCTTGTTGCCGACAAACACACGCAACTCGTAGCCTGCGTCCATGTCCGGATAGGTCCACTCCTCGGGGGCGTGGAAGGTGTAAACACCATCCTCTGGGATCTCGAGGAAGCCATCGTATTGCACCGCGTAGTAGTCGCGGCGCGGTGCGGCTTTGTCACCCAGCGGAGGATTTTCCGCAGGAATCTGGCTGAGGTCGAAGAGGGCTGGAACGGTCGTGTCGACGGAGGGCTTCAACTGGTCTCCAAGCGCCCAAAGCGTCTTCCAGTCATCCTGCCAATAGCGAAAACGAAGGCCGTCCTTGAGCGGTCGAGCACCTACAGGATCGACAGGCTTTTTCAGATAAAACGAAGCGGTGGAAACCGGTGTCTCGAATGTGCCAGAGGTGTCGAGAGCGCGGGTTGTAATTCCCTGCCTGAAGGCGCGCGCTTTGATATGCGTGGTGGAGTCGATCTTCACCGGAGCGGTGTAGAGGGGCGAGTGCAGGCCTGGATCGGCGCCGTCCAGCGTGTAGCGAATCTCCACGCCGGGCGTGCTGGAGGCCATCGTGACATCCACCGAATCTGTAAAGACATTGCGGTCGGGTCCGATTTCCACCGGAGAGATCGGCCTGTGGATGGGCTTCACATCGGCCAGCGCACCGTTTTTGATGGTGAATTCAAAATCCGATGCGGCAAGTTTCTGGGCTTTTCCACCGATACGGAGGGCCTCGCATCCCATGGCGACGCCTTGATCGCCAAAAAGGAGCAACGACTCAGCGGTGGCCTCGATATTGCCAAGTTTTAGAGATTTGGCGGCCGCAACGGAGGACATGTAGGAGAGTTTTTTGCCATCAGGCAGGGCGGTCTCGAACCCATTGATCCCCTCCCCCGGCGCGAGCGGAGTGATCGACGCCAATTTCTCCAATCCTTGCGGGCGCGGCTGAATCAGCGTCACAACCTGCGTTGGCCCAGCGGCACGCCAAGTGGCTGTGATCTCCTTGCGGCCATACATCATGTAGCGGTTCTTCGGATCCTTGACGACCTCTCGGTCGGTGTAGGCCAATTCCGTGGGCGAAAACTGGTAGAGGGTGATATTTGCCTTGGGAACCTGAGTCGCGCCGCTCTTGAAGGTGGAAGTGGACTCGGTGCTGATCGTTTTGCCTGCGGCATCGACAACAAAATCCTCGGCCTTGAAGGCGGCTTCACCGCCTTCCCCCAGGGGCAGCATCCATACTTGCGAGTAGGTGTGCTCGTCCTTGGCTGAGATCCGGTCGGTCAAAATCCACAGCTTGGCCTCGCGGACGTATTGGGCCACCCGCTGGTGGCTGATGCCCCGGAGGCCCTCGTCAACGCCCAGCGTGGGAGACTGAGCCTCCTCGGGGCCGTAGGGGCCGTGGATGGTTTTCTTGTTTTTCAAATCCCCGTAGGGACCGGAATAAATGCCCTCCATGACATTGAAGGAATCCGAGGCGTGCCAACGCCACGGGGCGGGATCAGTCCAAGCGCGGGCCAAGTAGGATTTGTGGCTGGAAAGGCCGCCAACCTTGTAAATGCCATCCTGCGCGTGGAGGAACTGCTGCATTCCATCCACCAACAGAGGCGAGCCGGGATACATGTAGTGGCCGATGCAGTCATCGATGAGGAGGTCTTGCCCCTCCGACGCGAGGCCGAAGACGTTGTTGTTGCTCCGGCTGCGGTAGGCCCCGTAAGAACCCGGTTTCGGAGAGGTGAACATGGAGCCGTAGCCGTCATTGGGAGACCACCCGTCGCGCACGATGAAGTAGCCGCCGTAGGGAAACCAGTCGGAGTGGTAGGGCGGTTTGGCATCGCCCCCAGTGGTTGCTGAGAGGATCGCCTTGTTCACCGGATCGGCGTAGGCCTCGGGAGAGACCGCACGGGAGGCCGGATTGGCCGCGCGCTTGTCGCCGCCGCGGAAGGGAATCGGCCACTGGTTTTGGGGCGTGCGGATACGGATTTGGTAATCAACACGCTCTTTCATGTGCTCGCGGATTTCCTCCTGCCAGCGGGGGTCCTCGTTGGCCTGGAGCACCCAATCGAGTTCGCGCCATGTCGGTCCGCGTTGCTCCATCAACCTGATCGCCCCGAGCGTGTGATGGTAGTTGTCGTTATACCAAGGGCACTGCTGGTTCTCGCTGCCGTCGCGGAGATTTTGCGTCACCGCATTGTCCTCGATATTCCGGCGCTTCGATTCGCGGAAGAAAATCGGAGAGGTCACGAACTCCTCGCCCACCATGCTGAGCTTCATGAGATTCGGAAACGGGGTCCAATTGTGCGCATTCGAGCGGATGTAGGCGAGCGAGGTGAAGGGCTGGGTGACGAAGAGTTTTTCCATCACCTGCCCGAAAATCCGGGGTGGCAGCGGGTCTTGTTGCGGATCGGCGGCGGCCACGGCGGCAATCGTGCGCAGCATGGTATTGATGCCCCCGGAAGCACCACTGGAGGCGGCCGAGGGAACCTTCAGCGGATGCACCCGGTCGTAGAAGGTGGAATTCAGCGACCAGTCGTCCATGTAGTCCTGCCAAGCCTTGAGGTATTTCGGATCGCGGGTGATCGTGAAGGCTTGCGCAAGCGGAACCATGAACGAGCCGGAAACGATGTAGGGATCGGGCGTCTTCGATTTCCCTTCGGGATCGGTGAGGCTTCCGTAGGGAAGTGGGGAATACCAGTTCACCTGACCCGGCAGGCCGATCTCGACAGGCTTGCCGCCCACCATCATTTGGCCTTTCAGAAGCGCATCGGCATCGGCGATCACCGCATCCGGAGTTTTGGCGGCATCCCAAACCGGCTTGGGCCAGTGACCATAACCGGTGTATCCAGATCCAAGCGGCGACAAATCCTCGATTCCAACACCGCTGGTCTTCGGATTCCGCATTTTCGCGTTGAAAAGGTCTTTGTATTTGCCCAGCAACTCCAGCGACCCGTTTTCCGAGCCGAACAGCGTGGCGAGCGGGCGAAGTTCGACGCGCGTGCTCAATCCGCTGGGTTGAAACCCGCCACCAAGATTCAGATACCGCTTGAAACGCTCGGCCACGGCGGACTCTTGTGCAGGATCATTGCGGTTGGCCCAACGCTCGTCACGGGCGGTTGCGGAGTCCACAGGGGCATCCGCGTTCAAGATTGGCAGCGCCACCGCGAAAAAGGCGATGCACCCGGTAATGATTTGGCTTTTTTTCATTGGAAATCGGGGAAAGGAATTGACGCCGCGCATCCCCTGCTTCTCTGTTGTAAGAGGCTTGGCTTGAATACAAAATTCGATAGCAGTTTACGCATTGGGAGAGTATTTTGCGGCATCCGATGGGATCGTTGCGAACCCGATGGGGATTTAATATTGAATCAAGACACGAAAAAAGTAAATGTAATTTTTCATGTAATTTTAACCGCGCGGGGATTTTTCCGCCCTGTCGCCGAGCTTCAAATCCGAACCCATGAGAGACCTCAACATCACCCTTCACAATGTCGCCGAAACAGAGCCCTTGCCCGATGGCGGCCTGATCCTGCGGCGCTATCCGGCGAATGTTCGTCGTTCGCTCTCCATGCTGGGAAAAATGATCGCCGAGGACAGCGCGGGGATCGAACTGCGCTTTGTCACAGATTCCCCCTGCTTCCGCCTCTCGCTGGGCAGCATGCCATCGTTCCTCTCCCCTTATGAACAGCACGGGCAGGAGATCGCGATTCTGCGCGGGGCGTTTGTCCACTCGATCCACCGCCTCGAGCCCGGGCGCGTGAACCATATCAACATTACCAATTTTTCCGGTAGCGACCCGTTTTTGGACTTCACCGAAAAGGACGCGCCCCATGCAGGCTTCTCACCGAAGGTGTGGAGGATTTTTCTCGGGCGGTGCGCCAATATTTTTTACGGACTGGAAACCTTCGGCCACGAAGTGCGGCCACCCCGCGCGGAGGAAACACCCACGCGACGCTGGCTCGCCTACGGAAGCTCCATCACCAACGGCGCCTCCGCCTCGATGCACCTCAACAGCTATGTTTACCATGCCGCCCGCACGGCGAATCTGGATGTCAGAAATCTCGGCCTGTCGGGCTCCTGCCAGTGCGAACCCGAGGTGGCCGATTATCTGGCAGCACAAGAGGACTGCGAGATCTTCACGCTCGAAGTGGGGGTCAACATGCGCACCTTCGTGGAGCCGGAGGATTACCGTGGGCGCGTGGAGCGCCTGCTCACAAAAGTCCACCGCAAGGATCGCAAGGTTTCCCTCGTCACTGTGTATCCCAACTACGCCTCGGGCGAACCCGAACGCCGTCAACAGGCCTTCTCCGAAATCCTCCGCCAAATCCACACCAGCGGGAAATGGCCAGGCCTTGGCCTGATTGAAGGTGGCGCTGTGTTGGATTCCATGGGTGACCTCACAACCGACCTGATCCACCCCTCCGACTACGGCCACGCCCGCATGGGCCGTAATATAGGAGAAATCCTCCGAAGGCAGATCGACGCAGCCACATCGACCTGAAGCACAACGGCGGCGCGAACAAAAACGCCAAGGCGATAACCGCAATTTCGGCTCGGGCGAAACCCACCTGGTAATGCAGGTTCAAAAACACCATCCATCAGCGCGGATGGACAACACACGGCCTTTAGCGAACAACGGCGAATTTAAACCAATCCACGTTCAACAGAGGCTGTCCTTCGCCATGGAAAACAAGACAAAGATCCAAGGTGCTTGGCGTATGATTCAAATCGCAACGAAAGATGTCATAGGCGCAGACGCCATGAGCAAAGGTTGAAGGTATCTCCACTTCGCCGATGACCGCCCCGGATGGCCCCCCAATTCGGGCTTCCACTGTGCATGGGTTCGCGCCGGGATTCGCCAAATAAAGCCAGAGTGCCGCCCCGCTTGGAACACCACGAATCCCGGGGTATTGAAGGGATGCCCCGTCCACGAGGATTGTCACATCGAAACCGCCACTGGCGTTTTCGGTCTTTTCGGCTCCATCAGCCGACATGAACCATTCAGCCTCGATTTTATTCCAGTTGGCATCGTATTGGCCGACTCCGTGCTCGGCGATGAGCTGATCGGCGACCATTTCGCCGTTTTTCCTGTAATGCACATAACAAAGCCCTGTGGCTCGGTGATACAGGCTGGGATCAAAAATGGTGAAGGCATTGAACCACTGGCCGCGCCAGGAAAAGAAGGATCCATGATCATGGGAAACGCCAATGCACCCACGGTATCGGTAAGGCCCGTGAATGCTCTCCGAGGTGGCATAGTGCGAGTCCCAGGAGAGATAGTAGAGGCCCCCGTGCTTGTGCAGAAAGGATTTGTCGGTGCGCGCACAGCCCTCATCTATACGGAGGCGAACCGGAGTCTCGGCTAATGAGATCATGTCCTCGTTGAGCCGGGCGATGAAGTAGCCTTCGCCGATATGGTTGCCAAAAATGATGTAGGGCGTTTGCGCGGGATCGTCGTCCACAAAAACCGTGGGGTCGTAGGAACGTGTGGGCGTCAGGTCTCGAGGAAGGAGAGGCCGCCCCAAGGGATCAGCAAACCCATGGCCCGGATGGCTTGATGACATGACCCCGGTGTCGAGGTTCTTGTTTGAGAAATAGAAATAGTATTGTCCGTTGCGTTCCGCTGCATCGGTGGCCCAGCAATTTTCACACGGCCCAACATAGCTGTCCTCGGGTCGAACGATGCTTTCCAGCGACCAATCGACAAGATTGTCGGAGGACCAGATCATCCAGTCATGCATCAGCCAGTAGTCGTTTCTGGGAGAATGGTCGTGGCTGGCGTAAAGATATGCCCTGTCTTGGAAAATGTGGATATGTGGATCGCAAACTCCACGACCGGGGATAATCGGATTTTTAAAATTGGAAACGCTGTGACTCTTCATGCCTTAAATCGAGGCTCATTGGATGTCATTCTGGTTGGGTTTTGGGTAGTAGTCGGCGGCCGCTTCAAAGCAACCTGCGTGCGGGTGCTGTTGGGGAGGAATTAACCACGGAGCACATGGCGCTTCAGAACCACTATCTTCTTCGCCGGAATCTCCAACTCCTGAATCCATCCGTTTTTGTCCTTTGCTGCAGTGCCAGAAATTGCGCTCCCTTCAAGTTTCACACTGGAGCGAAGGCGAATCGATCCACCGAGCGAGGATTGAACCTCGACGCGCGTGGCGGTTCCATTTTTCCAAGCGATCGAAACCGTGAAGCCGCCCCTGGCGCGGAGTCCCCTCACCTCACCTTCGGGCCAGGCCTTGGGAAGCGCGGGGAGGATGTGAATCTCGCCCCGGTGGGACTGGACAAGCATCTCCGCCACGGCGGAGGTGAAGCCGAAATTGCCATCGAGATTCAATGGCGGGCAATCCCCGAGGAGCGACTGGTGGGTGAATTTTTGCTGGATGCGTTGGAGGCAGGCCCACGCGCTCTCGGCATCGAGCAGGCGGGCGAACATGTTGGCCATCCAGGCCTGATTCCAGCCCGTGAGATCGGTGGCGGCCTGGAGTTTCACCTGGAGGCCTTTTCGGGCGGCCTTGGCGAGTGATCCATCGTCATTCAAGGGGCTGATCTGCGACCCTGGAAAAACGGCGTAGAGATGGGAAAGGTGGCGGTGGCCGGGATCCAGTTCCGCATACGGCTCGACCCATTCGCGAATGCGGCCGGTCGCGTCGATCTCAGAGGGCGGGAGTTTTTCCAAAATGCGCCGCCAGGTGTTGCGCTGTTTGGCATCCACCCCGAGGGCTTCGGACGCCTCCAGCAAAGCCTCAAAAAGGCCTCGCAGAATCTGCGAGTCCATCGTTGCGCCAGCGCATAATTTACCCCGCTCGCCGTCAGGTAGCACAAACCAGTTTTCCGGAGAAACTGAGGGAGCCACGACGAGTTGCCCACGCTTGTTTTCCGCAAGGTAATCCTCAAAGAACCGCCCGGCCTCGCGCAGAATCGGGTAGGCCTTCGCGCGTAAAAACCCGAGATCGCGGCCAAACAGGTAGTGTTCCCACACATGAAGAGCCAGCCAGGCCCCGCCGAGCGGCCAGAGGGCGGAGGCGTAAACCCCGCCGGTGGGCGAGGGATCGGCCCGCAGGTCGCTGGTATGATGGGCAACAAAGCCCCGGCAGCCATACATCCGCCGTGCGGTGACGCGCCCCCGCTCGACGAGCCGATCGAGAAAATCGAAGAGAGGTTCGTGACAGCGCGGCAGGCCGGTTGTCTCCGCCGGCCAGTAGGTCATCTGCAAATTCACATTGAGCGTGTAGTTGCAATTCCAGATCGGCGTCATGCTATCGCACCAGATTCCCTGCAAGGTGGCGGGCAGCGATCCCGGGCGACTGGCGGAAATCATGAGATAGCGCCCGAATTGGAACTGCAACGCCGCAAGGCAGGAATCGGATTTGCCTTTTCTGACCGCTTGCAAACGCTCGTCCGTGTCGCCCTTCGTCTCCTTTCCAAGGCGAAGCGAGACGCTTTGAAACTGAGTGGAGAAATCCCTCGTATGGCGGCTTCGTAGATCGCCCATCGAGCGTTTGGAGGCTTTCGAGAGCGCCGCAAGACAGGCAGAGCGGGGATCCGGTTCCCGCCAAGTGGTGCTTGCGGCGACAAGAAGCCTCGCTGAGGCGACCTTCTCAAAAACGAGCGACTGCCCGGAAACGCCAATGCTTCCATGTTCACAATCGCCCCGAAGCGCGGCGGCGAACTTCACGCCATCAGGCCCAGCTTGACCGGCGATTCCCACCTCAGGGCGACCCTCGCGGAAAGACTGGCCATCAAACGGACGCCGCCGGAGATACACATGAAAGTCGAGGCCAGCTTTGCTGTCGGTGGAGAGTTCGATGACCAGCACGCCATCCACTGCGGAACAAAACGCCCGCAGGGTGAAAAGACCGCCGTAGGTTTCATAACAAACGGTGGCGATGCCGGTTTCGAGATCCAGTTCCCGCCGGTAGTTGAGCACTGGCTCGTGCTCGACGCGGGCCGTGAAGACCAACTCCCCCAGCATTTGATAGGGTGTTCCATTGCGCGGGGCAGCCGTCATGGAAGAATCCGCGAGATACTCCGCCTCCTTCACCCGGCCCTCCAAAAGCAACCGACGCACCTCCGCCAGGGCGTTTGCGGAATCGGGATTCTCGCGCGCATTTTCCCCGCCATACCACAGCGACTCCTCATTCAGCACGATGCGCTCGGAATAGTAGTCCTCCCGCCGGAGGGGACGGCCGAAAACCATGGCCCCGAGCCGCCCATTGCCGAGGGGCATGGCGTCTTGAAAAGATTGCGCGGGGCGTGAGTAGAGGAGTTTGGTGTTCATTGAGTGGTTGGTCTGATTGGCGGGAATCTTGGTCAGGGGGATGTTTACAAACGGTCGGCGATGCGGCGGGCACAAGCTTGAAGAATCGGCACTAAGCTTCGCTCCTCCTTCAAGTCTCCTTTCATGCGAAACGAGGAAACCGTGAGCGCCGCAAGAATTATCCCGGCCGAGTCGAACACCGGAACACCGATGTCGGTGATGCCCACCACTTGGGAACTCGCCGAGTGGTCGAAACCGTCTTCACGGATTTTCAGCAGATGCGTCCGCATACTTTTCTTCAGCTCCGGCAGAACCAATGCCCGGTGCGCTGAAAGAATCCGCCCGGAAACGGTCTCCAGCGAATTCAACCTCGCACCTTGCTGGAGGCTCAACCGAACCAGTCCACCACCGGGCACATCGAGCAAAAGAAGCGCACTGTCCCAATCCGGAACACACAAGTGGACGGACTCGCTATACAACCGGGCGAACTCGGTCATCACCCCCAACGCTGCCTTGTGAAGCCGCTGGTGCGGCGGATGACTTCCCGCCAGACCCGCCAAGCGGCCCGAAAG
>CAZRLX010000025.1:0-5859 GCA_964601115.1 uncultured Chthoniobacter sp. | reverse complement strand
GCGGAAGAATCCCCGAGATGCAAGACCACCTCGCTGCAGACACGAATTACTCCGATGGCTTTGGCGACCGCTTGGAAAAATGCTACTCCGGCGCCGTCTACGATGTCCTCCGCTCGATGGAACTGCCGGATCAAATCCTGCCGCGCTCGATCCGCCCGCTGGATCCGACGAGGGCATTGGCGGGCCGCATTTTCACCGTCAGCGGCCATGCGGACTTCAGCGTGGACGGACACACCACGCTGCTGGAATGGACGCGGATGCTCTCTCGAGCACCCAAAGACAGCGTGGTGGTCTGCCAACCGAACGACGACACGCTGGCGCACATGGGCGAATTATCATCGGAGACCTTCGTCTACAAGGGCGTGCGCGGCTACCTCTGCGATGGTGGATGCCGCGACACGGTTCGAATTCTGGAGACGGGGCTAAGGGTGTGGTTCCGCTACCACACGCCGCGCGATGTGGTGGGACGCTGGGTTCCAGACCGCTTCGGGGAACCGATCGTGATCGGCAATGTGGGCATTCGAAATGGCGACTATCTCATGGCCGACCGCGACGGGGCACTTGTGATCCCGCAAGAGATCATCGCCGAGGTCACTGACAAGGTGGAGGAGGTCTTGAGAACGGAAAACAAAGTGCGCACCGCGATTCTGCAAGGCGTCGATCCGGTCGAGGCGTATCTGCGCCACCGCAAGTTTTAATCACATGCTCTCCGCCATTCGACTGTTCCCCTCCGACAATGTGCTGGTGCTCACACGCAGCTTCGAGGCGGGCGAGACGATCAAGGTCGGAGAAACCTCCCGCACGCTCGCGACTTCCATTGGACTCGGCCACAAGATCGCGGCCCGCGCGATTTCGCCGGGTGAGAAGATCCTCAAATACGGAGCGCCCATCGGTTCGGCAACGGTTGCGATCCAAGCCGGTGAACACATCCACCTCCACAACATGAAAAGCGACTACCTGCCGACCTTCACATTGGACGAGGGCCGCGAATTCCATCGCACCGAATGACTGACGCGATCCTCACCCCAAACGCTTACCTTCGCTCCGACGGGCGCAAGGGGATTCGCAATATTGTGGCGGTGGTCTACCTCGTCGAATGCGCGCACCATGTGGCCCGCGAAATCCAACTCCCATTCCGCGAGCAGGGCGTTCATTTGCTGGGATTCAGCGGATGCTACCCGAACGAATATTCGTTCCGAATGATGCAGAGCCTTTGCACGCATCCGAATGTCGGAGCTGTGCTACTCGTTTCGCTCGGCTGCGAGGGGTTCAACCGCAGGGGACTCCTTGAAGGGATCCGCGAAACCGGCCGTGAGGCGGAACTTCTCGTGATTCAACACGAAGGCGGCACCCGGTCCACCATCCAAGCCGGTCGAGAACAAGTAGCCCGCATGCTTCATTCCTTGGAGCACTCCCCGCGCATCCAGATGACCATCGACGAACTCGTGGTGGGAACCGTCTGCGGGGGCAGCGACGGCACCAGCGGCATCACCGCGAATCCTGCCATCGGCCGCGCCTTCGACCGTCTTGTTTCGGAAAATGCCTGCTGCATTTTCGAGGAAACCGGCGAACTCATCGGCTGCGAACAGATCATGGTCTCCCGCGCGGCGACTCCCGAACTCGGCGACATCCTGAACGCCTCGGTGGCCAAGGCCGCCCGCTACTATGCCACGCTCGGGCATGGAAGTTTCGCGCCGGGAAATGCCGACGGCGGACTCACAACCCAGGAGGAAAAAAGCATGGGGGCCTACTCCAAGAGCGGTTCATCGCCGATTTCGGGACTGATCAAGCCCGGTGACATCCCGCGTAAAGGTGGACTCTACCTGCTCGATGTGGTTCCCGATGGAGAAGTCCGCTTTGGCTTTCCAAATATCAATGACAACGCCGAGATCGCTGAACTCATCGCCTGCGGTTCTCATGTGATCCTCTTCGCCACAGGCCGCGGTTCGGTTGTCGGCTCCGCCATTTCGCCTGTGGTGAAGGTCTGCGCCAATCCCGAAACCTTCCGCAATCTTTCGGAGGACATGGATATCAATGCCGGGCGCATCCTCGAAGGCGTGGCGACACTTGATGAAGTCGGGCAAGAAATCCACACCCTCATCGCCCACGTCGCCGACGGCCAACCCACCGCCTCCGAGCGCCTCGGTCACCAAGAATTCGTCCTTGGTTACAAACATTTCGAACCCATCGGCCCCTCCTGCCACCCCACCTACCAATGAACCTCGAACTCCAAGACAAAGTCCTCCTCGTCACCGGCGGCGCCAAAGGCATCGGCGCGGGAATCACCCTCTCGCTCGCCAGCGAGGGAGCCATCGCCTGCATCCTCGGCCGAAATCCCGCCGAGGCTGATGCCATCGTGGCCGAGCAATCAGCTCTCGGTCATCGCGTCGAATCCTACCGATGTGAACTGACCGACGAGGAATCGATCAAGTCTGCAGTGAGCGGGATCATTGCAAAACACGGCCGCATCGATGGAGTCATCAACAATGCCGGAGGAAACGACGCCATCGGACTGCGCCACTCCACCGATGAATTCCGCCAATCACTGGAGAAAAATATCGTCTCCTGCTTCGCCCTTGTTCACCACGCCCTCGACCATCTCATCGCCTCGCGAGGCGTGATCGTGAATATCGGCTCGAAATGCTCGGTCACCGGCCAAGGCGGCACCAGCGGCTACGCCGCCAGCAAAGGCGCAATGAACGCCCTCACGCGCGAATGGGCGCTCGACCTCGCCAAATACAGCATCCGCGTAAATTGCGTGATCCCCGCCGAAGTCATCACACCACTCTACGAACGCTGGCTGGCCGCCGCCACTGATCCCGTCGCCGCCCGCCAGCAACTGGACAGCACGATTCCATTCGAACGTCGAACAACAACCATCGAGGAAATCGCCGACACCGTTGTCTTTGTCGCCTCCCCCAAGTCATCCCACACCACCGGGCAATTGATTTTCGTTGATGGCGGCTATGTCCACCTCGACCGCGCCTGCACCCAATCCACCTCCCACCTCAAGTCGTCATGATCGAAACCCATGTCCACCTGCTCGAACCGGCCCCATGCACCTGCACATGGACGGAGGGGTTGCCAACTCTCATAGACCCCACAGAAGCAGGCCGACAAAAGGTTCCCACCTCCAGCTCCCGCCGCCTTTGCCGCATTTCATGACCACAGAAAAACCCATCGCCGTCGTCACCGGCGGAGGCTCCGGGATCGGCCGAGCCACGGCCCTCCAACTTGCTTCCGACGGATTCGATGTCCGCATCTTCGACCTCTCCCGGGAAGGCGGACAGGAAACCCTCGGCCTCATCCGCGAATCAGGTAATACGGCCTCTTTCGAGCCTGTCGATGTCTCCGACACAGAATCGGTCCGCGCCGCATTTTCGTCCCTCCCGCGCCTCGATGCCCTCATTAACAATGCAGGTATCGCCCATGTGGGAAATGTCCTCCAAGCTGCGCCAGAGCACATCGACCGCCTCTACCGCATCAACATCCGGGGTGTCTACCACTGCCTCCACTTCGGCATTCCTGTAATGCTGACTAATGGCGGAGGCAGCATCGTCAATCTTGCCTCTATCGCCTCAAAAGTCGGCATCCCCGACCGCTTCGCCTACAGCATGACCAAGGGCGCGGTGCTCTCGATGACGCTCTCGGTGGCCCGCGATTTCGTGGACAAGGGCATTCGAAGCAATTGCGTTTGCCCAGCCCGTGTCCACACACCGTTCGTGGACGGATTCATCGCCAAAAACTATCCCGGCCGCGAGCCCGAGATGATCGCGAAGCTCTCCGCCGGTCAGCCCATCGGCCGCATGGGCACACCCTCCGAAGTGGCCTCACTCATTGCCTTCCTCTGCTCGCCCCAAGCCGGTTTCATCACAGGCTCAGCCTACGATATTGACGGCGGCTTCACCCTTCTTCGCTAACTCACCATGAAACTCATCAAATTCGGCACCCAAGGCTCGGAAAAACCGGGCGTTCTTCTCTCCAACGGAACCACCATCGATGTGTCCGCCTGCACCTCCGATTTCAACGAAGCCTTCTTCGAATCCGATGGTTTGCAACGCCTCGCCTCTTGGATCGAAAGCCATGGCAGCACCGCACCCGTCGTTCCGCCGGAAACCCGCTTGGGAAGCCCAATCGCGCGCCCCAGCAAGATCGTCTGCATCGGCCTGAATTACAGCGACCACGCCAAGGAAAGCGGCATGGCCGTGCCCGCTGAGCCGATCATTTTCTTCAAATCCACCACAGCCCTCACCGGCCCGAACGACGGACTCGTGATCCCTGCAGGCTCGGAAAAAACCGACTGGGAAGTCGAACTGGCCGTGGTGATCGGAAAGACCACCCGCTCCATCTCCGAAGCCGAGGCCATGCAACATGTCGCCGGATATGTCCTTCACAACGACTACAGCGAACGCGGCTGGCAACTCGAACGCGGGGGCCAATGGGTCAAAGGCAAAAGCGCCGACACCTTCGCTCCGCTCGGCCCCTGGCTGGCCACCAGAGAGGAAATCCCCGACCCGCACGCCTTGCGCCTCTGGCTCAAGGTCAACGGTGAAACAAAACAAGACGGCACCACGGCCAATCTGATTTTCAAAATCCCCCACTTGGTCAGTTATCTCAGCCACTTCATGACGCTCCTGCCAGGTGATGTCATTTCGACGGGCACCCCCGCCGGCGTCGGTCTCGGCTTCAATCCCCCGCAATACCTCAACCCCGGTGACACCATCGAACTCGGTATCGACGGCCTGGGAACACAAAAGCAAACGGCAAGGTCATAGAAGCAGAGTCTCAGATTTCTTCCGTGATTCATCGCGCTGGGTCGCCTGGGGCGGATTTGAAAAGGCAGTGCGGCTACTCGTGAAGAAGGTTCAAAAGGGTTTTCGCATCCTCCCTCATGGCATCCAAGGAATCGTCACGAACAAATTCCAAATAGGCGCAAGCATTCCCGATGTTGGCGCTTTCAGCGAGACGAAGGTAGGAGCGCCACTCAGCCTCCGCGTCCCCAAGCGGGCATCTCTCAACTGGGGTTCCGATCCAGTGAAAGACATGAATGTGGCACAACTCGGGCAGGACCATCCCCAATCCCTCCAGTCGGTGTTCCACCGTCGTCTCCTCCCGGGGCTGCCAGTAGGTTTTGACAGCCGGATGTGCGACTTCATCCAGCAGCCTCCTTGCAGCAGAGTTGGAATCCATCGCCGTGTGGCGGTGGTATTCCAATCCAATTAAGCACCCGTGCTCTTGGGCCAGCGAGCCAATCCTCCGGATTTCCTCAACAAGCCGAGACCTGTAACCGGCGTCCATCTCCTCGCTCGCCCTGTTACCGGCCCAAACCCGGATGGTGCTTGCCCCAAGGGCCAACGCGGTATCGAGAACCTCTCGAAAATCGGGACAGCCACATTCGGGATCCATTCGAAAATAGGAGCCGTAGCTGGGAGTTTCTATTCCGGCATCCTTACAGGAGCGGCGCAAATTTGATGCAACCTTGGTATCACCATGCGGACAATGGATGTCTCCTCCCCACTCGATGGCCTTTAACCCTGAAGCCGCGCAAGCGGCAAGGATTTCAAATGGACGTAAATTTCGGAAGGTTACCGAGCAAAGACCAGGAAGTATCATCATAAATTGTCAGGATTTTTTCCGAATGACCTAAACGAAATCAGAGGTCTATCCTATCGCGTCGGCGGTGCGGGCGACCAGTCGATAAGCTTGCCAAGGGTCCGCCCATCGGCTGTATCAATGCCAATCAATCTGAACATGGCGTAGTGGATGCGTTCTCAGGGGACGATGCCACAGGGCATATTGAGACTTGGATTTGAGCGCTCGATCCTTGGCAACAGCAATTCATCCATGCGCCTGCTTCCG
>CAZRLX010000024.1:0-23840 GCA_964601115.1 uncultured Chthoniobacter sp. | reverse complement strand
GGCTACGCCCGCCAGGACCGCAAGGACCAGCCCCGCGTCCCCATCACCGCGAAACTCGTCGCCAACATCCTCGTCGCCTCGGGCGTCAACCGCGTCCTCACCATGGACTTGCATGCCCAGCAGCTACAGGGCTTTTTTGACATCCCCGTGGACCACCTCCACGCCCTGCCGGTCATGGTGGACTACATCCGCACCCTGAACATCCCCAACCTGATCGTTGTCTCGCCGGATGTCGGCGGCGTCAAGATGGCCTCCGCCTATGCCACCGCCCTCGGCACCCGCCTCGCCATCGTCGTCAAACAACGCAAAAGCGCCACCGAGACCGAAGCCTCCCACATCATCGGCGACATCCACGGCAAAAACATCCTCATCGTCGACGACCTCACCGAAACCGCCGGCACCATCACCGGCGCAGCCCGCATCCTCCGCGAAAACGGCGCCCTCGATATTTATGCTGGCATTTCCCACACCATCCTGACAGATATGGCCGTCGAGCGGTTGAAGGGTTCCGACCTCAAGGAATTGATCACCACAAACAGCGTCCCTGCCCGCCTCGTTACCGGCAGCAGGGTCACCTCCCTCTCCGTAGCAGGGCTTCTGGGCGAGGGCATCAAGCGCATCCACGACGATGAATCCGTAAGTTCGCTCTTCGAAGTCAAATCAATCAAGTAACATCCAAAAGACCATGGCCAACCAAGTCAAACTCACTGCCCGCACCCGCTCCGAAAGCGGTCGCAATGCCGTCAAACGCGTCCGCTCCCGTGGAGCGGTCCCCGCCGTTATCTACGGCTCCCGCCAAACCCCCTCGAATCTCGAAGTCAGCAAACGCGATCTGGAGGTCCTCCTCTCCCACGCCGTTGGTGAAAGCATCCTCGTCGATCTCGAAATCAAGGACGGCGAATCCACCAAAAACCAACTCTCCCTCATCCAAGAGGTCCAACACCACGCCGTCCGCCGGGAGATTCTCCACGTCGACTTCCAAGCCGTCTCCATGACCGAGGAAATCACCGCCGAAATCACCATCGAGCCCGTGGGCGAGGCGGATGGAGTCAAAAACCACGGCGGCCTCCTCGAGCAAAGCATCCGTTCGATCGAAATCCGCTGCCTCCCTCAAAACCTTCCCGAGTTGCTCAAGGTCGACGTCACCCACCTGAAGGTCGGCGAAGCCATCCACATCCGCGATCTCGTCCTTCCCTCCGGCGTTACCGCCACCGCCGCCCCCGACCTCACCGTCATCATCGTCGCCGAGTCGAAGGTCTCCGCCGAAGCCCCCGCCCAAGCAGCGACCGCACCGGAAGCCATCAAGGAAAAGAAATCCGAAGGCGCCGACGCCAAGAAATAACAGCCCGGCCACCACGTGGACACCCAAGCGGCATTCCGCCTTGTTGCCTGCCTCGGAAACCCCGGCGCGCAATACGACGGAACCCGCCACAATATCGGCTTTCAAATCGCCGACGAACTGGCCCGCCGCTCGCTCTGCGCTTTCAGGATCGATCCGAAATGGAACGCCCAAACCGCTCAAGCCGGTGGCCGCACCATCATGAAGCCCCAAACCTTCATGAATCTCAGCGGGGAAGCCGTGGGCGAATTCTCCCGCTACTACAAGATTCCTCACCATGAGATTCTCGTGGTCATCGACGACATCTCCATCCCCCTCGGCTCCCTCCGCCTCCGCAAATCCGGAAGCTCTGGCGGCCACAACGGCCTGGAGTCGATCCTCGTCCACCTCGGCACCGAGGCCGTCCCACGCCTCCGCGTCGGAATCGGATCCCCGGGAACCACGCCACTTCACGACCACGTCCTCGGCCGTTTCAACAAAGAAGAACTCCCCCGCGTCGAAGATGCTGTTCTTCGCGCGGCGGATGCATTTGAATACGCCAACGCTCGCGGCCTCGACGCCGCGATGAACCAATTCAACCAAAAACCACAGGAACCATGAATAGATACGAAGCACTGATCGCCCTCAACACGAAGGGCAAAGAGGAAACCATCAAGGACACCATCGAACGCATCGAAAAAGTCCTCCAAGCAGAAGGCGCCGCCATCGAGCAAGTCCAGCGCCTTGAAAAGCGCGAACTCGCCTACGAGTCCGAACACGTCAACCACGCCTACTACGTGAACTACATCTTCGATGCCGCTCCCGAAGCCATCGAAAAAATGCGCTCCAAACTCAAATTGGAATCGGACGTCCTTCTCCAGAACTACCTCAAGCTCGCTCCCCGCAAGGAAGCAGCCGCAGCGTAATCCTTCACCCCTCACACGGTCATGGCCAACGTCAATAAAGTCATCCTCATCGGAAACGTCACCCGCGATCCCGAAGTCAAATTCACCTCCAAGGGCAGCGCTGTCACGGATATCGGCTTGGCCATCAACCGGAACTACACCCTCGACAGCGGCGAGAAACGCGAAGAAACCACCTTCGTCGATGTCGAACTCTGGGGCCGCCTCGCTGAAATCGCGGGCGAATACGCCAAAAAAGGGCGCCCGCTCTACATCGAAGGCCGCCTCCGCATGGACACTTGGGAAGACAAGGCCAGCGGCCAAAAGCGCAGCCGCCTCAAAGTCGTCGGTGAAAACCTCCAGCTCCTCGGCTCCCGCACTGATGGTGCACCCCGCTCCCACAGCAGCGACGACTCCCACGAGGCGCCGCCCCAGCGCTCGAGCGCACCGCCCCGTCGCCCGGCCACCCCGCCGCCGGCCGAACTCGAGGACGACGACATCCCCTTTTAGGATTCCACACCCATGGATCGCCAAGCCGCAATTCTGTTTCTTGGCAAGGACACCTCACCCCTCGGACTCGTCCATGAGGCGGCTTCGGGGGCGAATCTCCGCATCTCCACCGCCACCGATTGGCTCGCGGCCCTCCACAGCGCCTCGACCCATCCCCCGGCGGTGCTGTTGATCGGCCCCGATATTCCCGTGGCGGACATGCGCTCGTTCACCGAACAGGCCAAGTCCAATCCGGCATTGAAAAACATCCCCTCCGTCCTGCTCGTGTCCGGAGCGTCGAGGGATGTCATCCTCGAATTCATCACCCTCGGCATCCGCTCCTACATCGTCATCCCCTGCACGAAAACAGCGCTCCGCACCAGGCTCGCTTTTCACATCCCGGCACTGTCGGGAAACGCCTCGGCCCGCCCGCAACCCTCCGCAAAAAGCGTCGGCGAACGCCTTCGCCAGCGCATGGAGCGAAAGTCGATCCAAGACCTCCAAAAATCCCTCCACATCCCCTCCGAACCCGCCCAGTTCCCCTCCATCCTCGTCGTTGAGCAAATCTTCACCGAAAATTTCGGCCTCACCGTTCGCGAAACTGAACGCCATGTCTCCCTCTATGAGAAAATCGACGACTTGAAGCTCCGCCTCGGCGGCGACAATTCCCACCTCGTCGGGGTCGTCATCCAACTCCTCTCCGTCGGCAAGGTCCGCATCGGCTTCCGCGAAAAAACCGAACGCCTTTGCCTTGCCGATCCAGCCATGATCATGCCGAGGGACAGGGCCATCGCCCTCGTCGATTCCTACCTCGCGGCGACCGAGCGCAACGATCCGGAGCCGAATCCCCTGACCTGCCGCCTCATCGTCCGCTGACCACATCCCGCCGGCCCTCCGCGCAAACCCGGTTGCAGTCCACACTCCACCACGACTACTCTCGTTCCATGCCCGAGCCAGATGTCAAATCTCCCCACGCCGACCCGCTCGACGCCACGTTCGAGGTATCGCTCCGCCCCCCGCTCTTCGAGGAATTCGCCGGACAGGATAAAACCGTGGAGCGACTCAAGGTCATGGTCGATGCCGCAAAAGCCCGAGGCGACACGCTCCAGCACATCCTCCTCAGCGGCCCGCCGGGACTCGGAAAAACCACCCTTGCCTACATCATCGGCAACGCCATGGGCGCGGAGGTGCGCACCACCAGCGGCCCCATGATCGAAAAGGCGGGCGACCTCGCCGGCCTCCTCACAAACATCGAACGCGGCGGCGTTCTTTTCATCGACGAAATCCACCGCCTCCAACCCGCCATCGAGGAATATCTCTACCCGGCCATGGAGGACTTCAAACTCGATATCGTCATCGACCAGGGCCCGAGCGCTCGCACCGTCCGCCTCAACCTCGCCCCCTTCACCCTCGTTGGAGCCACCACCCGCTCGGGCATGATCAGCGACCCCCTCCGCTCCCGCTTCGGCATGAACTGCCGCCTCGACTACTACTCCGCGGAGCACCTCGCCTCGATCGTTTCCCGGAGCGCGGGTCTGCTCGGCACGGACATGGAACCCGGAGCGGACCTCGAAATCGCCCGCCGCGCCCGCGGCACCCCCCGCATCGCGAACAACCTCCTCCGCTGGGTCCGCGACTACGCCCTCGTCCGGGCGGACGGCTCCATCACCCCCCGCATCGCCGCCGAGGCGCTCACCATGCTCGATATCGATGCCGACGGATTCGATGAAATGGACAAGCGCATCCTCGAGGCACTCATCGGCCTCTTCGACGGCGGCCCCGTGGGCGTGGGCAGCCTCGCCGTCGCGATCGGCGAGGAGGCCGGAACCATCGAGGAGGTCCACGAACCCTACCTCATCATGCAGGGCTATATCAAACGCACCGCCCAAGGCCGTGTGGCCATGCCGAAGGCCTACCGCAAAATCGGCCTCGAAGCCCCCGCTGCCGCCACCACCGCACCGCAGCCTGACCTCTTCGGAAAATAATCCCTCCCGCCATGTCCGCATCTGCCTTCCGATTGGCGATCCTCGCAGGACTTCTGCTGGCCACCGCCTCCACATTGGCCGCCTCCACACTCCGCGTGGGCATCCATGACAAACCGCCGTTCGCGATCAAAGAAACCGACGGCTCATGGCACGGCCTCTCGGTGGCCCTCTGGCGAAATATCGCCACCTCCGCCAACATTGATTTCGAATTCGTGGAGACCCCCTACGAGGATCTGCTCGCAGATATTTCGAAAGGAAACATCGATATCGCCGTGGGCGAGGTTCCTGTCCGGCCCACCTCCCTTCCGGGCGTGGAGTTCACCCAGCCTTTTCTCATCTCATCGATCGGCGTGGCCATGCCGGACATGCCACTGGAATACGCATGGAAAAGCCTCATCCATGAATTCCTGGACTGGACCTTCGGGCGCATCTTGCTGGGAATTTTTGCGGCCCTCACGCTCGTCAGCCTGGCACTCTGGATCATCGAACGCCGCCACGGGCACGGCCACTTCCATGGCGGCCTCCGGGGCTTCGGCTCGGCACTCTGGTTCTCGGCGGTCACGATGACCACCGTGGGCTATGGCGACAAAACACCGGTGACCTTCCCGGGCAGGCTGCTCACGTTTTTTTGGATGCTCACCGGCGTCCTTCTCGTTTCGATTTTTACGGCGACCGCGACATCGCGCATGGCCGCCGCGCGCCTCTCGACTTCGATCTCGCATATCCACGACCTGAACAAATTCGTCTGCGGCGCCCTCAAGGGCTCGGAATCCGAACAAATTCTCCACGAACTCGGACTCCGCACCGTCCCCTTCGAATCCCTCGAAGACGCCGTTGCCGAAATGTCCAAGGATCGCCTGAAAGCCGTTGTCGCCGATAAAAACTCCCTGCTCTACCTCCGCAAGACAATCGCCGCCACGGATCCGTCCATGGACTTCGACGTCCTCGACATCGCCGTGCGGCAAACATTCATTGCGATACCCCACCGCGAAAACCTCCCCGAGTCGCAACAAATCAACCGCGCCCTCGTGGCCTTCATCAACTCCCCCGAGTGGGTCATGCTTCAAAACGAGTGGCTGGGCTCGCGCGGATTCATCCCGTGACCCGCCCGGACATCGAAAGATGTCTTTTCCGCAGCCGCTTGTTTTGTGAATGCTCGACGCCATGAACAGCGTCCAAGTGCGGGTGCCCGCAACCACGGCGAATTTGGGTCCTGGCTTTGATGCCATGGGCATCGCCCTCCGCCTCTACAACACAACCACCGTCAGGCGGGGCCGCGGATCGGAACCGG
This sequence comes from uncultured Chthoniobacter sp., assembly GCA_964601115.1. Taxonomy (GTDB): domain Bacteria; phylum Verrucomicrobiota; class Verrucomicrobiia; order Chthoniobacterales; family Terrimicrobiaceae; genus UBA967. Next base: position 17,855 of record CAZRLX010000024.1, on the reverse strand, counting down.
GTGAAATGGCCCGTGCCGCTGCTGACCTTTTCTTCGAACGCTCCGGCACAAAGTCATTTGCCTTCTCGTGGAGCGTGGAGGGGAATGTCCCGCGCTCGCGCGGACTCGGCAGCAGCGTCACCGTGCGCCTCGGCATTCTCCACGGCCTCAACTCCCTCACCGGAAAACCCCTTGCCCGCCGCGACCTCTTCACCCTCTGCTCGCTCCTCGAGGGCCATCCCGACAATGCCGCCCCGGCGGCCTTCGGCGGCTTCTGCATCTCCCCGCGGGACGGAGCCACCCAGCGCTACCCGGTTGGCTTGGATGCCGCATTCGTGCTTCTCGTCCCGGCCATGGAACTCGAGACCTCGATGGCCCGTGGGGTCCTCCCCGCAAAAATCCCCCTCCGCGACGCGGTCCTCTCGGCGGGAAACGCTGCCGCCATCGCCGGCGCTTTCGCGAGCGGTGACTACCGCAAACTCTCCGGCTGCTTCACCGACCGCCTCCACCAACCCCACCGTGCCAAGCTTATGCCCTACCTCGACACCGTCATTGAGGCGGGCACCAAGGCGGGCGCGCTGGGCGGCTGGCTCAGCGGCGCGGGATCGACCGTCGCCTGCATCACCCTTAAAAACCCGGCCCGTGTCGCCAACGCCATGGCGGCGGCCTGCGGCATCGATGCCTGGGCGCTCGTCGTGCGGGCGGACAATGCCGGTGTCCGCGAACTCCCGGCCCGCTGACAAAACCTCCGTGCGCACCGCGTTCCATATCCTTCTCGCCTTCGTCACGTTTTCCGCATCGATCCTCGCCGCGGAACCCCCTCGCGACCCCGCACGCCCGCCTCTGGTCGATCTCGCGATCAAAGGCCTCGGCCATCACATCTACGAAGTCTGGACCACTCCACTCTTCACACTCACCGAGTCGGTCATGGTCAATGGACAGGTCGTCCAGCGGCCCAGCTCGGTGACCCTTGGCATGATGCTCACCGCCCTGGCGATCCTCCTCGTGGGCGGCATCTTCGCGGCGGGATTCAGCCGCTGGTTGCGCTCCCGCCTCGCCAAGCGGTTCCACCTCGAACCCACCACCTCCGCGATCGTCCAGAAATTCACAAACTACACCCTCCTCTTCCTCGTCAGCCTGCTCGCCCTCTCGGCCGTCCGGATTCCCCTCACCATTTTCGCCCTCCTCGGCGGCGCCGCAGCCATCGCCGTGGGATTCGGAGCACAACAGCTCGTCAACAACCTCATCAGCGGACTCATCCTCCTCTTCGAACGTCCAATCCGCATCGGCGACCGCATCGAAGTCGGCACGTTCTCGGGCACCGTCTCGTCAATCGGCACCCGCTGCTGCCAACTCCACCGCGACGACGGTGTCGAAATTCTCATCCCGAACAGCGTCATTCTCCAAGGCACGGTCGTAAACCACACCCTCCGCGATAATTCGAGCCTTGTCACCCTGCCGGTCTCTATCTCACCCGACGCACCTGCGGAATCCGCCATCACAATCCTCCGAGCGATCGCCGAATCCCACCCCGACATCCTCAAAAACCGCCCAACGTCGGCCCACGTCACCGAAATCGGCGCCTCCTCGGTCTCCCTCGAACTTGCCTGCTGGATCAAAAGCAAAAACCCCGATGAAATCGACCGGGTGCAAAGCGATCTCCGCCTCGCAATCCTCCGGCACGCTCAATCGGGAGACATCAAACTCGCCTGATCCACCCGCCGACCGCTCAAAACGAAATTCCCATCTGCGCCCCGAGCACCAGCGCATTCGGGATTTCACCCCTCCCTCCGGGTTGCAAAACCCATTGCAGGTTCGGCTGCACAAATGCCTCGCCAGGAAGCTGAATCCTATAGCCGAATTCCATCACACACTCCCACCCGCCCCCGGAGGGAAACCCGTTCTCTACATCCCCGATCCGCCCGGAGGCCACTCCGACCATCGCCACGTCCTCCTCGCGACCAGGAATCAACCCAGTGTAAACAATGCCGGCGTTCACTTGAAAGGGAACCTCCTCGGAGCCCATCGGCTCCATCAGCACCGCCACCGCCCACACCGTCATCCCCTCCCCATCGGATTTCCCCTCGCGGAAAACCATCTGCTCGGCCTGCCAGTAGAAACCATGCGTCGCCGCAGCCGGTTCGGGCCCGCCTTGGCCGGTGGATGCGAATCCACCAAACCCGTAACGGCCGGGCAACCCCCCATCCGCCCGGCTTCTCCCGATCACCGGGGACCAAGCACCCTGCGCGATCAGCAACACCCCGTCGCCACCACCCATCGCCCAGTCGAAACCATGCCCGGCATACAAATCGATCGCCGTCGTTTGAAACACACCGGCAAGCGCACTCCACCCGGACACAGGCTCGACACGCGCGGTCGCACCCCAAACCGCCTCAGGCGAGGTCGTGAACGCGGGATTCAATCCAAGCGTCTGCGGATTGCTGTCGATCCCGTAGTTCATATACAGCTCGTAAAGATCGGATGTCGCAAAGTCGTCCCCGGCACTGAACCTTCCCGCCTTCAACGCTGCCTTCCCGTCGGCAAACTCCTGCTCGAGGAAAAGCGTGTAAAAGGAAAATGTCTGTCCGCCGTAGACCTGCTGCACCGTGAACACATTCCCGATCGCATCATCGGACAAACTCCGCCCGTTGCGGTCGAACGCTCCGGCGCTCAGCGTCAAGCCATGCCACCCGGCAATCTCGCCGAAATCGATCTCCACCCCGAACTCGATGCTGTCGGCGTAGGCGAATCCCTGCCGCACGCCTCCCGCCGGATTCCCCGCCAGGTTGTTCGTGTAACTCGCCGAAACATCCACGCCGCCGATATCCAATGCCCCAAGCGGCCCGCCTTCGGCCAACGCCGATCCACAGCAAAACAACCACACCGCGGACACCAACCCGCATTTCAAGACGATGGAATCAAGGAACGCCATCCCGCTCACGTATCTCCCGACTCCACCCGCTTGGCAATCCGCGGCTTCTCAGCCAATTCAGTGCCGCGCGTCCGCAACCCCTCGAATCCCATCACCACCAGCGCCACTCCGCCGACAGCAAGCAAGAGTCCCCCGCTCCCAAGCGCTTGCCGCTCGTTGTGACACGTCCAAACAAATTGACCGATACAGAGCACCGAGACGAACACCATGGTTGTCCGGCGCCCGATCACCCCGGCAAGAAACGCTCCGAGCGGTGCTCCCAGCGCCACGACAGGCGCCGCCGCAAGCCACTTCTCGTAGACCCCGGGCTGCAACCCTCCGCCCGCCACTTTCACCGCCACCCCGAGCAGCGAATTGAATGCCATGATCAAGACAGACGTCGGGATCGCGATCCTCGGATCAGCCCGGCACAGCAGCACCAGCGCGGCGTAAAGCAGCATGTCGACTCCGACACCAGTGACCGCAACAACCGTAACCCCTGAGAAAAAACCAACCGCCGCCCCGACACGGAAATCCCACCGCTCGTTGAACTCGTTCATCCCAACCTGCCGCGAGATTTCACCAAAGCGGACCAGATGCATCACCCCGAAAGCCGCCCACATCGTTGCAAAGACCATTTTGATCCAAAACGCCGGCACCACCGGCGCGATCCACACAATCCCCAGCGGCGTCCCGACAACCGATCCAAGCACCGCGCCGGACAACATCGCCCGCGCCAGCGGCATCCTCCGGCACAGGATGAAAATCGACGCGCTCGTCATCCCGATCGACTGGATCGCAAAGCTGAAATCCCGGCCAAGCGAAACCGGTTCGTCAAAGAGCAGAACCAACACCGGAAACGCCACTGTGCCCCCTCCCATCGGCGTCGATCCCGCGACGTAACTCCCGAAAGCCATCGTCGCCGCGATCGGCCACTGTCCGACAATCGCCGCCCACCCCCCGGACCGCTCCACCAACAGCGCCCAGACACCATAGAACACCGCCAACCAGGCGAACCAAATCCACAGATGCGTCTTGCGTTCCTTAGAGAGCGGCACGCGGCGCATCCTGCCCGATCCCTCCCACTCCTCAAGCCCGTCCTGATCCGTAAAAAGACTTTCCCGCACGCCGATCCGGTTCAATCTGCCCCCATTCCACCACATGAGGCGCTGGTTCGAGAGTCTGGAGTCGTTTGCGATCGATGTGATCCTGGAGCGCCGCGCGGGCAAGCGCGCCCACACGCTTCGCACCATCCTGCACGCCCTCTCGAAGCTCTACCTTGTCATCGTCCAGACCCGCCTCGCCCTCTACCGCTCGCGCATCCTCCGCCCGCATTCCCACGGCTGCCTCGTCATCAGTGTGGGAAACCTCACCGTCGGGGGCACAGGAAAAACCCCGGTCGTCGAAATGCTCGCCCGCGCCCTCCGCGATGGCGGCCGCCGCGTGGCCATCCTCAGCCGCGGATACAAAAGCGTCCCGCGACCATTCCTTCTCCGCCTCGCCGACAAGTTCACCCGCCGCAAATCACTCTTCGTCCCCCGCGTGGTTTCGGACGGCGTCTCGCTCCTCCTGGACTCGCGCACAGCGGGCGACGAACCGTTCATGCTGGCGAACAACCTTCGCGGCGTCGTCGTCCTTGTGGACCGCGATCGCGTCAAAAGCGGCATCTACGCGATCCGCGAATTCGGAGCCGACACCCTCATCCTCGACGACGGCCTCCAATACATCAAAATGCGCCACGGCCTCGAGGTCGTCCTCGTGGACCGCCAGTCCCCCTTCGGAAACGAGCACCTCCTCCCCCGAGGCACCCTCCGCGAACCCCCGGCGAACCTCGCCCGCGCGACCCACATCTTCCTGACCAAATGCGATGGCGGGGACAACTCGGACGTCATCGCCCGCATCCGCCGCCACAACCGCACGGCGGACATCATCGAGTGCACACACCGCCCGAAACACATCAAAAACTTCGCCACCGGCGAGACCAAGCCCCTCGAATTCCTCCAAGGCCTCAAAGTTGGTTCCCTCTCGGGCATCGCCGTTCCTGAAAGCTTCGAGAACGCCCTCCGCTCCCTCGGGGCCGAACTCGAACTCACCCAGTCCTATACCGACCACCACCGCTACTCGGTGAAGGAAATCGAACGCTTCATCCGCCGCTGCGCCCGCCGCAACCTCGATGCCGTCCTCACGACAGAAAAGGACGCCGTCCGCATCCCTCGCATCCCCGATCCCGAAGTCCCCGTCTACTACATGCGCGTCGAAATCGAAATCCTCGCCGGCCAAGAGGCATGGGCCCGCTTCGTGGACCGCCTCACCCGCGACCAACCCGTCCTCGCCCCGGAACGCATTTACTGACCTCCCGCAAAATACCTCCGCGTCGCCTTGTGGCGCGCCCGGAACATTTCGCGGAATATCAGCGGCAAAACCCACCGCGACACCAACTCACCGGCCACCCCGCCTTTCAACAGATACTCGACCCTGTCGGTCATCACACTCCCCCCGCCATCGGACTCGAACACATGGCTGTGCCGCCACACCGCGAACGGCGACCTCACCCCGGCATCCACCAAAATCCCGGGCCTCTCGACACGCTCCCACCTCCCGGTCCAGTCGATCGGCACCCCGAACTGCGAGGCACGAATCCGAAATTCTCCGCCCTCGACCGCCACAGGTGCGCACTCGACAGAATGGACCCTCAGGGACGCGGGCGCGATCTTCGCAATGTTCCCGGGGTTTTCATGGAATGAGAAGAGCTCATCCGGGCTCGCGGAAACCCGCGTCGATGCCTGGAACACGTGTGTTGTCATGGTTGTTTTACGCTTGACCTCTCGTGGGGTTCGGAAAAGTTGTCGCCACTCCGGTCTTTGGCCAAAATTACTTGTTGCAAAAAGAGCGGAGCCCAAATACTCAAATCCCGCCAACAAAAACCAACAACATGTCTGAAAAATCCATCGAAGAAAAAGTCAAAGATATCATCGTCGAGCAACTCGGTGTGAATCCCGAGCAAGTCACCCCAACCGCCTCCTTCATCGAGGACCTCGGGGCCGACTCCCTCGACACCGTCGAACTCGTCATGGCCTTTGAAGAGGAATTCTCGGTGGAAGTCCCCGACGAGGACGCCGAAAAACTCCAAAACGTCGGCGACGTCATCAAATACATCGAGGAAAAGTCCGGCAAATAAGCTGCTTTCCGCCTCACACTTTCAAAAAACCCCGCTCCGGCGGGGTTTTTTTGTGCCCAAACGGGCCATCCCCCCTTTTCAATCGACTTCACCCTTGCCGATTTCGCAGGATGCACCCCATGAAGATCCTGATGGCTGCCAGCGAGGTCTCGCCATTGGCGGAGTCCGGGGAACTTGGACACTCCGTCATCGAAACGGCCAGCGCCATGGCCCGCGCGGGCCATGATGTCTCCGTGGCCGTTCCCTTCTACCGCTGCATTCGCGAAAACAAGGCCGCCGGGGCCAGAAAATCGAAAATCCGCTTCTCCGTGGACCTCGGCTCGTCGGTCGTCCCCTGCGAAATCTGGGAGGCGCCGGGACCGGATGGCGTGAAGCTGCTCTTTGTCGCCCGCGACGAGTTTTTCGATCGTTCGGGCCTCTATGGAGCCGACGGCCGCGACTACCAGGACAATGCCGCCCGCTTCATCTTCTTCTCGAAGTGCGTCACAGAACTCTCCCGCCTCCAACTCCCGGACATCGTCCACGCCATCGGCTGGCAACCCGCGCTGGCCACTGTCTTCATCAGACACCAAGGCCTGCGCGTCTCGACCATCTTCTCCCCGGTCTCGCTCTCCTACCAAGGCAACTTCTGGAGCCACGACTTCGCCCTCACCAACCTCCCCGGAGATTACTTCTCCGCAGGCGCGCTGGAGTTCTATGGCAGCATGAACTTCCTCAAGGCCGGCATCGTCTTTGCGAATGCGGTTGTGCTCCCGGGTGAGCGCTTTCTTGCCGGCGCTCTGACCCCGCTCCACGGCTGCGGGCTCGAAAATGTCCTCCACCAGTTCTCGCACAAACTCGAAGGAATCCGCCCCGGCATGTCGCCCGGCGCCCTTCCCCGCCTCGACACCTCGGCAAAACCCCGTGCAGCCGCCCGCAAGGCCCTCTTCCCTTCGCTCAAGGCGGATTCCACCGCGCGCATATTCGTGACCGACACCGCCACGTTTTCCGGCCCCGGCCTCTCGACCCTTCTCCAAGCGCTCGACCGCATCCCCTCGCCGTATTTCCACCTTGTCCTCCTCGGCCCAGTCGCGCCGGAACACACCACCGCCACCCTTGTTGCGGAGCGCCGCCACGCGGGCCGCTTCCTCCACTTTCCGGAAATCGACCCGGCGATCCTCGACAAGGTTCTCGTCGCGGCCGACTACGCCTGCGCCCCGGGCCCGCTGAATCCCGACGCCGCGTTTTTCATCCTCGCCATGCACAATGGCATCGTGCCGCTTGCCGAACATTGCCGCGGCCTGGAGGAACTCGTCACCGATTTCGACCACTCCACCGGTGCCGGCAACGGACTCGTCTTCCACCGCCTCTCCGTGGATGCCCTGGCTGACGCCCTCCGCCGCGCCATTTACCTCCCGGCGGGCGAACACGCCATCCTCTCCTCCCGCGCAAGGGACCTCGACCTCTCCTGGGACGCCTGCGCTGCCAGACTCGCCTCGCTCGCAAAACGCCTCACCGGCGCAACCACGAAATCCGCCGCCTAAACCAGATGCGGAAACGCTGGATTTTCCCCGCGCATCCGGACCCGACCGCCGTTTCACGGGTCCGCGACGGGCTTGGCCTTCCGGAGTTTCTCGCGGGAATGCTCGTCAACCGCGGCTTCGATCATGCACCGGATGCCGAGGCCTACATGAACCCGCGCCTCCGCTCCCTCTCCCCTCCGGAACTCCTGCCGGAAATGCCCGCCGCCGTGGAGCGTATCACCACCGCCCTCCGCCGAAATGAACGCATCGTCATTTACGGCGACTACGATGTGGACGGCGTCACCTCGCTGGCGATCCTCACCAGGTTCCTCCGGGCCTACGGCGCCGAACCAACCTGCTTTCTCCCCCACCGCGTGGAGGAGGGCTACGGCCTGAGCGAGGCGGGCCTCGATCGCTGCGTGGCGGAGCACTCGCCGCGCCTGCTGATCGCGGTGGATTGCGGCACAAACTCTGTGGCTGAAATCGCGGGTCTCCGCGGCCGCGGAGTCGATGTCATCGTGCTCGACCACCACGAACCGGGCAGCGTCCGCCCGGATTGCGCGGCACTTGTGAATCCCAAGCTCGGTGACTCCCTCCACTACCTCTGCAGTGCGGGAGTCGTCTTCAAACTCGCCCACGCCATGCTCAAGGCATCCCCGGTGGAGGGCCTCGATTTGCGGGACTTCCTTGATCTCGTCGCCATGGCGACCGTGGCCGACATCGTGCCGCTCGTTGGTGAAAACCGCATCCTTGTCCGCCACGGACTCCAGCAAATGGAACGCACCAGGTGGCCGGGCATCCGCTCCCTCCGCGAAGTCGCAGGCGTGGGATCGCCGATCCGCTCGGGCGATATCGGATTCCGCATGGGCCCGCGCATCAATGCCGCCGGTCGCCTCGGCCCCGCCAACGAGGCACTCGCCCTCCTGCTCACCGACGATGCCCTGGAGGCCCACCGCATCGCGACGGGTCTTGATGTCCGCAACCGGGAACGCCAAACCCTCGAAAAACACGTCGTGCGCGATGCCGAGGACTGGGTCGCCAACCATTTCAAGCCGGAATCCCAAACCTCGATCGTTGCGGGCAGCCGCGATTGGCATGTCGGCGTCATCGGCGTTGTCGCCGCACGCCTCATGCGCCAATACCACCGGCCGACATTCGTCATCGGCTTCGATACCGGGGGCAGCGGCAAGGGCAGCGGACGCAGCATCGAGGGCCTTCCCCTCGTCAGCCTTCTCAACGACTGCTCCGAACACCTGGAAAAATTCGGCGGGCACGACATGGCGGCGGGCATCACCATTTCGGAAACCCGTCTGGAGGCGTTCCGCGAGGCATTCGAGACCGCATCGCGCACCCTGGCGACCCCGGACATGCTCACCCCGAAACTGGACCTCGATTGCGAAGTCCCCCTCGGAGAAGTGGGCGCGCCACTTCTCGAAACCCTGGCCCAACTCGAACCCTTCGGAAACTCGAATACCCGTCCACTCATGGTCTCCCGCGCGGTCGCCCCCTCGTCCACCCCGCGCGTCATGAAGGAGAAACACCTCCGCCTGGAGTTCGGCTCGGGCAGAAACCGCATTTCGGCCGTCTATTTCAACGCCCCGGTGGACCACATGCCCCGCCCGCCATGGGATATCGCGTTCACCCTGGAGTGGAACACCTGGCAGGGCCGCTCGGAGCCCCAACTCCAAATCGTGGAAATCCGCAGCGCGGAATGAACTCCCTCCCGCCGGACACCCCGCTGGAATCGCTCGACTGGATTCCCCGCCAACGCATCGCCCCGCTGCGCAGGCTTGGCCTCCTCACCCTGGAGGACTTGATCCGCCACCTCCCGAGACGCTACGAGGACCGCAGAACCTTCGCCCGGTTCCCCACAGACCCTTCCGAAACTCCGCTCTGCGTCTGCGGCACCGTGCAGAAGACCTCCTACCGCCGCTTCGGCCCCCGCCGCATCTTCGAGGCCATCCTGGAGGACGAGGCGCACGGCATCCTGGGCGGCCAACTCACCTGCCGCTGGTATAACATGCCTTGGGTCAGCAAGATGATCTGCCAAGGCCAACGCCTTGTGATCTTTGGAAAACCCCGGGAGCGCTCGCGCAAAATCGTCATGGAACACCCGGAATTCGAGGAGATCGAGGAGGACGCCATCTCGTCGATCCACTTCAACCGCATTACTCCCGTCCACGCGGCGGGTGATGGCGTTTCACCGAAGATTCTCCGAGAACTCGTCCACCGCGCGCTGGCGGAAACCGACCTCTCATCCGTCCCACGCCTCTGGCCAGCCGAACCGGGCACCCCCGCGACACCGGCATGGCGCGCGGTCCACTTCCCGGAATCACCGGAGGACAGCGAAGCCGCACGCCGCGACCTCGTGCGCGACGTCTTTCTCGGCATCCAACTCGTCATCGGTTCCCGCCACGGCGCGGTCCGCCGCTCGGGTGGCGTGGCGCGCCCGGGCACTGGATTCCTCTGGGAGCAACTCGAGGCCTCGCTTCCGTTCGACCCCACCCCTTCCCAGCGCGAGGTCTTCGCCGAAATCTCGGCGGACATGGCTGCTCCGGCCCGTATGAACCGCCTCCTCCAAGGCGATGTCGGTTCCGGCAAAACCCTCGTTGCCCTCCGCGCGATGATCCAAGCCCACGAGTCGGGCTGGCAGGCGGCCCTCATGGCTCCAACCCAGATTCTCGCGGAACAACACTACCTGAATTTCCGCCGCCTCCTCGATCCGCTGGGAATCCCCGTCACTCTCCGCACCGCCAACCGCCGCGAAGAGGCTGGCTTGCCGGGCCTGTTCCAAAAAGACGCGCCCGGCGGCCTTGTTGTTGGAACCCATGCCCTCCTCTTCGAAGCCTCGGAATTCGACCGCCTCGGCCTCGTGGTCATCGACGAACAACACAAATTCGGCGTCGCCCAGCGCATGCGCCTCATCGAACGCGCGGACAAGCCGGATGTCCTTGTGATGACGGCAACCCCCATCCCCCGCACGATCACCCAGACCCTCTACGGAGATCTCGATGTCTCGATCCTGCGCGAAAAACCCGCCGGGCGCGGACGCATCACCACCGTCGTCCGCGGGGACGAGAAACGCCCGGCGATTGTCGATTTTCTGAAAACCGAACTCGCCGCGGGGCGACAAGCCTACATCGTCTGCCCGCTCGTCGAGGAATCCGACAAACTCGTTGCCAAGGCCGCCACCGCCGAATTTGAAAAGTGGACCGATCTCCTCGCGCCGGCTTCCGTGGGCCTCGTGCACGGCCGCATGGATGCCGATACAAAGGAACGCGTCATGGCGGCTTTCCGTTCGGGAAAACTCTCCACGCTTGTTTCAACAACGGTCATCGAGGTTGGGGTCGATGTGCCAAATGCAACCATCATGCTCATCGAGGAGGCGGGCCGCTTCGGACTCGCCCAGATGCACCAACTCCGGGGCCGCATCGGCCGCGGATCGCTCAAATCCTGGTGTATTCTCATGAACAACGGCACCACTGGCCAGTCGCTCGAAAAACTCCGCATCATGGAACAAACCACAGATGGTTTTGAAATCGCCGAGGCCGACCTTCGGCTCCGCGGCCCGGGCGACCTGATGGGAACCGCCCAAACAGGATTGCCGGATTTCGGCCCGGGCGACCTCGTGCGTGACGCCAATCTTATGACCGAGGCCCGCCGCATGGCACGAATGATCCTCGACTCAGACCCTGCCCTATCCCATCCAGATCACGTAATCCTTCGCGCCTACGTGGAGAAAAACACCGTCGCCGCGAATCTCTCGGAGGGGTGACCCCCGAAGACCGCGAAACTCAGGCGGCCATGTAGGGCAGGCTGGCCGCCCGCTCTTTCACGGCATCGACGCCCTCGAGCAAATCCGCGATCGCATCCCACTTGCCGCTCACCAGCGCCTCATGGGCATGGTCGGCGATCGTGACCGGAAAATCCGTATCGGCGATGGACAGCTTTTTCTCGGTCAGATCGAGTGTCAGCATCGCCTGCGGGTCGGCCTCGATCAGCTTGGCGATGGAACGAATGTCCTCGCCGGAGGCCACCACACACGGCATGCCGAGCGTGATCGAGTTGCCAAAGAAAATCTCGGCGAAGCTCTCCGCGACGATCGCGCGGATGCCAAAACGGTAGAGCGCCTGCGGGGCGTGCTCACGGGAACTGCCGCACCCGAAATTCGAGCCGGAGAGAAGAATGCTGGCCCCTTCGAAGCGCTTGTCGTCGAGCGGATGCACCTCGCCGGCCTCCTTGGCGAAGGCGCGGGCATCGTAAAAGGCGAACTCGCCAAGCCCGTCAAAGGTGATGCACTTCATAAACCGGGCAGGGATGATGCGATCGGTGTCGAGATCATCGCCGGGGACATAAACGCCGCGTCCTGCAATCTGGGTAATTTTTTCGAGAGCCATGGGTTTTAAAAATTCGAAATGATGGTGTGTGAAGTTTGGTTCAGTTCACCCCGAAGACCTCGCGGGCATCGGAGATTTCGCCGGTGACCGCCGCGGCGGCGACCATGAGTGGGGACATGAGCATCGTGCGCCCGGTCGGGCTGCCTTGGCGGCCCTTGAAATTCCGGTTGCTCGAGCTGGCGCAGAGCTGGTCCCCGACGAGTTTGTCGGGATTCATGCCAAGGCACATCGAGCACCCGGCACCGCGCCACTCGAACCCGGCATCGCGGAAGATTTCCGCCAATCCCATGCTCTCGGCCACAGAGGCCACGCCCTGCGAACCCGGCACCACGATCGCCTTCACCCCCTCGCGAACCTTCCGGCCCTTGAGGTGCTTGGCGACCTCCTGCAGATCGCTCAGGCGTCCGTTCGTGCAACTGCCAAGGAAAACCACATCGACCTTGGTGCCCTTGATCGGCGCACCGGATGTCAGATTCATGTGCGCCAAAGCCTCCTCGGCGGTCGCGCGGTCCTTCTCGGGGACCTCGTTCGGGAACGGCACCTTCTCATGGATGAACATCGCCTGCCCGGGATTGATTCCCCATGTCACCGTCGGGGCGATCTCGGCGGCATCGTAGGTCACCACGTCGTCATACGACGCATCGGGATCGGAGGCGATCGCCTTCCAACGCGCAACAGCGGCATCCCATTCCGCACCCTTCGGCGAGTAGGGACGCCCCTTGAGGTATTCAAAAGTCGTCTCGTCGGGATTCACATAGCCGACCCGCGCGCCGCCCTCGATGGACATGTTGCACACCGTCATGCGCTCCTCCTGCGTGAACGCGTCAAACGTCGTTCCACCATATTCGTAGGCGTAACCCAGCCCTCCGTTCACCCCGAGCTTGCGGATGATGTGCAGGATCACGTCCTTGGCGTAAACCCCGGGCGCGAGTTTTCCATTCACATTGATCCGCCGCACCTTGGGCTTGTGGAGCGCCATCGTCTGCGTGGCCAGCACGTCGCGCACTTGGCTGGTGCCGATGCCGAACGCGATCGCCCCGAAGGCCCCGTGCGTGGAGGTGTGGGAGTCGCCGCAGGCGATTGTCGTTCCGGGTTGGGTGATGCCCTGCTCGGGGCCGACGATATGCACGATCCCCTGCTTCCCGGTGGGCAAATCAAAAAAGGTCACCCCGCTCTCTTCACAGTTCTTGCGCAACGCCTTGATCATCGCATCCGCCAACTCGTCGCTGAAAGGCTCGACCCGCTCGTCGGTGGGAACGATGTGGTCGACCGTTGCGAACGTTCTCTTCGGATACAGCACCTTCAACCCCAAATCCCGCAACATCCCGAACGCCTGCGGACTCGTCACCTCGTGGATCAAATGCGTGCCGATCAACAACTGCGTGGCTCCATTGGGAAGGGTGCGAACGGTGTGCGCCCGCCACACCTTGTCTAATAACGTCTGGCTCATAAATTCAAGGGGGTGCATCTTAGCCCCTGCCCACCGCCTTGCAAGCCACGATCGGCGTCTTGGCGCTTGGCAGCCGCGCGGCTCGGCGTTACCTTCCCTCGCTCCAAGCCATGATCGATAAAAATTACGCCCATCCCGAAGTGCTCGTCTCCACCGAATGGGTCGCCGAGCACCTCGCCGACCCGGGCCTCCGACTCATCGAAAGCAACGAAGACATCCTCCTCTACGACATGGGCCACATCCAGGGAGCCGTCCACATTGACTGGCGCTCGGACCTCCAGGACCAACTGATCCGCGATTACATCACCCCGGAAAAATTCGCCGCTCTCTGCGAACACCACGGCATCTCGAACGACACCACCGTGGTCTTCTACGGCGACAAATCCAACTGGTGGGCCTGCTACGCCCTCTGGGCCTTCCGCCTCTACGGCCACACCAAGGTCAAGGTCATGGATGGCGGACGCGAAAAATGGGTCGCCGAGGGCCGCCACCTCACCCGCGCCGTGCCCCACTTCACCAAGGGAACCTACCGTCCCGCCCCGGAGCGTCTGGATGCAGAAATCCGGGCCTTCTTCGACCAAACCCTCGCGCACAGCAAGGCGGGCAAACCGCTCATCGATGTGCGCTCGCCGGGCGAATTCCGCGGCGAACTCACCCACATGCCCGAATATCCCCAAGAGGGCGTCCTCCGCGGGGGCCATGTGCCGGGTGCCGCCAGTGTGCCATGGAAAATGGCGGTCAATGACGACGCGACCTTCAAGTCCGCCGACGAACTCCGCCGCATCTACGAGGAGGAGGCCGGCCTCCGCCCGGGCGACGATGTCATCGCCTACTGCCGCATCGGCGAACGCTCGAGCCACACTTGGTTCGTGCTGACCTACCTTCTCGGCTACAAAAACGTGCGCAACTACGACGGCTCCTGGACCGAATGGGGCAACCGCGTGGGCGCGCCGATCGAACGCAACTGATGGATTCCCACTACCCGGAGCCCCTCACACGGATCATCTCTCTCTTCGAGGGACTCCCCGACGCGGAAAAACGCGAGTCGCTCATCTCCTATGCCGACTCCGCGCCGAAACAGGCCCCCCGCGACGGCGAAACGTTCGACCTCGAGGACATCCGCAAGGACGAGGAGTGCACTGACACCGTGGGCGTCTACATGAAGGTCACGCCGGACCGCGCCTGCACGTTCCGCATCACCCTCGGCCCCCAGGTGCAAACCCTTACCAAGGCCATGACCTCGATCCTCTGCAAGGGACTCGCCGGCTCGACCCCGGAGCAAATCCTGGAGGTCCCGGCCGACTTCGTTCCGAAAATCGTCGGGGCCGACCTCGTGCGCCAGCGCAGCCAGACCGTCTACTACATCCTCACCCGCATGAAGAGCGCCGCCCGCGTCTGGCTCAACCGCCAACGCGCCGCTTCGCACCATTAGCCGACCCCCTCAACGGCGGCGGGATGTCAGAAACTCCAGTGCCTTGTCGGGATTTCCCCCGCTGTCGCGAACCACAATCAGGAAATCCGGCAGCGTCGCTCCGTATTCCTTCAAAAACGCTCGGTCCCCGGCGCATCCATACATCACGTCGGGACACAGGCTTCCCTCCAGAAAACACTGTGCCTTGCGGATGATCCTTGGCAACCACGCCACTCCCCGGTGCTGCTCGCTTTTACGGGGCAACTCGGACTCGGGCACTTCAGGCTTGGCGTCGGATTCGGCACGGAATTGCAGGATTCGCAACGCCCCCAGCTCGACAAACATATCCGCCGCCGGCTCCCCGTAGCGCGACAAGTCGTCCACACAATCGTAAAGAAAAACCGGACTGATCCCGAATCCAGCCAGCGTTTCCATGCCCGCAGGCGAGACAATCCGCGATGGGTCGCGCACGCCCTCGCGGTAGGACTTCATGGCCTCTTCGTGAAGCGACATCAACTGCATCAGGTCTGTGGTGTTCATGATTCGTTCTCCCCGGCGACGCTCCCCTGCTCCAGCATCCGGACCCGCGCATCGGCACGCGGCAAATTGATTGTAAGCGTAAGCCCCCGGCCATGGGCGCTTTCAAGCACGACCTCGCCCCCGTGCGCCCGCACGATCCGCCGCACAATCAGCAATCCCAGCCCGTTTCCGTCCGTCTTCGTCGTGAAATACGGCTCGAAAATCCGCGTGATGTTCTCGGGCGCGATCCCCCCGCCCGTGTCGGCGAACACCACACTCACATGCGTCGGATCGACACTCGTCTCGATGCGAAGGATGCCCCCGGCCTTCATGGCCTGGAACGCATTCCGGCAAATGTTGTAGAACGCCTGCTTGATCTGCTCGCGGTCGAGCTGCAGAAGCGGCGGATTCCTCGCCAGCCGTTGCTCGACAAGAATGTCGCGGTCCTGGATTTCCGCCTGCAAAAACTCCAGCACTTCCTTGAGGATCGCATTGATGTCCTCCGGAGCGGGCTGGATGGGTTGCGGACGGATCGCCCGCAGGAACTGCGTGATAATGTTGTCCAGCCGCGCCACCTCCCCGCGGGCGATCGAAACCGATTCCTCGAGCTGGGCCCGCATCTTTGGCGGCACCTTGCCAAGGGTCCGCTGCATGAGCTGCAGGTGGATATTCAGCGAGTTCAGGGGATTTCCAATCTCGTGCGCCACTCCCGCCGCGAGCATCGTCAACGCCGAAAAGCGCTCGACCTCGATCGTCTCCTGCGTGGCCCGGTGGTCTTGCGTGATGTCGCGCAGGATCACCGCACGCCCCACCGCCTCCGGAGTTTTTCCCTTGGGCTCGTCGCTCATGAGCGGCACCACATAGAAATTCAGCAAGCGGTTTTCGGGATAGAACACCTCCAAGTCCCGGCTCACCACATCGCCCCTCGGTCCGCTCAGCGATTCCCAATCGATTCCCCGGACCACCTCCGCCAGTGGCCGTCCAAGGCTCCCGTCCGACTCGATGCCGAAAAATCCGCACGCCGCACGGTTCAAATACAGGATGCGCCCGTCCTTGTCCGTCACCACCACCCCCTCAAGGATCGCGTTGAAGATTGTTTCCAGAAACCCCTTCTCGCGCGCGATCTCGACGAGATAATTCTGGACCTCGCCGGGCTGCACCAGCGGAAGGCGCTCGATCAGCTTTTCCAGGAATCCACGTTTCATGGCGCGATCCTTCCATCCCTGCCCGATCCGGCACACGACAAATCGAGCATCACCTTCCCGCCAACCCCGCCGGAGGCGGCCGCAGCCACCGCCTCAGCGACCTCGGCCAGCGGATAAATCCGGCCCACCGGCGTTGAAAAAACGCCCGCGCGCAGCAACCCGGCGAGCATTTCATAAAGCGCCCGGACCTCGGCCAATGGCTCAGCCTCACGCCAACGCCGCAACCAGAATCCCCGGAATTCCAACCCGCGAAAGATCAGCATGCCGTTCGGGACTTTCAACGGCTGGCGACCCATCGCCCCATACGTCACGTGCACCCCGCCGTCCACCAAGGCATTCGCAAGATTCAACGCGCTCGCCCCGCCCACGGCATTCAACGCCAACACCGGACGCCCGCCCCCGCACAACGCTTCCACTCTTGTCCGCAAATCGACATCCTCGGTCACCACCACCTCCGCCCCAAGCCCACAGAGTTCCTCCGCCAATTCCGACCGTCTCACCACGTTCAGCGTGCGAAGGCCCAGATGCCGCGCGATCCCGATCACCGCACGGCCGACACCCGAATTCGCCGCGTTCTGCACGATCCAATCGCCCGCTTCAAGCGATCGAAAATGGTGAAGCATCAGCCAAGCCGTCGCGGGATTCACCCCGAGCATCGCCGCCTGCACAGGATTCAAGCCCTCGGGCAACCGCACCAACGCCTCGGCGGAAACCACCATTTCAGAAGTCCATGTCCCCCCGCACAGCGGCATGACCATCTCGCCCTCGTTGAACCCAGTCCCTTCACCCGCCTCCAGCACCACCCCGCACCCCTCGTTCCCGATGGTCGCAGGCAGTTCCGGCAACTCGCCGTAGGTCCCTTGGATGACATTCAAATCCGCCGGATTCACCGGAGCAAAGAGCATCCCCACACGCACCTCGCCAGGCCCCGGGCTCCCGATCGAAAACCCCTCCACACAAAGCGCCGAGGCATCCCCCCCGAACGCCTTCAACCGACACCTCACCCCTTGCAATTCATGCCCACCCATTTCCAGCCCCCTCCTCCAAAGCATTCACCTCAACAGAAATCGCCATCAACCCCACCATGGCCCCTGACCTCCCGCTTGTCGATAAAGCAACCCCTCCACCAACCCGATCCCCAGCTGCTCGAGTGCGTGATTTCTTCAACTTCCCTCTTGCAGTCGACCCGAAAACCCATACCATCTGCGGTCCATCCCGCTCGGGTGGTGAAATGGCAGACACGTGCGTTTGAGGGGCGCATGCCGCAAGGCATGGGGGTTCGAGTCCCCCCCCGAGCAGTTTT
>CAZRLX010000023.1:0-23977 GCA_964601115.1 uncultured Chthoniobacter sp. | reverse complement strand
CATTCGTCAGTCCGCGCTTGATGCCGTATATGACGACTGAGCCAGGGCAAGTATACTTGGTTGATCTTGGTATAGCAGCCAAGACGAGACCCATGCTGGTTGTTTCCCGGCGCGATGAAGATGCACCGCGTGCTCTTGCTGTGTGCGCACCGATTACGACGTCCACCCGCGATAGCGAGTATGAAGTATCCATCGGGAAGCCGAAGTTTCTGCACGAGCCGAGCTACGTGAATGTGCAGGGCATGCAAGCCATACAGCATCACGAACTCAAGCGTATGATTGGGCGTCTGCCGGATGCGGATCTGCAGAAAGTCAAGGGTGCAATCGAATGGCTTTTCGACATCGCCGCCAAAAAATAAAGTCGAACAATGCGATCCAACGAATAGCTACCCGCGTCACGCCTCATGCTGGTTACGCTTCACTCCTTTGGGCACGAGCCACGTCACGGGCAGCCGTCGGTGATCGCGGACGTTGGGCAAACCAAAAATTGAGTCCCACGCGCGCCCTGTTATTTTTAGCGCATGTCTACCACAATTGATCTTCAGGGGATGAACACGCCGGTTTGTAGATGGGCATGGCGAGCGCAAGCGGATCAGTCTCCACACGGCCGGGACGGCAGTGCCCCCTTCTTTTCCCTTGAAAGTCCAATGTCATACAAACTTTGGTATTAGGCAATATGAGGAAACAGATCACGAAAACCAGTTTCAGGCCGTTGCCTGAAACCATGTTTTTTTCGTTCTACATGAGTGTGTTACTGCTGCTGTGGCCGTTGCTCGCTGCAGCGGCCGATCCACACGCCGCATCGGATTTTGGCGTGCGGGTGCTCTCGTCCAGGCCTGGACACCTCTTCACCGACTCCGATACGCTGGATATACGCGTTCAGGTCTACGGGGCGAAGGCTTCTGCTTCGGTCGAGTATGAGGTTGAAGAGAGCGCTGGGCCATGGAAGGACGAAGGGCATCTCGATGTGGGGACGAAGGAAGACGGATCAGGCGAGGCCCTCCTGCCGCTGAAGATCAAGGGTCGCGGGCTCTACCGTTTGAAGGTCAAGGCGCGGAGCGGTGAGGCCCACGCCAGAGAGGAAACGTGGATCGCCGTCGTTTTCACCCCGGCTCCTCCGTCCGAGGACTCTCCATGGGGCATCTTCTACGCCCCGCACATCTGGTTCGACAAGGCCAATCCTGAAGGTCCGCACTGGGCCGCAATCCAACATCGGCTCCTCGGAGCTTCCTGGACGCGGCTCAACTTCTGGGCGCACAGCTTTGAGAAGATAACCATCGGCAGCGGTGAGACTCCTGTCGCTGCCGAATACCAGACATGGCGGAAATACATCCAAGAATTGCGAAAGCAAGGCATCTTCATCCTCGGCGAGATCGCACAGTGCCCGCGTGAGCTGTCGTCCCGGCCCGACGACCAGCAGGTAGTCGGGGACGCAGGACCGGTTTATAATCGTGTGAAGCCGCGTGACTACGGTCTGTGGGATTCCTTGATGGAGAAGCTCGCCGCTGACTTCCGCGACGAGATCAATGTCTGGGAAATCTGGAACGAGCCAGACTTGGAGAACAGATACTGGACGGGCACGGTCGAGGACTTCGCTAAGTTGGTCGAGCACACCAGCGGGGCGCTGCGCCGGGGAAACCCGAGGGCGCGCATCGCTGCTGCCGGGTTCGTCGGCGGGCACAACAACTTCGCTGACAGGCTGCTGACGCTCGGCATGGGGAAGCACATCGACATCCTGTCTGTTCACTACACCGATGAGAACCCGGGGGCGATCGATGAATGGAAAATGCTGCTGGAGAAGCACAAATTATCGCTGCCGATCTGGAACAGCGAGGAGAAATCCGAGGTGCCGATCCGAAACATCGCTGGCGGCATCGAACGGTCCTTCAAGTTTATTCACATAGACGTCGGCTACCCGGATTACCGGCCGCTCGTGCGAAAGGACTGGACCGTGCAGCCTGCCGGTATTCTGTTCTCGGTCGGAGCGCATTGCATCGGTAACGGGAAGCCCATTGGGCACACCAACAAGGTCCCGGGGTTCGATACGTATTTCTTCCGCCGCGGAGAAGAAGTCGTCGGCGTGTTCGATCCGGCGCAGAAGACCGGTGCTGTTCGGCTTTTCGGCGAGTCTGCTTCGGAAGTCACGCTGGCTGTGTCCGAGCTCGACCGACAGCCGCCGGGCGGCGACCCTGTCGATGAGGGTCCTCGCGTCACGGACGCATGGGGCCGTTCCCGCCCGCTGGTTATTAAGAACGGTCGCGCGGTCGTTCCGCTGGAGGGAAGCATGCTCTTTATCAACGGTTGTCGCAAGCTGGAGGTGCTTTCGGCCGAAGTCGACGCGACCCCCAAGGAGTGGGCCTTCGAGGCCGAATCGGGTCGGTTCAGCAAAGGGTGGGTTGTCTCGAAAAAGGAGAACTCCTCGGGTGGAAGGATACTTGAGATATGGGCGAAGGACGATCCGGCCCCGGACGGTTACTGGGCCGAACTCAAGATCGTCGTCCCTCTCGCTGGAACATATGAGATTCTCTTCTCCGGCAACTCGCTTGCCCGCCTAAAGCCGCCGCGTTCCCTGTCGCCTTTCAAGTGGAGGATCAACGACGGCCAGGAGCGAGAAGCGAAGGACGCCCTGCCGGTGATCTCCGGGATTGGAGGTGCGGCAGAGGGACTAAGCGTGCTCGGCACGATGGAGCTACCGCAGGGGGAACACACGTTCCGGCTGATGCTCAGCGGCCGCCGCGACGAACCGGACAAGCACTACTCCTTATGGTTCGACGCTATCGGCCTGCGTCTGGCTGGGGAGAGGAGTCGATCATTTTAGTAGCAGTGCCAGTGCCCAGGTGTGGAAATAACAGATTCCCAACCCGCGCGGAGGCGGGTTTCGAAGGCATCAGTGGTGGCGTTGAAGGTGTTCGGCTCAATGATGTAGGAATCGGCGGAGATCATCTCGCAAAACGTGGAAGTGGATCGATGGAAGTGGTGGAGCAAATGAACAACTGCCCTGCACCTCTCGGTCATGAGATGCTTCTCAGCGCAGGAGGCGTTGTTTCAGATCCGCAGGAACTGCATTGGATGACTGGACGAAGAGGCGTGCGGCGGTGGGGTCGATTTTAATCCAATCGCCCACGATTCGGTTCATCGAGCTGCGGAGCTTCGCGGGATCGGAAATTTGTGCTGCCCACTGGGCGGCGGTGGCGGGGTCCGACTTGGCCATTTGCATGCTGAACGCCGCCGTGGCGGTATCGCGAGTTTGAGGCTCTGCGATGGACCCGATCCACTCCGCAGCCACAGCCGGGTCGGTTTGTGCCCAAGAGGCCGAGACGGCGGAGACGGCACGGTTCCGGAGTGAGGGGTCGGAAAAAGTGGATGCCCAGGTGGAGGCGGCACCGGGATCGAATGCGGCCCACCGCGAAGCCACGCCGCCCACCAAGGCATCAGCATGCGGCCTTGCGGCATCGCTGGACAGCCAGTTCGCCGCCGCCATGGGATCCAGGCTGGAGAACCGTTGCATGGCGGAGTGGATGAACCCCGTTCGCAGGCTTGGGTCGGAAATGCTCTGGGCGTAGTCGAAGGCGGCCCCGGGATCGCGCGCCACCCAATTTCCCGCGAGTTGGCGGAGTGCTTCGCTGCGGGTCTGCTGGGATGTCTGCTCCAAAATCCAAGCGCCGGTTGCCTCAGGGTCGGTCGCGGACCAAAAGTTGACCACCTCGCGGGTGGCCGCGAGTTGGAGAGGGCCTGTGAGCCCCTCGGCCCATTGCAAAGCGGCTTCCGGGTTTGATTTGACGAAATTTTTCGCCACTGCAGAGATCGCCACGGTTTGAGCCGAGCCCATGGGCAGTGCGGCGATCGCACCCGATGCTTGAATCGGATCGGAGGACGACCAAGTGCTGAAAATCTGCCCCAATGCGGTGTCCCTCGCGAGAGGGGAGTCGAGAGTCGCAGCCCACTGTGCCGCGCCGGCCGGGTCGGTTTTTGCCCAAGCTATGGCAGCGGTTTGCAAGAGGCGGGGATTTCCTCCCTGAGCCACAGCGTCGGCCGCGAACTGGGCAGCTCCGATCGGGTCGAGCTTCGCCCAGCGGTCCACCAAAAGCTGTTCCATCTCGTCCGTCTCGGCCGAGACCAGCATTCCATCCATCGCCTGCAGGCGGGTTTGAACCTCTGAAAGAGAGAGTGTCGCGATCGCGCTGGCGGGATTTGATCGCGAGGCGCGCTGAGGTTGTTGAGAACCCTTGGGAGGCCGCTGTGCAACAGGCGTGTCCTGTTGCAATGGCGTTAGGGAAATGGATGTGTGGCTAAGTTGTTCGACATTTTCGGGAAGTCGCTTGGCTTCCGGAAGGGGGTTGGAATTGGCGTTATGGAAGGGGACTCCAATGAGGTAGCCAGCGCAAAATCCCACGGTGCAGAAAAGAACAAAGAGGAGCGTTTTCTTCATTGGAGGAACTTGTAGAGTGTCGCACCGGGCTTGTTGGCGCATCAAGAAAATGCACCTTTTGATCCAACCTACACGATCAGCGGACTCGTCACCTGCTCACGGATTCCAGCCAAAGGTTGAAAGGCGTTATTTTCAGCCCCTCAAACCGCAAAAAATTTGAATCAGGTTCAACGAGTGCCATCCAAGGCCTCTTGAAGATGGTTTGGCGGGATGTAGTGCGAATGGATCAGCGCTGTGTTGACATTTTGGACGCCAAACAAGCTTCCGGAGCCGCGCGCTGCCTTGGGAAACCCCATGGGCCGCGATCGCTTTGGGGGCTTTTTCAGCTTCTGCCGATGCTGGTGTATTGGAAGCCGGCGTTGCGGACGGTGTCGGGGTCGAGGAGGTTGCGGCCGTCGAAGATGAGCGGGGTGTGCATGGTTTTTTTGAGTTCGGCCAGATCGACGGCGGTGAACTCGTTCCACTCGGTGGCGATGACGAGGGCCTCGGCCCCTTTGGCGGCTTCGAGGGGGGATTTGGCGGTGCGGGCGCCTTGGATGAGTTGGAATTCGATGGCTTTTTCGGTGCCTTTGGGGTCGTAGGCGATGACATCGGCCCCCTCGGCGACGAGATCTTGGACGACTTGGACGGCCACGGAGGAGCGGACATCGTCGGTGTCGGGTTTGAAGGTGAGTCCCCAGACGGCGATTTTCTTGTCCTTGAGAACCCAGAGGGCCTCGCGGATTTTGGCGATGAAACGTTCGCGCTGGGTGCGGTTGATCTTTTCGACCTCCTTGAGAAGGGTGAAGGGGACGCCGAGGTCTTCGCTGATGGCGATGAAGGCGGCGATATCCTTCGGGAAGCAGGAGCCGCCATAGCCGATGCCGGCGTTCAGGAAGTTGCGGCCGATGCGTTTGTCCGATCCGATGCCGTCGGCGACCTTCTCGACATCTGCTCCGCTGGCTTCGCAGATGCGGGCGACGGCGTTGATGTAGGAAATCTTGAGGGCGAGGAAGGAATTGGCGGCGTGCTTGATGAGTTCGGCCGAGTTGATGTCGGTGACGAGCACGGGAGCCATGAAAGGCTCGTAGATTTTTTGCATGAGCGCGACGGCGCGTTCGCTGTTGCCGCCGATGACGATGCGGTCGGGCTTCATGAGGTCCGGCACGGCGCAGCCCTCGCGGAGGAATTCGGGATTGCTGACGACATCGAACTCTGCGCCGCCCTTGTTGTAGCGGCGGATGGTGTCGGCGACCTTTTCGCCGGTTTTGACGGGCACGGTGCTCTTGTCGACGATGACGCGGTATTGGCCGGGCTTGAGGACGGCGGCGATCTCGCGGGCGACCTTCTCGATGTAGGAGAGGTCGACACTGCCGTCGGGTTGGGGCGGTGTGGGCACGGCGATGAAGACGACTTCGGACTTGTCCACGCCTTCCTCTGTGCTGGTGGTGAAGCTCAGACGACCGGCGGCGACATTGCGGTGGAGGAGTTCCTCGAGGCCGGGTTCGTAGATCGGGACTTCGCCTTTGAGAAGCTGGGCGACTTTTTTCTCGTTGTTGTCCACGCAGACGACGTGGTGCCCGACTTCGGCGAAGCATGCGCCGGAGACAAGGCCGACGTATCCGGATCCAATGATGCAGAGTTTCATGTGTGTGTTGTTTTTTTGGTAAATGAAAGGTGCCCTATTCGATCGCACCGGCCGGCTCCTGCGAGTCGCCATCGGGGCTGAAGGGGAGGGTGAAGGAGAGTTCGGGGGCGTCCTTGAGGGTCATCATGAGCAGGAGGCCGAACTCCTGGTCGCCTCCCATGTTGTCGCGGACCTCGGCGCCGAGCGAGGCGACCCAGCTGGTGAGGTCGCGGTTGATGAAGTAGCGCTGGTATTGCATGATGCCCGAGTTGAACTCGTATTGTTCGTAGAGGCTCACGCTCCAGTTGTCGTTGACGCGCCAGTAGGCGAAGAAATTGAGTTGGCTGTCGTCGGTGAAGTAGTCGTTGCCGTCGATGTAGCGGTGGCCGATCGAGAAGCGGAGGTCGCGGGTGGGCATGAAGCCGAGCTGGGTATTGACCTCGGTAAAGCCTTCGGTGACGACGGGCAGCTGGGAGGCGATGGAGAAGTAGGACCAGGGGACGGGGTTGAATTGGACAACGTTGAAGGCGTTTGAAACCGGGGCGTCGGAGTAAGGGCTGTCAAAATTGACATCCATGAACGTGTTGAAGCTGAGCCACTGGTAGGTCGCGTTGTTGCGCCGGGTCTGGAAGCGCTGGGCGACGCCGAGGCGGGTGATGTTCCAGGTGTCGATCGAGTCGATGGCGGTGAATTGGGGGAAGTCGAGGGCGAGGAGTTGGGTGGATGGCACAACGCGGTCGAATTGGTAGATGTCCTCGGGGCTCGGCCCCATGTTGTAGACGCCGGAGTAGTTGAGATAGGGCTCCACGACGTGGCGGATACCGTCGATGCCGAGCCAGCGTGCCTGGATTTGCTCGAAGGCGCGGGAGACCTTGGTCGAGACCGTGAGGCCGTAATTCAAGACCGGCCGAAAGGCAGCTCCTTTGTCGACGAGGTTGGCCGAGGGGGTGTTCAGCGGGTTGCTTTCATTGGTGGGGCCCGCCGTGATGAATTCGCCGGAGACAGGATCAAGCACTGTGTCGCCGGAGGTCGGGGTGATGAACGAGCCGCTCTGGCTGTAGTAGGTGCCACGGATGCCGACCTTGGGATTGAGGTTCAGCCACTCGAAGATTTTCGTGGGGAGAGACCATTGGTGGAAGGTGTCGAAGCGTGTCGCCGAGTAATCAGGGTAGTCGGTTTGCCGGAAGTAGGGGTCGTTTGAAAAGGCGCGGGAGAGTGAGGCCACGCCGGTCTCGCCGTCATATTGCACGGGCAGGCCGAAGAAGGGTTGCTGCTTGAAATCGACAACAAGTTCCGGCTTGCGCTCGGTGACCTCCTGGAAGTCGTTTACCTGCCAGCGGCCGATGAGGCTGAGGGTGTAATCCTCGTCCCACTTCGTGAGCGAGAGGGAGTTGTCCGGCTGGGGATCGATGCGGTAGATGCTCGGGTAGAAGTCCTCGAGGAAATCGACATCGCTGAGAACATTGATATCCGCCGTGCCGTAGATGTCGTCTGTGAAGAAGAGGCGTTGTTGAAACGAGACGCGGTAGCGGTTCGTGGTGCGCGTCTCGGGGGGTTCGCCGGGGGCCTCGACGCTGGTGACGTCCTGCGTTTCAAAAACGTAGTCGCCGCTGAACCTGCCGTAGTTTCTGTTTTCCGGCCCGTAGGACATGTCGAGATCCAAGCCGACCGAGGGACCGAACTCGGTGCGTTCCTCGAGGCGCACGGTGCCGTCAACCCCCTCGAACACCGGAAAGCTGTAGCCAAGGAGGAGGTAGGCCCCCCAGCGGGAGTCGTAACCCGGCAGGAGTTGGAACCCCGAATTGTTCATGTTCGAGTAAAGGTAGGGCAGCCAAAAGACAGGCGTCTGGCCGACATAGAGGGTGGTGTTTGTCAGGATGACGCGGTTGCCCGGGTAGAAGCGCATCGAGCGCGGGCGGACACGGAAATCTGGTTGGGACGAGTCATGGGTGGTGACCGAGGCGTCGCGAATGTGGAATTCGTTCGGGTTGACCGAGCGGAAGTTGAATGCGCGGAAATACATGGGGTATTGCGATCCGGAGAATTCGAGCGCGCGCATTTGCTTGGTTTCAAGGTTGAAGAGCGCGCGCTGGCCCGTGAGGACCTGCTCGGGGGTGTAAACGCGGATGTTTCCCACGAGGAGGACGTCGCGCGAGTCGGGGTTGTATTCCGCGTAGTCGCAGAAAATGCTGTAGTCGCCGTAGTGAATCTGGACGTTGTCCTCGGCGATCGCCACGCCTTGATTGAAGCGCGTGTCGCCATCCGCCGTGATCTCGACCGGCGCGTCCCCGAAGCTCCCGAACTGGGCGTGCGCGGAGAGCAGCGACACCGCGGCAAAAAGGGCTGCAAGGAACTTCCTCATGGGCGGGCGAGGCTACTGGGAGCGTGTGGCCAGATCAAGGGTGGAGTTGGGGTTGAACGCGGGTTGGAAAGGCGAGGGGAGTTGCGGATTTGGAAAACTCCACCACGCCCCAAATCAACGGGCCTTGAGGGAACTCACGCTGGTGAGGATGCCGGCGATCATCGAGTAGGCGACGATGCCGACGAAGAACGCGACGAGGAGGATGATCGCGGGTTGGACGAGTGTCGTGAGGTGG
Source organism: uncultured Chthoniobacter sp. (assembly GCA_964601115.1). Lineage (GTDB taxonomy): Bacteria > Verrucomicrobiota > Verrucomicrobiia > Chthoniobacterales > Terrimicrobiaceae > UBA967. The sequence goes on along the minus strand of CAZRLX010000023.1, from coordinate 15,345 downwards.
CCGATGCGCGAGGTGAGGTCGCGGTCGTAGCGCTTGGCGGCACGCTCGAGCGAGGTTGCGATGTCGCCGGTCTGTTCGCCGATGGCGAGGATGTCGAGCATGACCGGGGGGAAAAACCCGACCCGCCGGAATGCGCTTGCCAGCGAGGTGCCCTCGCCCACCATCGCGGCGGCCCGGACGAGGAGTGCCTTCAAATACACATTTGCCGTGGCGTTGGTCATGAGTTGCAGCGCTTGGAGAAGCGCGACGCCATTCGACACCAGCGTGGACAGTGTTTGAAGCATCTCGGCGAAAAACTTCGCCTGAAGAACAGGGCCGACCACGGGGAGACCGAGCATCGTGCGGTGCCACCAGTCGCGGCCCGCCGGAGTCCGCACAGCCCCGCGCGCCGACAGCGCCACCGCGCCGATCAATGCCAGGATCGCCCACCACCAGGTGCCGCAAAACTCGCTTACGGCGATCAAGACACGCGTGATCACAGGAAGTTGCTGGCCCGTTTTTCCAAGGAGCACCGACAATTGAGGCACCAAAAACGTGAGGAACACGAACATGAGGACGATCGCCGAGGCGAAGACGATTGCGGGATACAGGAGCGAGGACACCACCCGGCGGCGCAGGTCCTCGATGAGGGTCAGGTAGGCGCACTGGCGCTTCAGGATTTGCGGGAGCGCTCCGGAGGCCTCGCCTGCGGCGACCAGATTGCAGTAGAGGGTGTCAAACGTGCGGCCACAGGATTGCAACGCGGCGGAAAATCCCACGCCGTCGCGCACCTTCTGCCTCAAATGCGCGGCGATGACCGGCGCGCCGGATTTTTCCTGGCGTTGCTCGATCACTTTCAGCGCCCCCTCAAGCTTCAGACCGGCCTCGAGCAACTCGGCCAATTCCTCGGTGAAGTGCAGTAACTGGACATTCCCGAGTCTCGGCAGCGGATCTCCGGCGGAGGGCGCCTTCTTTCGATTTACCCCCCCCGCGCCAGCCTCCGTGAGGCTCACCGGCCGGAGACCGCGATCGACCAACTGGCGAAACGCTTCCGCCCGCGTTCTGGCCTCGAGGCGACCCTCCTCGCTGCGCCCGCCGGCATCCGCCGCCTTGTAGGAAAATTCAGGCATCGCTTTTCCCATGACTCGTGGCGGCATGATTGGCCGCCGCGCTATTCATCCAGCACCTCCAACTCGCTGCTGGTCACTCGCAGCACCTCCTCAACGGACGTCACGCCCTGGGCGACCCTGTCCCAGCCGGCCTTGCGCAGCGGCACCATGCCTTCGCGCATGGCGATCTCCCTCAACTCGGACCCCGGCGCCCTGTGCTGGATCGCCTCCTGGAGGCGGTTGCTCATCATGCAAATCTCGAAAATCGCCGAGCGGCCCGCGTAGCCGGTGTTCCGGCACTTTTCGCAGCCCGCCGGACGCCGGATTTTTTCCGCCCATTCGACGGGATACCCGAAGCCCCGCAGGTCCTCGGCCTTGTATTCGGCGGGCTGCGCGCAATGCGGGCACAGTTTTCTGACAAGCCGCTGGGCGATGAAGGATCGCACGGCCGAGCCGACGAGAAACGGTTCGACGCCCATGTCCAGCAGACGCGTGATTCCCCCCACGGCGTCGTTTGTGTGCAGCGTGCTGAAGACAAGGTGGCCAGTCAGTGCGGCGCGGATGGCGATCTCGGTGGTCTCGAGGTCGCGCATTTCGCCGACCATGACGACATTCGGGTCGCCGCGCAGGATGCTCCGCAAGGCCGTGGCGAAATCCAGGTTGATCTCGGGTTTCACCGCGATCTGGATAACGCCGTCGAGCTTGTGTTCAACGGGATCCTCGATTGTGACGATGCGGCGCTCCTTCACATTGAGGGCGCTCAAAAAGGTGTAGAGCGAGGTGCTCTTGCCGCAACCGGTGGGGCCGGTGACAAGAATGATGCCGTTCGGCGTGGAGATGAGATTGCGGATGGTGCGTTCGTTCAGCGGGTCGAGGCCGAGGCCCGAGAAATCGAAGCGCTGCTGGCCGAGCAGTCGGAGGCTCACGTTCTCCCCGTGCACGCAGGGAATCGTGGCCACGCGCACATCGATCGGGCGCCCGGCGATCTCAAGCGCGATGCGCCCGTCCTGCGGACGCCGCCTCTCGGCGATATCCAGCCCGGACATGATCTTGAGGCGCGAGGTGAGCGAGTCCTGAAGGAGTTTAATGCGCTGGGGCACGGGTGTTTCATGGAGCACGCCGTCGATCCTGTATCGAATGCGCAGGTCCTGGCCGAGCGGCTCGAAGTGGATGTCCGTCGCGCCTTGCTGCAGCCCCTCGCGAAGAATCTGGTTCACGAATTTCATGACCGAGGCCTCGGAATCGTCCTCGTCCACGATATTCACCTCCTCGCGCGCGGTCTCCGAGAGGTCACCCTCGCGGTCCTCCAGCAGTTCCTCGAAAGTGTCCGCTCCGACGCCGTAGGTCGTTTTGAGCCGCTCCAACAGATGCCGCCGCGTGGTCATGCGCAGGCGCACCGGGCCGCGCCAAAACTGCGCGACGGCCTGCCATGCGGCGTGGTCGAAGGGGTCGAAGCCAAGAATCTCGAGGTCGCCGTTTTCGGGAAGCGACTCCGGCAGCACCAGACAGCCCAGAGCCAACCTCGCCGGGAACCGCTCCCGCGCGTTTTCAGGCACAACCACAGCGGCCTCTTCGCGCCAAGGCACTCGCAACTCCTCCGCGAGCGCCTTCAAAAAGACAGGTTCCTCGACGATCTTGGCGTCGAGAATCGCGGCAACAGGGGATTTCTGGGCGAATGCCGCCGCCTTGAGCACCGCGCGGCACTGCTCCGCATCGGCGCACCCCGCGCGGGCAGCCAATTCCAACAACGTCTCAGTCATACTCGGGCTTGCTCCAAGGCCAGAAGGATTTCTTTTTCTTCTCGGGGCGGAAGACCGAGGGCGGGCCGGGTTGCTCGGCCAGCGGGGCGGTCATCGCCTGGCCATCCACACCGAGTGGCGTGCGGTCGCCCTCGTAGGCGCTGGCCTTCATCATCTCCTCGTTGGAATCCACAACCACGGGCTGGATCATCACGATCAATTCGCGCTTTTCGATCTTGTCCTGTGTGCGCCCGCCGAGCAACGAGCCGATGATGGGAATCTCGGAGATGTAAGGGATGCCTTCGTCCCCCTCCTCTTTTTGCTCCGAAATCAAGCCCCCGAGCACGATGGTTGTGCCATTTGGCACACGCACGCTCGTGGTGATTTCCTGGGTGGCGATGACCGGCACTTGGTTCCCGGAAATGTTTTCCCTGCCTACGATGTTGTCGTTCGTCTGTGCGATGACCAGATTCACCTCGCCGTCGGAGTTGATCAATGGAACCACCTCGAGCTTCAGCACGACATCCTGATATTGGATGTTCGAGTTGATTGAGGATCCGTTGCCGGAGATGCCGCCGCCTGTCGCGGTGGTCAGGGATTGTGTGGGCACTGGAAACTTCTGTCCCGAGAGGATCGTCGCCTTGCGGTTGTTGGTGGTGTAAACAACAGGCCGCGACAATGTTTTGAACCTGTTGGTGGTCTCCAGAAACCTTGCAAAGATATCCACAGAATCCGCAATGGTGCCGTAAACGGTCAACCCAGACAGGCCTGACAGGCTGGGGAGCGCTGATGGGTCGATGATATTCTGCGGGTTGTTCGGAAACACACCGCCGGGAAGCATGTTCGGGTTCAGTGCCGTGGCAGCGAAGCCGCTTGTGGCCGAGTTTCCGAGCAGGTTGTTCAGCGGCTCGAACCCCTTGTTGCGGATCAGGTAGCTCACCCCGTAGTCCAGGCCCTTGCCGAGGCGCAGTTGGCCGATCACCACAGCGAGGTAAACCTGCTTCGGGCGCTGGTCGAGGATGTCGAGAATCTGCTGTGTGCGCAGTTTGCTTTCAGGGGGGCCAAAGACAACAATGCTGTTCGCGTTGCTGTCGGCGATGAGGCGGATTTCGCCGATGGTGACGGCTTGCGGAGCTCCCTGCTCGGTTTCGTTGGCCAGCCTGTCAGGTCGGTCCAATCCTGACGTGGTGTTGGTGTTGTTCCTCCCTCGCTGGGTGTTGTTGCCGAAGCCTTGGTTCTGGTTGGTGCGCTGTTGCTGCGAGGCGCCTTCGCCACCGGAGACCTGCTTTTCGGTGTCTGGATCGCCGAGCATGTCCGACAGGACCGGAAGGATGTCGGTGACAGGCACGTATTTCAGCTTCCGCGTGAAGGGTTGCTCGAAATCGGCTGCGGCATCGAGGTTGGAAATCACCTCCCGCACATAGCGGTAGTTTTCCACGCGCGTTACCACGAGCACACGGTTCGTGCGCTTGTCCGCAAGGAATTTCGCCTGCCCGGTCACAAGGTTGTTTTCGTAGCGGGCATTGGAAATGCCAGCCGCCGCCTGTGCCTGCGGAGCGGCCTCGCCACCGCCCTCGGCAGGCTTGCCTTGTGTTTGTTTCACGCCGGAACCCGAGCCCTGCTTGCCCCCCTCGTTCTTGGTGAACATCGCGTCGAGCATTTCCACCACCTTCTCGGCGTTCGCCCTCCGCAGCGTGACAAACTCGGTGACCACCCGCGCAGGCTCGACATCGATGAGCTTCAACACGGCAAGCGCCTTTTCAATCACGGCGGTCTTGTCGGTGATGATCACCGCGTTGGTGTTTGGCACCGGCACCAGCGCCCCGTAGGCATTCATCTGGATGACCCCTTGCAACACGGCAATCGCGTCCTCGGGGGTCAAAAAGGCGAGCGGCTTGTAGAAACTCAACACCTGATCGCTCTGCGGCAGCAATCCCTCCTCGCTCAGCACCGGCACGCCCTCTGTGCGGGGCGCGCGGCTCGGGCCGAGGATTTTCACCGTCTCGCCATCCACCGGCACCAGGCTGTAGTTGTTCAACAAGAGCGAGCTTTCAATGATCGCGATCGCGTCCTCGCGCGACACCGGCTTGGAAATCATGATCGAGAGTTCCTGCCCGGCGAGGTTCGAGTCGCGAATGATGCGCTTGCCGGTGAGGACCTCATAGAACGCGATCACATCCAACACCGAGTTTTTCGGGAAGGTGATGGTGACATTGTCGCTCTCGACGGGCTTGGCTGGTGGCTTGAGCCTCGGGGTGACGGGAACGCCCGGCGGCATCGCCGGCTGTTGCTGTGCCGGAGCGGAGGTTGCAATCAGCAAAAGGAAAAGCAGTGGTGTGTATCGCATCATTGTCCAGGATTGTCGGGAGAGGGTTGGCCGGAGATCACACGGCGGCGGATCACGCGGCGTGGTTTTTCGTTGCCGGGCGCACCCGGCGTGATTTGTGGATTGGGCTGGGGCGCGGCGCTTGCAGGAGGCACAGGACCCTTGGATGGAGGCGGCGCGGGGGCTTGGGACAACTCGAACACGGTGTCGGAAAAACGAATCTCGGCGGTCTGGCCGGCGATTTGAACCTTCGCGCGCATGTTTTTCGGATTCGGATCGCTGAAAAATTCCAGCAGGCTGTTTCCCGAATTGTCGTCTTCGGCGCGGAGCAAGAGCCGTTGTTGGGTGTTTTTGTCCCAGACAAAAACAACCTGCTCGCCGCCCATGGTTGCGGCACCAGCCAGGTGGAAGCGGTCCTCCGGAGCGGCCTTTTCCTCGGCGGTGGGCAATGAGAACGGCGACCTGCCGAGAAGAGATTGAAAATCAGCAAGAGCCCTGGGCTTTTCCCACGCCTCCTGCGCCAAAGCAGAGCCGCCTACGGTCGCCAAAAGCAGGCAAACAGCCAAAAAGCAGAGATGTCGTGGCGCGATCACGGAGTGGTTTCCCTTTCGTTGTAGTGTTGCCGCACGACGATTTCGGCAATCACATTCGGCGGCTCCTTGTCGCTGCGGATCAAAATCCTGTCGATGGATTTCCAGGCTCCCGGGCTCTGCAGTCCGAAAAGAAACGTCGCGAATCCCGCGAAGGGCCCGCCCACCTTGGTTTGCAACACAGCGGATTGACCACCCTCGGCAGGCATCAAGGTCTCCTCCACAATCGTCAACCCGGCGGACTCGGCCGAACTCCGCACCTCGCCGAGCAGTCTGGTGTTCGCCTCGTCTGCTGAAACCACTGGAGGCGGATTTGCCGCAAGCCATTCACTCGCGGGGCCGATCATTTCCGCAGCCGAGGAGAGGCTGCTGTATTCGGCCAGCTTCGCCTTGTCCGCCGCGAGGGAGCGCGCCGTGTCGCGCCGCTTGTCGAGCCAGAAACGCACAACAAACAGGTTCGCCGCGACAAACACCGCCGCCAGAAAAACCAATAGCAACCGTCTCTCGTTATTCGCCAGCTTCCGCATCGTATCTCGTGCCCTCCATTTCAAACCGCACCTTGTTGCGCCCGGCCAGCTTTGGTTGGCGCGATGTCCAATCGTAATCCTGCAGGCGGGGGTCGTTTTGCACTTTTTGGAAAAACTCGTAGGACTCCGACACATCCGCCGCCTCGCCGGCGACGAAAAGTTTTCCCTTGTTGAATTCGTATTCCGTTAACCGCACCCGGTCTCCGGGGATTTGTGAAGCCACCGCGGCAAGCTGGTCGATCGCGAACAGGGTGGGATCGACGGCTGGACGGGCATTTTTCCAAGCGTCCATGCGCTCCCGGGCCTCGAGCGCCGCCGGTTCGATCTTCAGCACCTCGGCGTGCAAGCCGTGCGCACGGACGGCTCCAACCAGCAAATCCAAGGCCATGCCGACAAGAAACACCGCATAGACAATCCCCCCCACCAACGCGACCCGCAGCGTCTTCCGGCGCACCGCCCGTTGGTCCATGCGCCGGGCGGCGGCGGGCGAGCGGGGGTTCCCGCCAATCTCCGGAATCAACGGCGGCGGCAGTGTCTCCTCCCTTTGCCAATCGATGCGCAACGCCTCGCCAAGAAGCCTACCCTCGTCGTCGGAGAATTTCCCATACAGCACCGCCCGCGCAGGCATTGCCGCCAGCACCTCTTCCCAGCGCAACCTTGCTGCCGTTCGTGCAAGTGCTTCACAAAGAGGAGCAGACAGGGCGGCTTCGCCGGTGTAGGTGAAATGAACGCATTCCTTGCCGCTGAAAAACCCGACGCACACCTGCGAAAACTCACGCCAAACAGCAAGCCCGGCGTCCGCCGGATGGAACAATCGCGCCGAACACTCGAACCCGCGCGCGTGTTGCAAGGCATCGGCCGTCGCGTCGTCATCCACCACACCCATGGCGAGCACCAGTCGACGCCCGCCGTTTTCCTGCACCGTCACATGGTTCAGTCGCGCATTCCGCGCCAATAGATGGCGGGCGGACATTTCCAGTTCCACGATGTCCTCGAGCTCGCCCTCGACACCCGCCCAGAGCGGCACCGCGAGAATGTCCTTCGCTGGAACACCCAGCAGGAGGTTTTTGAAGCGGGAAAGATTCGCGACATCCGCCTCACGAGACACGCCGCCGTGCTGGTCCACCTTCCATAGCTCCCAGTCATCGGGACCAGGTCTCAGAATGGCATCGACAGGCGCGTTTTTCATTGCTCGTGCCAGGAAAGTATCCGACCGCCGCCATCCTGTCGACCTATCACAACGATCCGGTGGGTGGCTCCGTTGCAAAACCCCGTGCTTTCAATGCGCCGAATCCCCGCGCCGCCGCTGGTCGAGAAAAACCCCCGCAAGGCTTGGCTTTGACGCGGATCTGCGGCCGTAAGAGCCTCGACCGCATCGATTGACGGGAATTTTTGATCATCCGCCGTGCGCTCGATGCGATCGGCGCCGGCTCGGAACTCGATGATTGTCTCGACCTGTCTCGGAGTGAATCCAGCAAGATCGGCAAGCATCCAGTCGGGCGTGTCGTGGATGTCGAGCGGACCGGTGTGCCAGATGGTGAAGTAATCCTTCCAGCCTCCGCGAGTCATCAGAATCTCCCGCAGGTTCATCACGGATTCCATCTCGCGCACATTGGACAACGGCCGGTTCGCTGGATAGCCGGGCCTGCCTGCCGCCTCATATTCTTCGCGCTCGGCCCCCTTGGCGGAGGGAAAATCATCGCCGTCGATCCAATCGACAAGCCCGTCGATCGCGGCATCCGATGTCTCAAGATCATGCCCCCAAGACTCAAAGAGCCGTTGGAACACCGCCCTGTTCGACTCCGCCACCCAGTGGTTCGGATTGATCCGCCCCGACTCGCCGGTGATTGTCACCTCGTATCCCTCACCTTCTGGAGAGCCGCTCCTAAGCAACGGACTGTCGGCCTGAATATCCGGATTCAACCCCACAGCCACGCCGCTCAGCGCCATTTGGCGGGCGACAAATTTCCGCTGGGCAAGAGACTCACCCTCGAGCCACCTGTTCACAAGCCCCCCGCCAAGCACCACCAGTCCGGCAAGGAACATGATGCACCACAAAACCAAAGGCAGTGCGGCGGCGGTTTGATTATTCGCTTTCATTCGCCGGCGCGGACTCCTTTTTTGCTTTGTCACCACCTTGAGGTGTCTCATCCGACGGATCGCCCTCGCCATTCCCCTCATTCTTCTTCGCCGGTGCGGCATTCGGAGGGGGTTCGACCTGCGGCACCCAAAATTGCACATCAACCGGCCTGCCTGGCGTGCCCGTGAAGTCGAAAGTCACCCGAACCATGCGTGGCCGACCCGCTCCGCTTGGCCACTCCTCAACCCAATCGCCCTCGTCGCGCTTGAATTTCCACACGACATTCTCCACTCCGGCAAAGAGCGGAATCCACTGCTCGTTGGAGGTGTCGATTCTGGTGGGAAACGACGCCTCGCGCCCCTGGCGGAGCAGCAGCGCGAATTCGCGGGTGCCATCCGAGAGCGGCCTCGCCGCCAGCGCCAGCGAGCCGGTGCCCAGGCTCGACACGCCAAACGCCCCCGGCGCCCGCTCGAAGACGATCTCAGGAACTGGTGCGCCTCCACGCGCCTCCTCCATCTGCAAATACACCGCGGCATCCGGCGGGAGGTTTACAAACGTCTCGCGCAGGACCCGTAAAAACGCATCCAGTCTGGCACAGGCCTGGTGCTCGCTTTTCACCGCCTTGCTCGTCTCGAGCGCCGCCGTGGACAGCGAATACACCGCGCCGCCGAGCAGGCCGAGGATCATCATGGCCATGACCACCTCGAAGAGGGTGAATCCACTGCAAGACTGTGGCCGAAGGCTTCTCACGGCCTGAACACAAGCACCTCGGCCTCCTCCGTCGAATCCTCCCACTGCGCCTCGATCCTCAACCTCCACATGCCGGGAATCGTTGCGCCGTTCGTGTCGGTCAACTCCGCGGGCTCGATTGTCTCGACCACGCGGATTCCGCCGTTCGAGGCGGGATCGATCTCCCTCGTGCCCTCCTTCGGAGGATTCGCATAGGATACGGCGAGCTGGGATTCGATGACATGCCTCGCCGCCATGCGCTGCCGGGCGGCCAACGCGCTGTCGACCACCGCCTGCAACGCCATCGCAAGCCCCGTGGCGGCAATCGCAAACACCCCGAGCGCGATCAACACCTCGAACAACGTGAATCCCCGCCTACCCCTCATCGGACAACACCTCCGCGCTCAATGGATCGAACACGAGCACCATCGATTCCTCCCCGTCGGTGATCATGATCTCCAGCGGCTCGCATATTCCCGCCCCGTTGAATTCCCAAAACTCCGCCTCGCCGGGCTTGCGAAAGCCGGTTTCGCCGAACCTCCGCACCTGCAATTCCCACCCCTCGGGCAACACCATGCTTCCGTCCACACCCTGCAAGCCCTCGCCGGTCACCCGGATTCGCCGCGCCTCGCCGTCCGCCACCGCCTCGCGATGCGTGGCTGTTGCCACCTCCTGGATTTCGGTGAGTATCTTCTCGACGGGCGATTCCGACAGGGAACCTGTGATCATCGGCGTAGTCACCCCAAGCGCGATCGCGATGATTCCAAGCGTCAATAATATCTCGAACAGCGTGTAGCCGGCCGGGGTTTTGACACCCAACCCGCGCGCCTTATTCCATGCCGGCATCGTCATCGCTCTCCTTGCCGTCGGCGCCGAGCGAATACAGGTCGAACGCCTGGCCGTTTTTTCCGGGATTGCGATACACGTATTCGTTGCCCCAAGGATCCAGAGGCACGGATTTCATGAGCTGCTTCCAGCGGCGCGGACGCGGCTCGGTGGAGGGTTTTTCCACAAGCGCCTTGAGGCCCTGCTCGGTCGTGGGCATGCGGTAGTTCAGCATCTCGTAGGTCCGCAACTGCATCGAGATCGCCTCGACATCCGAGTCCACACGTTGCTCCTTCGCCACGTCGATGTTTCCGACAAGCATGTAAATGGCGGAACCCACCAGCACGGCGATGATGCCCAGCACGAGCATGATCTCGAACAGGGTGTAACCGGCGGTGCGGTTGCGGAGAAGTCGGCGGGGAGTGGATTGGCGGATCGATTTCATAAAACAGGCAAGGGGGTTAAACAAAGCGTTGATCCGCTCGCGATCAACCCTTTTTCCGATTGTGACAAATGCGACACACGAATCGCCCCCGGCTCGAGCGCCCCGCGGTTCAGGCGGGCAGGTGCTTTTGGACCTCCGCGCTGAGCGTGCGGCCGTCGACGCGACCGGCGGATTTTTCGGAGAGGATTTTCATGACAGCGCCCATTTGCTTGCGGCTGGTGGCACCGGCCTCGGCGATGGCGGCCTGGACCATGGCGGCGACCTCATCTCCGGAGAGGGCTTGTGGAAGATAGGCCTGCAGGACATCCAGTTCGGACTTCTCGGCGGCGGCCATCTCCGGGCGGCCGCCTTTCTCGAACGCCTCGATCGAGTCCTGGCGTTTCTTCACCTCCTTGCGCACGATCGCCATGGCGTCGGCGTCGTCGAGCACGCCACCGGCCCCGTGTTTCTCAATCGCGGCGTTCATGAGGGCGGTTTTCAACATGCGGAGCACCCCGAGGCGCGCGCTCTCGCGGGCGAGCATGGCGGCCTTGATGTCCTGGTCGATCGTGGATTGGAAGCTCATGGGAAAAATGGCGGCCCTACTCGCGGCGGAGTTGTTTTTGCCTCGCATAGGAATTGTCGATGATGTCGTGGATGCGCTGCGCGGGCACGACGCGGTTGCCGATGTAGTCGAGGTTGCCGTCCTCGCCGAGAATGGCGATGGCAAACCCGCCCGGCGTGTCGTAGGCGTTGGCGGTCGCCGGACCGTCGGGCACGGTGAGAAATGGGATGTTCGAACGGATCACTCCCTGTTCGCCGGAAAATGCGGCGATGCAAACCACTCCCTGCGCGGCGAAGCGCTCGTAGATTTTTTGGAGCTGTCCGACCTGCGCGCGGAAGGCCCATTGCCTTGGACTGTCGGCGATCAAGACAACCACCGGCTTCCCTCGCAGCGCGGCGAGGGGCTTTTTCGCCCCTGTGGAGTCGATCCATGCCAGATCGGGCGCGGGGCGGACCACATCGGCAAGCGCCGGTTGCGCGACAAGCAGCACCGCAAGGAGGAGCGCTCTCATATTTTCATCAGCTCGGCTTCCTTGGCCGCGGAAATTTTATCGATATCGCCCACGAAGCGATCGGTGAGCTTCTGCACGTCGGCCTCGGTGTCGCGAAGTTCGTCTTCGGACATTTTTCCGTCCTTCTGGAGTTTCTTGGCGGTGTCGATGGCCGTGCGGCGGCAGGCGCGCACACGCACCCTGGCGTCCTCGCCGAGTCCCTTGACCGTTTTCACCAGATCGCGGCGGCGCTCTTCGGACAATTCGGGGATCGGCAGGCGGATCAATTTGCCGTCCACCGAGGGATTGATGCCGAGGCGCGATTCGTTGATCCCGCGCTCGATGTCGCGCACGGTCGAGACGTCGAACGGCTGGATGACCAGCAGGCGCGGCTCCGGCGCGGTGATCAGGGCGAGTTGCTTGAGCTTCATCGAGGAGCCGTAGGCCTCCACGTCGATATTCTCTACAAGGGCCGGGGAGGCTTTGCCGGTGCGGATGGCATTGAATTCGTGGGCCATGAATTGCACGGCCTTGTCCATGCCCTCCTCGGCTTCGAACAATAGTTCTTCGATACTCATGAGTCGGATTTGTCTGAAACGAGTGTGCCCACGGATGCTCCCTCGATGGCAAGGCGAATGTTGTCCTCCTTGTTCATGTCGAAGACGATGATGGGCATTTTGTTGTCCATGCAGAGGCTGAAGGCGGTGGAGTCCATGACTTGGAGCCTCCGCGAGAGTGCCTCGCTGTAGGTGATGTGTGAAAAACGCGTCGCGTCGGGATTTTTCACGGGATCCGCGTCGTAAATGCCGTCGACCTTGGTGGCCTTGAGTATCACCTCGGCTCCGATCTCGGCGGCGCGAAGGGCGGCGGTCGTGTCGGTGGAGAAAAACGGATTGCCGGTGCCCGCCACGAAGATTACCACGCGGCCCAGCTCGAGGTGGCGCGTGGCGCGGCGCACGATGAACGGCTCGGCGAGATTCTGCATCTCGATCGCCGTTTGCACCCTCACCTCGATGCCGAGATCCTCGAGCGCTGCCATGAGCGCGAGTCCGTTGATCACCGTGGCAAGCATGCCCATGTAATCGGCGGTGGTGCGGTTCATGCCACGATGGCTCGCTGTGAGGCCGCGCCAGATGTTGCCGCCGCCGATCACGATGGCCAGCTCGACGCCGAGTTGGCGCGCGTCAGCGACCTGGCGGGCGATTTTTTGGACGACTTCGGGGCTGATGCTTTCCTTGTTGCCCGGCTCGCGGAGGACTTCACCGCTGAGCTTGAGGACAACCCGTTTGTAGCGGAGGTGGGATGGTTGGGACATGCGGGATACCCCGATCAAACCGGATCACTCCCTTGGAGAAAAGGACAAATCCAAAACCTGTCCGCGCTCGACGGGGAAACCGCGCAAAAATCCCGCCGCATCCATGCGCTTGCGCCCCTCGAGTTGCACGGTCTGAAGCGCCAGCGAGCCGCTTCCGGCGCCGATGACAAAACCCCCGTCGTCGGCCTGCAGAATCGTGCCGGGAGCGCCTTGCACGTCGACGGCGGCGGCCTTGTGGATTTTCAACACACGCCCGCCCAACACGGCAAACGCGCCGGGCCACGGCGACATGGCACGCACCCGCAGCGCGAGCGCCGTGGCGGGTTCGCGCCAGTCGAGAAACCCGTCGGCCTTGCGCAATTTCGAGGCATGCGTGGCGAGGTCGTCGCGCTGCGGAATCCTCGGCGCGACCCCCTCCTCGATCATCCCCAGTGCCCTTAGCAGGCACGGCGCGGCGAGTTCCGCGAGGCGGTCATGAAGGTCCCCGGCGGTCTCGGAGGGCAAAATGGGAAGCGCCTCGGCGAGCAGGATGTCGCCGGTGTCGAGGCCTTCGTTCATCCACATCACCGTGATGCCGGTTTCCTTATCGCCGGCAAGCATCGCCGCCTGGATCGGCGACGCGCCGCGATGCCGCGGCAGAAGCGAGGCGTGCAAATTCAGGCAGCCGATGCGCGGCACGTCGAGCACCTCGCGTGACAAAATCTGCCCGTAGGCCACAACCACCATCACATCAGGCCGAAGTTCCCGAAGCATTTCCACGGCCTCGGGCGCACGGATGCGCGCCGGCTGAAACATCTCCAACCCGCGCTCCAGCGCCAGCGTCTTGATCGCGGACGGCTTCGGCTTCAATTCCCGCCCGGCGGGCTTGTCGGGCTGCGTCACCACTGCGGCTACCTCATGCGCCCCGCAGTCCAACAACGCCCTCAGCGCCGGCAACCCGATCTCCCCCGTGCCGCAAAAAACAATCCTCATCGCCTCAGATGCGCAACCCCGGCCGTGCGGCGGCCTGTCTCGCCGCCATCGCCCGCGCCATGGCGAGATCGCCGCCGGTCACCTCGCGCTGGCCAAGCGACGATGCGCATCCAGTGCAGAGGTAGTCGTGGATTTCCTTGTCGGGCAACACGAGCAACAACTTCTCGCGCACCGGCATCGCCGTGCCGCATTTTTGGCAGTAGAGCGAGGACGCCCGCAGGGTCTCGAATTGCTTCATGCTGCTCAGCTCTCCTTGCGATCCTCGACCACCCGCTCGAGGATGTCCTTCATCACTTTCACCGGAAACTGCGTGGCATCAATATCGGTGATCAATGCCGGGCCGTAATATTCAAGAAGCGGCTTGGATTCCTGCTCGTAGGCCAGCAGGCGGCGGCGGATGACCTCCTCGTTGGCATCGTCAAGCCGGTTGTCCTTCAACGCCCGCTTCTTCAACCGCGCGACGATTTTCTCGCGGTCGGGGCAGCTGAGGTGGAACACATGCCGCACGTCGATGATGTCCTCCATGAGACGCGCCTGCGCGATGTTGCGCGGGATGCCGTCGAGCAGCAAATAATCGACATCGGGCTTGAAGCGTCCGTTCGCCTCAGCGGCCTGGATCGACTCCCTCCAGAGCTGGATCGTGATCTCGTCGGGCACCAACTCGCCTTTGCTCGAAAATTCCAGAAACCTCTGGCCCAGCTCGGTGCGCGTGTCCAAGCGGCGAAACACATCCCCGCAGGCGCAATGGAAAAAGCCGGGCAATGTTCCCAGCGTGACTCCCTGGGTGCCCTTGCCGCTGCCGGGAGCGCCGAAAAACAAGTAGGTCGGATAGCGTTTGCTCATGCCCCGCACGTTACGCCCGCCCGCTCACGGGGCGCAATCGGATTCCCCGAACGCCCTCGATTTTCCGGAATCTGCTTGCCTCGCAAGGGGAGACTTGGTTTCTGAAGGGCCGCTTTTCCATCAAAAACACCACACACCATGACCGATACAACCATCCTATCCATTCGCGCCCGCCAGATTCTCGATTCCCGCGGCAATCCCACTGTTGAAGCCGATGTCGAACTCGCCGGCGGCGCGTTCGGACGCGCGGCGGTTCCGAGCGGCGCGAGCACAGGAGAGCACGAGGCGGTCGAACTCCGCGACGGTGTGAAGACAAGCTACCTCGGCAAGGGAGTCACCAAGGCGGTGCAAAACGTCCACAAGCTCCTCGCCCCCGCGCTCATCGGCCTCGACGCCGCCGACCAGGTCTCGGTGGATAAAACCATGCTCGCTGTGGACGGCACCCCCACCAAACGCAAGGTGGGCGCAAACGCCATCCTCGCCGTCTCCCTCGCCGCCGCGAAAGCCGCCGCCGCGCAGGTCGGCCAGCCGCTCTACAAATACCTCGGCGGCCCGAACGCCAAGGTCCTTCCCGTTCCCATGATGAACATCCTCAACGGCGGAGCCCACAGCGACGCGCCGATCGACTTCCAGGAGTTCATGATCGTGCCGAAGGACTTCCCGACCTTCTCCGAGGCCCTCCGCGCGGGCACCGAGATTTTCCACGCCCTCAAGAGCGAACTCAAGGGCCGCAAGCTCTCGACCGCGATCGGCGACGAAGGCGGCTTCGCCCCGACCCTCTCCAGCGCCGAGGACGCCCTCGACTCGATCGCCAAGGCCGTGAAGGCCGCCG
>CAZRLX010000022.1:18242-25487 GCA_964601115.1 uncultured Chthoniobacter sp. | reverse complement strand
ACTCCCGACGCGATCGATTGGCGCGAATATTTCCACGCCGTTGTTGATCGACTATGGATTGTCATCCTCTGCCTGCTGGTCGGAGCGATCTACGCGGGATACAGCCTCACCAAAGTCGAGACCACCTATCGCGCCAGATCAGTCCTGTTCATCGAGCAGGAATCCGCCCGCATCCTGGATCCCAAACTCACACAAGTCCGCGACGAACAAATCCGCAGTGTGGACATGATCAACACCGTCGTCGACCTGCTGAGAAGCTATCCCTTTGCCCAACGCGTCGCCGCCCGCCTGAAACTCGAGCAGGACCCCCGCTTCCTCTCTGCGGCCGGCATCGCCGCGAAGGACGCCAGCCCAGACCGCGTGGCCGCCGCCCTCAACCGCATGTCGAGCGCCGTCTTCCGCACCCAGACCCGACTCATCGACATTTACCTCACCACCCCGGACCCCAACCTCTCGGTGAAACTCGCCAACGCCTTTGCCGACGAATACATCCGCTACGTCTTCGAACGCCGCACCGAGGCCTCGAAATCCGCCACCCAGTTCCTCCTCGAGGAGGCCGACCGCCTGCGCAAACGCATGCGCGTCTCCGAGGAGGCCATGCAAAGCTTCCGCGAGCGCGAACGAGCGGCATCCATCGAAAACATGCTCTCGACCGCGCAATCCCAACTCACCGAAATCAACGCCACCCAAGCCAACCTGGAACAGCGGATTTTCCAAATCGATAGCGACCTTGCGGTCATTCGCGCAGGACAGCAATCCCTCGACCAACTCCTCGCCCTTCCCAGCATCGCTTCGGAACCCAAAGTCGTTCAACTCAACGAAACCCTTCGCTCCCGCGAACGCGACCTTACCCTCATCTCCCAACGCTACCGCGCGAAACACCCGACCTACATCTCCCTCAAGACCCAGATCGACCTCACCCGCAAGGATTTGAACAGCGTCCTTTTCGACGCCGGCGGCCTCCTCGAGAACTCCCGCAAGCGCCTGGAAATTCTCCTCAACCAAACCAAGAGCGCCCGCCAGGAAGCGGAGGTCCGACTGCTTGGGGTCACCGAAAAATCCATTGAATACAACGACATCAAGCGCGAGCAAGAGACCGACCTCGCCCTCTACAATTCCGTCCTCTCCCGCCTCAAGGAAGTCGACGTCACCAAACAAATCACCGAATCCCCCGTCCGTATCCACGAGGCTGCCGTCGGTGCAGCTCCCATCCGACCAAGCGCCACGAAGACATGGATGCAGAGTTTGCTCGGCGGTCTTGTCGCCGGGATCGGCATCGCCATCCTCCTCTTCTTCCTCGACACCAGCATCAAGACCGTCGACCAGGTCGAGCACCTCACAGGCGTCAATGTCATCGCCGCCATCCCCAAGCTCAGCCTCACCACCCGCGCCAGCGTGCTTGTCACAAACGAGGAGCGCTCAGGCATCGTGGCTGAGTCGTTCCGCTCCCTGCGCGCCTCGCTTACCCTCCACCAACTCAACGAAAACGCCCGCACCTTCCTTTTCACCAGCTCCATGCCGAGCGAGGGCAAAACCTTCTGCAGCTCGAACTACGCGGTCACCCTCGCCCAGCAAGGCTTCAACACCCTGTTCATCGATGCCGACCTTCGCAAACCCGGTGGATCGATCGTTTTCTTTGGCGAAAACAGGAAACCCGGCCTCTCGGAAGTCCTCCTCCGCACCTGCACCATGAAAAACGCCATCATGCCGACCCATATCGATGGCTTGAACATCCTCACAGCCGGCGGCCGCGCCCCCAACCCCTCCGAGTTGCTCACCTTCGACAACATCGAGCGTTTCCTCACCGAGGCCCTCTCGAAATACGACCGCGTGGTCGTCGACTCCGCCCCGCTCCTCGCCGTCAGCGACACCCTCCTCATCGCCCCCCACATCGACCTCTGCACTCTCGTCGTCCGATCGTTCGCCACCCCGCGCAAGATGGTCATGCGCGCCATCAAATCCCTCGAGGAAACCAAAACCGAACCCGCTGGAATCGTGCTCAACTTCCTCCCAAGCGGCCGCGGCGGCTACTACGCCTACTACTACTCGGGCAAATACTACGGCTCCTACGGCGCCAAAGGCGTCTACGGCGAATAAACTCCCCCCTCCCACACACAATGACATCCACCACCACACCAAGCCGCACATGGCTTCTCATCGGCGGCACGATCGCCCTCATCGTCGGCCTTTTCGCCCTCGCTGCCCCGCTTGTGTTTTCCTACGTCCTCACCGCATTCATCGGTGCCTTCCTGCTGGTGAACGGCCTCGCCTCACTCTTCCAGTCCCTCTTCGGAAAAGCCGCCACCCACCGCGTCCTCTCGGCGATCCAAGCGGTCATCCGCATCGCCGCCGGCGCCGCGCTCTTTGTGTTCACCGGCGCGGGCATGGCGGCCCTCACACTGATCCTTGCCGCGGTCTTCGCGGTGGAGGGCGTCGTCTGCATCGCCACCTCGTTCCGCATGCGCTCCAACCCCGCATGGATTTGGCTTTGCCTCAACGGCGTAGCCGCCCTCGTCCTCGCGGGCATGATCTATTCAAAGTGGCCCCTCGACGCGGAATGGGTCATCGGTGTCCTCTACGGCATTCAGTCGATTTTCAGCGGCGTTTCCCTGATTCTTCTGGGCCTCAACGCCAAACCCGGCACCGCACAATAGCACCCTCCCGCGCACACGTTGTGCAACGCGGCGATTGAATTTTTCTGAAAAAAAGAAAAAGTCGGCCGTTGCCGTGAAAACAACCGCCGAATACATCGCGATAGGGTTCGAGAAAATCTCCACCGACCTCAACGACCTGGTCGGCAGTTTGCAGGAGGTTCTCAGGGAACTGGGGGAAAACGAAGTCGCCGACAGGCTGCCTTGGGTCGGGCAAAAGGAGGGCTGCTGCGAGGGCTACGAACAGGCCGCCTCTATCGCCTTCCAACTCCTCAACATGGTTGAGGAGAACGCCGCCTCGAGAACCCGCCTCGCCCGCGAGATTGAACACGGCAGCGCGGCGGAACCCGGCCTCTGGCCGCGCCAACTCGCCCAACTCCGCGATGCGGGCATGGATGCCGCCTCCATAGCCACCGCCCTCCGCGATATCCGCATCGAACCGGTCCTCACCGCCCACCCCACCGAGGCGAAGCGCTCGGCCGTGCTCGAACAACACCGCGCGATCTACCGCCTCCTCCTCAGCCGCGAGGACACCCGCCTTGCCCCGTCACAAAAATCCACACTCCACAAGGAAATCAAAACCGTCCTCGAACGCCTCTGGCGCACGGGCGAGATTCTCCTCGAGAAACCCGACATCGCCACCGAGCGTCGCGGCGTCATGTATCACCTCCGCGAGGTCTTTCCACCCGCCCTCGCCCGTCTCGACCAGCGGCTCCTCCAGGCATGGCAGGACTCGGGATTCGACCCCACACTCCTCTCGGACCCCCTCAAACTCCCGAAAGTGCGTTTCGGCACATGGGTGGGCGGCGACAGGGACGGCCACCCGCTCGTGACCGCGGAGGTCACCAAATCCACCCTCGACGACCTCCGCCTCAGCGCCCTCGTCGTCCTCCACAGGAAACTCGGCGAACTCGCCGCCCAACTCCCCCTCTCAAGCAACTTCCAGGAATTTCCCGAAATCCTCCTCAAGCCCCTCCAGGCGCTCCGCAGGGAAAACCCGGCGCTCGCCGACACCCTCCGCCAATGCCACTCGGACGAACCATGGCGCCAATTCGTCCTCCACCTCCAAGCGAAACTCCCGGTCTCGGAGGGCAAAATCGACGAAGCCGAAATCCTTGAGGGCGATCTCCACTACACCCAACCCGCCGAACTCGATGCCCACCTCGCCCTGCTGGACCGCGCCCTCCGCGAGGGTGGCGCGGCCCGTCTTGCGGAATCGGCCGTCAGCCCCGCAAGACGCGTTCTGGACAGCTTCGGCTTCCACCTCGCGGCACTCGACATCCGCCAAAACAGCCGCTTCCACGACCTGGCCATCGACCAACTCCTCAAAGCCGGGGGGTTCGAGGACGACAAATTCTCCTCATGGGACGAGGATCGCCGCATCGCGTTTCTCCAGGCCGAACTCTCCTCGCCGCGACCATTTTTGGGAACCGGCACCCCCGTGGAGAAGGAGGCCGAGGCCGTGCTTTCGTGCTACGCGGTCCTCCGCCGCCACATCACCCGATACGGTCGCGAGGGCGTCGGCGCCCTGATCGTCAGCATGACGAGGCGCCTCTCGGACCTCCTTGCAGTCTACCTCCTCGCCCGCGAAGCGGGCCTCGCCCGCTGGACACCCGAAGGCCTTGTCTGCGAGCTGCCGGTCGTCCCGTTGTTTGAAACACTCGACGACCTCGAACACGCCCCGGGTATTGTCGAGGAATTCCTCGCCCACCCTGTAACCCGGCGCAGCCTGCGCGCCCATGGCGAATCTCCGGTCCAGCAGGTCATGATCGGCTACAGCGACAGCAACAAGGACTGCGGCATCTTTGCCAGCCAGTGGACCCTGCACCAGTCCCAGCAGGCATTGACCGCCGCTGGAAAAAATAATGGCGCCCGCATCCGTTTCTTCCACGGTCGCGGTGGCACGATCAGCCGCGGCGCTGGCCCGACCCACCGCTTTCTGGACGCCCTGCCCGCCGGATCTGTGGGCGGCGACCTGCGCATGACCGAGCAGGGCGAGACGATCTCCCAGAAATACGGCACGATCACCTCGGCACTCCACAACCTGGAACTTCTCCAAGCGGGCACTGCAGGCGTTTCGCTCAAGCCAACCCAAGCAACACGCGACAGCCGGTTCGACAACATTTGCGCGTTCCTCTCGCAAGCCAGCCGCGATGCCTACACCTCACTGATCTCGCATCCGTCCTTCATGGACTACTTTTCGACCGCCACGCCGATCGACGCGCTCGAGACCAGCCGCATCGGTTCCAGACCATCCCGCCGCACCGGCCAGCGAACCCTCGCCGACCTCCGCGCCATCCCATGGGTCTTCAGCTGGAACCAAAGCCGCCACTATCTCCCGGGCTGGTTCGGCGTCGGTTCAGCACTGCAAAAACTCTCAAACGACCGGCCCGAGGACTTCGACCACCTCCAGACGCACCTCAAAAGCTCGCCGTTCCTCTACTATGTTCTCAACAACGTCGAAACAAACATCGCCAGCGCGGATCCAGCAATCATCGAACTCTACGCAAGCCTCGTCACCGCCCCGGGAGTGCTTGGAGAAATCCTCCCGCTCATCCTCGGCGAGTTTGAAGCGACCCGCTCGATGATGGCATCCGTCTTCGGCGGCGAACTCTCCATCCGCCGCCCGCGCATGCTGAAGACCCTGGAACTCCGCAGCGCGGGCCTCCGCTCCCTCCACGTCCAACAGGTCGCACTCCTGGCAAAATGGCGCTCGGCGGAGGCCGACGCCCGTGAAAAACTCCTCCCGAAAGTCCTCCTCAGCATCAACGCGATCGCCAGCGGACTCCGCACCACGGGCTAATTCGCCTTCGGCATTGCCCGTCCCCCGCCCAACCATGTAAACAACCACCCGCTCCCATGGCCAACATCCACAACAACATCGTCGAAACCATCGGCCGCACGCCGCTGGTCAAACTCAACAGGGTTGCCGCGGGCCTCCCGGCCACCATCGCCCTCAAGTGCGAATTCTTCAACCCCCTCGGCAGCGTCAAGGACCGCATCGGCATGGCCATGATCGAGGACGCAGAGCAGCGCGGCATCCTCAAACCCGACACCGTTATCATCGAGCCCACCAGCGGAAACACCGGCATCGCCCTCGCTTTTGTTGCCGCGGCGAAGGGATACAAGGTCATCCTCACCATGCCTGAAACCATGAGCCTCGAACGCCGCACGCTCCTCGCCATGCTTGGCGCCAAACTCGTCCTCACCCCGGGCTCGGAGGGCATGCGCGGCGCGATCGCGAAAGCAGAGGCACTCCTCCAAGAGACCCCGAACTCCTGGATGCCCCAGCAATTCAACAATCCCGCCAATCCCGCCATCCACTCCAAAACAACCGCCGAGGAAATCTGGGCCGACACCGACGGCAAGGTCGATATCCTCGTCGCTGCAGTGGGCACCGGCGGCACCATCACCGGGTGCGTGGAGGCCATTCGCCCGCGCAAACCCTCGTTCCAGGCCATCGCCGTGGAACCCGCCGACTCGCCGGTCATTTCCCAAACACTCTCGGGCGAGCCCCTCAAGCCAGGACCCCACAAAATCCAAGGCACCGGCGCGGGATTCGTTCCAAACAACCTCCATTTGAATACCGCATCCGGCGACCCGCAGATCACCGAGTGCGTCCGCGTGTCGAACGACGATGCCTTTGCCATGGCCCGCCGCCTCGCCAAGGAGGAGGGCATCCTTGGCGGCATCAGCACCGGCGCGAATGTCCACGCCGCCATCGAAATCGCCAAACGCCCCGAAAACGCGGGCAAACTCATCGTCACCATCGGCTGCTCGACCGGCGAACGCTACTTGAGCACCCCCCTTGCCGACGAGGCGCGCGCGCAAGTCTCCTGATTTCTATGAACAATACCCTTCACCAAACCCCGGAGACGCCGGACCTCTCGACCTCCGGCCTCGAAGCCGATCTCTTCTGGGAGAAAAACAAGACCGCCATCATTTCATCACTCGCTGCCGTTGTCGCCCTCGTCATCGGCGTGTCGGCCTGGTTCGCCTACGACGCCTCGTCAAATGCCTCCGCACGCCGCATGCTTGCCTTGGCAGACTCGCCGGAGAGCCTCCAGCAACTCGCCAACGCCCATCCCCGCTCGAATCCCGCGGCGGATGCCCTCATGCTGCTTGCCGCTGACCGCCGGGCGGCGGGTGATATGGAGGGCTCGACATCGGCCTTCCGCGAGTTTCTCGGCAAATTTCCCGACCACCCGCTCGCAGGCGGCGCGCTGCTGGGCATCGGACAAAACCTGGAGGCCGGCGGCGACCAAGCCTCGGCGTCCACCACTTACCAGCAAGTCCTGACCCAATACCCCGCAAGCTACGCGGCACCCTTCGCCGCCTATGCGGAAGCGGAGATCCTCCTCCGCGATTTCCAGCGCGAAGAGGCTGTCAAACGCTACAACATGATCGTGTCGCAATTCCCCCGCTCCCCCGCCGCCGCCATGTCCATGCAACAACTCCGCCGCCTCGGGGCCTCACCCGCCCCGTGATTTCAAGGCATCCAGACACTCCCAAAATTTTTTGGATTTGGGGTTGTCTGGCGGGATTTGAATGATAATACCAGCAGTCCGTTTTTCGGCGGGTCATCCTGCCGCTC
>CAZRLX010000022.1:0-18142 GCA_964601115.1 uncultured Chthoniobacter sp. | reverse complement strand
GCCGCTCCCGGGTAACGGACCAACGATAGACACACATGCCACTTTCTTCGCCATTGCTCGCCGCCGCTCTCACACTCGACGCGCCTGCCATTTTTCTGAACGAATCGGGTGAATCCTTCCTCGATTGGCTGTCGAACTCGATTTTCGTCGGCGTCATCGTCTCTGCGTTCATCATCTGGTTCTGCCGTCAGGCCACCAAAAACCTCACCATCATCCCCGGCCCCACCCAGAATTTCTTCGAGGCCGTCGTCCAGGGACTCTACGACCTCATCGAAGGCATCGTGGGCACCCACATGGTCGCCCGTGTCTTCTCGCTCCTCGCCACCATCTTCATCTTCATCATCGTCTCGAACTGGTTCGCCCTCCTCCCGGGCGTGGGTTCGATCGGTTGGGGCCATCCCGGCGAAGGCGTCCTCAGCGTCCCGAATGTCACCTCCCCCCTCCTCCGCCCGACCACCGCGGACCTGAACATGACCCTCGCCATCGCCTGCGTCTTCATGGTTTTCTGGCTCTACTGGTCACTCTCCGAGGTCGGTATCAAAAATTTCCTCCACCACATCTTTGGCGTGAAAGGCGGCCTCACCGGCATCATGGCTGTCATCCTTGTCCCAATCTTCCTCTTCGTGGGCGTCATCGAGGTCGTTTCCATGGCGTTCCGCCCCGTTTCCCTCTCCCTCCGTCTCTTCGGAAACGTCTTCGCGGGCGAAACCCTCCTCACCACCATGATCAACCTGGGCAAGGACCTCGGACTCCCCACTTGGTTGGCCTACCTCTCCTCGATCATCGTTCCGATCCCCTTCTACTTCCTTGAAATCCTCGTCGGCCTTCTCCAGGCCGCCGTCTTCATGCTTCTCTGCTCCGTTTACATCCAACTCTCCACCGCCCACGAGGAGGAGGAACACTAATTTCACCGTCGGGACCGTGGCAAAGACTGCGGACGCCGGAGAAAACACAACCACAGATACAATACACATGACACCACAACTCATCGCGGAAGCGGCGGCCACTGCCGCCGGCATCTCAGGCAGCTTCACCCTCGGCGTCGCTGGCGCCGCCGCTGCCATCGGTATCGGAATGATCGGCGGCAAAGCCGTTGAAGCCGTAGGACGCAACCCAGGCGCATCCGGCAAGGTGCTCACCTTGAGCATCATCGGCATGGCGCTGGCCGAGGCTATCGCCATTTACGCCCTCATCCTCGCCTTCCAAGGCCGCTAACCACTTGTCCGGAGCCGCTCCCCGGCGGGGCGGCTCCGGATTTTCCTTCTTTCACAAAAAATCTCTTTCATGGACCAACTTCTCACGCAATTCGGCATCGCCTGGCCCAAATTCATCGCCCAGGTCATCCTTTTCCTGACTGTTTACTTGATCCTCAAGAAATTCGCGTTCGGCCCGATCATCGCCGTCTTTGAAGCCCGCCGCAAAACCATCGAGGAAGGCCAAAGAAACGCCGAAAAAATCAAACAGCAACTCGCCGAATCCGAACTCCGTTGCCACGAAATCCTCCGCAAGGCGAACGAGGATGCGCAGCGCATTATCGAGGAGGGCCGTGCCTCCAGCGAAGCCCAAGCACAAAAACACCTCCAGCAATCCATCAAGGACGCCGAGGGCATCATCACCAAGGCCAACGAAAGCGTGGAACTCGAGCGCGCCCGCATGGTCGCCGAAGTCAAAAAGGACATGGTCCACCTCGTTGTCAACACCACCGCCAAGGTCACAGGCAAGATTCTCACCGAAGCAGACCAAGAGCGCCTCGCGGGCGAAACAGCGAAACAACTCGCCGCCTGACATGAAACTCACCCGAGAATCCCGACGCGAAGCCAAAGCCCTCTTCGACCTTGCCATGGTCGGCGGACGCCTTGATAACGACCGCCTCCTGCGCATTGCGGACGAACTCATCGCCCGCAAGCCGCGCCACTACGTGCAGATGCTTAAATTCATCACGCGCCTCGCCCGCCTCGAGTCCGCCCGCCACCACGCGATCGTGGAGAGTGCCACGGACCTCGGCGAACCGATCCGCAAGGGCATCTCGGCAAACCTCGAATCCCGCTTCGGAAAGATCTCCACCTCCTTCCGCACCAACCCGGCACTCCTCGGAGGCCTGCGCGTCCAACTCGGAAGCAACGTCTGGGACGGCAGCGTCCGCTCCCGCCTCGAATCCATCACCCTTTCCTGACACCATCCCTTTCAATCCATGAGCAACATCGTCCTCGAACTCGAAGAAAAAATCAGCGGCCTCAAAACCAACTCCGCCCAACTCACCAACGTCGGCACTGTCCGTGAAATCGGCGACGGCATCGCCCGTGTCGAAGGCCTCAGCGCCGTCAAACTCAACGAAATGGTGGAGTTCTCCAGCGGCATCATGGGCATCGCCCTCAACCTCGAGGAGACAGAGGTCGGCGTCATCGTCCTCGGCGACTACACCCGCATCAGCGAAGGCGACGAGGTCAAGACCACCGGAAAACTCCTCTCCGTTCCCGTCGGCAAGGGCCTCCTCGGCCGCGTCGTCAACGCCATCGGCCAACCGATCGACGGCAAAGGCCCAATCCCGCACGACAAAACCTACCCTGTCGAGAAAATCGCCCCGGGCATCATCAAGCGCCGTCCGGTTAGCCAACCCGTCCAAACCGGCATCATGAGCGTGGATGCCATGATTCCCGTTGGCCGCGGCCAGCGCGAACTCATCATCGGCGACCGTGCCACCGGTAAAACGACCATCGCCATCGACACCATCATCAACCAAGCCCGCATCAACCGTGCAGGCGAGGAAAGTGGCGACCCGAACTTCCGCCCGCTCTACTCGATCTACGTGGGCGTCGGTCAAAAGAACGCCAACATCGCCCGCGTCATCTCCGCCCTCGAGGACAACGATGCCCTCAAATACACCATCATCATCAGCGCCTCGGCATCCGATCCGGCCGCCGATCAATATCTGGCTCCATTTTCCGGCGCCGCATTCGGCGAATGGTTCATGGACAACGGCATGGACGCACTCATCGTGTTTGACGACCTCTCGAAGCACGCAAACGCCTACCGCCAAATCTCACTCCTCCTCAAGCGCCCCTCGGGCCGTGAAGCCTATCCCGGTGACGTCTTTTACCTCCACAGCCGTCTACTCGAGCGCTCGGCCCGTCTCGCAGAAGACTGCGGAAACGGCTCGCTCACCGCGCTCCCGATCATCGAAACCCAAGCAGGTGACGTCTCGGCCTACATCCCGACAAATGTGATCTCGATCACCGACGGTCAGATTTATCTCGAAACCGATCTCTTCTACCAAGGCATCCGCCCGGCCATCTCGGTCGGCCTCTCGGTCTCGCGCGTGGGCTCCGCAGCCCAGATCAAGGCTATGAAACAAGTCGCGGGCAAGATCAAGGGCGACCTCGCCCAATACCGCGAACTCGCCGCCTTCGCCCAGTTCGGATCGGATCTCGACGCCAAAACCAAGGCGACCCTCGAACGCGGAGCACGCATCGTGGAGCTCTTCAAACAATCCCAATACAGCCCGCTCCCGGTCCAGACCCAGGCAGCCGTCCTCTGGTCCATGCAGAAGGGCTTTTTCGACCCGATCGCCGTCAACAAGGTGAAAACAGCCCAGACCAAACTCGTCGAGTTCCTCGAAACTCGAAAGGCCGCCGTCCTGGACCAAATCGCCAAGAAGGGCAAAATCGACGAGGACATCGAAAAAGACCTCGGCGCCGCGCTGGAGGAGTTCAAGTCCTTCAACCAGTTCTAACCTGCCGCCATGGCCAACCTCCGCGACATCCGCCGGCGCATCAAGTCGGTCAAAAACACAGCCCAGATCACCAAGGCCATGCAAATGGTTGCGGCCTCAAAGATGCGCCGCGCCCAGCAGGCGGCACTCAACGGCCGCCCCTATGCCCAACTGATCAACCGTGTCATCAGCTCTGTCAGCAACGCGATCGATCCGACCCTCCACCCGCTCCTCGAGCGCCGCGAGGGCAACAAAGAACTCGTCATCCTGCTCACCACCGACAAAGGCCTCTGCGGCGCGCTGAACACCAACGTCCTGCGCGAAGCTGCGGCCCTCCCGGTTGATTCGACACAGTTCGTCAGCATCGGACGCAAGGGCACCCAGTTCCTCGCTCGCACCCGTCGGAAAATCGCCGCCGAATTCCCGCTTTCGGAACAACCCGCCTTTGCCCAGTCAAAGCAAATCTCGAAGTTCTGCATCGACAAATTCCTCTCCGGGGAGTGCGACAAGCTCTCGATCCTCTACCCTCGCTTCGTCAATACCCTCACCCAAACCCCGACCCACCTCGCGATCCTGCCGATCACCGGTTTCACGGACTTTTCCCAACTCCATGTGAACGCCCTCCAAAATGTCGTCGATGTTGGCATCACCGCCGATTACCAGCCGGTTGATCCAATCGAGGGCATTCTCGAGTTCGAGCCCTCTCCGAAAGCCGTTTTGGATGCCATCATCCCGGCCTACATCCACTACTTCATCCACCAGACCCAACTGGCTGCACGCGCCTCGGAGCAAAGTGCCCGCATGGTGGCGATGAAGAGCGCCACGGACAACGCCAAGTCGCTCGTCAAGGATCTCACCCTCGAATACAACAAGGCCCGCCAGGCCAGTATCACGAACGAGATTCTGGAGATCGCCACCGCCCAACTGGCCCTCGGGTAGCCCGCGCGTGATCCGCGTTTCCACCCTCGCCTCGGGCAGTTCTGGAAATGCAATCCTCGTCCGTGCAGGCGCGACCGCCCTGCTGGTCGATGCAGGACTCAGCGCGAAGGCTTTGTCTTCGTTGCTGGAGTCCCTCGACACCCCGCCGCAATCCCTCGCGGGTATCCTACTCACCCACGAGCACGGGGACCATATCCGCGGACTGAAGATTCTCGCGTCGAAACACGCGATCCCGGTCTTCGCCACCGCCCTCACCGCCCGCGAACTCCGCAACTCGATTCCCGCAGCGGATTGGCGCCTTTTTTCAAGCGGGTCCACCTTCGACCTCGGGGACTTCCGCATCGCGGCATTCTCGGTTCCGCACGACGCCGCCGATCCCGTCGGATTTGTCCTGACCCACGGCAATGCCTCGTTCGCCGTTGCCACCGACCTCGGCCACCCGACCCGGCAAGTGGTCAACTCCCTCCGTGGCGTGAACGCCCTCCTTGTGGAGAGCAACCACGATGAGACCCTCCTCCAAAACGACACCAAGCGCCCCTGGGGCGTGAAACAACGCATCATGTCGCGACACGGCCACCTCTCGAACCAATCGGCGGCCGCCCTCGTCGCCGAAATCGCCTCCCCTTCGCTTTCCCATGTCCTCCTGGCGCACCTCAGCGAGGATTGCAATTCCCCCACGCTCGCGGCCTCGGCCGTCTCCGAACATCTCGCCTCGGCCGGTTGTCAACACACCCAAGTCCTCTGCCCCGGATCCCCCGAGCACCCCCTCCCCTGCACGATCTCGCTGTAGAGCTATCCAGCGGGTGCCATCGCCGCCCCAAGACCGACAAAGAGCATCGCGGCCCCCATCGCCAACCCGCAAAACAAGAGAAACAACAGCACCGCCGCCATCACCACCCGCCACAAGTCGGCCTTGTGAACCTCCCTCAACGCGAGCACCGAATACACGATGCTCAGGGCGGGATACAAATACCCCCCGCAGATGGGCACGAATTGAAACACCGAGGTCGACCCCTGTGCATACGCGAGCGCCCGGAAGGTCGCCTCAAACGGCTTCGACGCAGCACCGGTCATCATCAGCGCTAAATGGAAAAATGCCGCGCTCAGATACAGCCCGAAAATCAAAAACACCGGCAGGAAAACCAAAATCCCGACAAAGATCGCCACAATCATCGGCGACGAAAGTTCCTTCGCCATGTCGCCGAACACCATCGCCGGATTGATCAACGCCGCGAGCAGTTGATACCCCACCGCCGCAGCTCCGCTGGCCCATCCGGTCAGGATATAGAAAAACAACGGCTTCACGAAGCCGCCACCGGCAGGCATCCCGCGAAATGTGGCCGTTGGCGTGGACAAGACCTGCCTCACCGATTCGACCACCGTCCCAGCGGGAAAATTCCCCTCGCCGCGCTCCCAAGCGGGCTCGGCCACCCCGACATTTTCCTCTTCTTTCAACCCGCCCTCATCAAGCAAGTCTTCCTCCTCCTCCGAGGCTGGAGGCAGATCGGTGAACGATGACAATGGCTCCCATGCGGGCATCGGATCGCGCCACGCCAAATCCGTCGGCAAAAACCTGCCATTCTTGAGACCGTCCGCCACGTCCTGCTCGCTGAACTTGCCGAGCGTCTTCCGATCGCGATTGATATGGATCATTGCCATTGGCCTACCCCCTCCCCACCCACCAATCAAGCCCCGCCTGCAACAGCGGGTCGAAACTCACACTGCACACAACGCCCGCCGGCAGGGCGCGACCCCGCGCTTGCGGAATGTGATCTCGAATGCCGTTTCCACCCTTTCCCTCCCGTCGTCCCACGGCACCTCGCGCCATCCCTCGGCGGTCAACTGGCACATCTCCTCGAAATACGGCCTGTCGTCGGTCATCAATTTCAACACGCCCCCAGCCGCAAGCACCCGCCGCACCTCGACAAGAAACGCGGCTTGGAAGACCCGCCTCCCTGCATGCTTCCGCTTGGGCCATGGATCGGGAAACGACAGATGGAACACCGTTGCACACCCGGCGGGCAAGACAGCCAGCGCCTCGACCCCTGTCCCCGCCACAGCCAGTGCGTTGGCGAGGCCCTCGCGGCCAATCCGCGCATTGCATTTGTCGACGCGATCAACCTGCTTCTCGATCCCCAGAAAGCGCCGGTCCGGATGCAATGCCGCCATTCCCACAAGAAACGCCCCGCGGTGGCATCCGAAATCGATCTCGAGCGGCGCATCCGCCGCCGCCAACCACGCCTCAAGTCGAGCATCGATTTTCACATCCGCCCCGCTCATCTCGAGGCACGCTCCCCGACCCTCATTTCCACCACCTCGGCAAAGACATACCCGATGAAAATATCCACCTCCGCGCGCAAGGGCATGCGCTCCGCATCGGCGGTCAGCCAGATTTTGCCACTGCGGAATTTCCCGTGCGGCTCGAGGATGTTTCCTTTTTTGGTGTTCACGTGCTGGATGTTCACATCGAGTTTCAACGCGTCGCGTGGCGCTCCCATCACATCGATCCGATCCGGACCGACCGCGACGATCTCGACCAAATACGGCGACCCGCCGGGAAAAACCAGCGTCCGCACCATCTGCCCGCGTTCCAATGACTGGCTCCGCAAATACAACATCGCCGCCCAAAGGTCGCGAATGGGCGACACCTTCACCGTTTTCCATTTGGGCGGGGATTTTCCCGGCGGATCGGTGGCACGGAAACTTCTCAGCACACCGTTTTCACCCTCCACACGCTCGGTGACCGTGCGGGCGGCATAGCGCTCGACAAGGCTCGAAGAGATCGTCTGGAGCGTGGATCGGTCGGCCTCTCCGGAGAACTCGATATCGAGCTGATACAAACTCCTCGCCAACCCCTCGGTCCCCCCGCGGGCCTTCAAAATGACGCGATCGGGGCCATAGGAAACCACCGCGCCCACCCGCGCGGCTTCGATCTCGGACCACCCGAACCGGAACTCGCCTTCGAATGGCGCAACCTCGGCAAACGGCCCGGCACCCGGCGGCGACAAGGTCGATTCCCATGCAGGCAGCGTCTGCATTGACAGAAAGATAAGAACGCCACCCAACATGCCACGCATCGGCGCACACTCCCCTTTTCCCGCCACGATTGCAATCTTGCGCACCGGATCGCACGGAACCTAATCTTCCGCAATGAAGGTTTTGGTCACCGGCGGTGCCGGATTCATCGGATCGCATGTCTGCAGGCACCTCCTCGCGGAGGGCCATGCCGTCACGATTATCGATGACTTCAACGACTTCTACGACCCGGCTATCAAACGCGCCAACATCGCCTCGCTGTGCGGCGGAGCGGTTCTCCGCGAGGGCGATCTCCGCGATGCGGCATTCGTGGAATCGGTTGTGGCGGATGGCGCCTTCGACACCATCGTCCACCTCGCCGCCAGGGCGGGCGTCCGCCCGTCACTCCTCGATCCACAACTCTACATCGACACCAACATCACCGGCACCCACAACCTCCTGGCCCCGGCACGCAAAGCCGGTGTGAAGCGTTTCATCTTTGCCTCCAGCTCGTCGGTCTACGGCCTCTCGAAGGTGGTTCCGTTTTCCGAGGACCTCGCCCTCCCGCAAACCCTCAGTCCCTACGCGGCGACCAAACTCGCAGGCGAGCAACTCTGCGGCAACTACGCCCACCTCTACGGGATGCGCGTCGTCTGCCTCAGGTTTTTCACCGTCTACGGCCCGGGCCAACGACCGGACCTCGCCATCCACAAATTCACCAAGGCCATCCACGAGGGCAAAAGCATCCCGCAATTCGGGGACGGCTCGACCCGACGCGACTACACCTACATCGACGACATCGTCCAGGGCGTCGCGGGCGCTCTCGCCTACGAGGGCCCGGGCTTCGACATTTTCAATCTGGGCGAAAACCAGACCACCACCCTCTCGGAACTGATCGTGGAAATCGAAAACGCCCTCGGCAAGAAAGCCGTCATCGAGCGCCTGCCGGAGCAACAAGGTGACATGCCGCTCACCGCCGCCGATATTTCAAAAGCACGCCGCTTGCTTGGCTACGATCCCCGCACGCCCGTTCGCAAGGGCATTCCGAAATTTGTCGAGTGGTATCTCTCGCGCCCATGACCTCCGTCACCGACATCGCCGCGGAACTCGTCCGCATCCCGAGCATCAACCCCGACAGCGAGGACCCTGGCTTTCACCGCACCGGGGAAAAGGAATGCGCGGAACGCGTCTTTGCGTTTCTCGAGGGCGCGGGGGCCGATGTGTCGCTGCGCGAGGTTCTGCCGGGTCGGCCGAATGTCGTGGCCCGCTTCCCCTCCAACACCCCGAACGCCCCACGCATCCTCTTCGCCCCCCATCTCGACACCGTCAGCGTGTCCGGCATGACGATTCCTCCATTCGATGCCGCGATCCGCGACGGTCGCCTCTGGGGACGCGGCGCCTCCGACACCAAGGGGCCCATGGCTGCCATGCTCCACGCCCTCCTCGACTGCCGGGATATTCTCGCCGACCTGACCTCGGAAATCTGGTTCGCCGGCCTCGTCGGCGAGGAGGCGGGACAATTCGGCGCCAAGGCCCTGGCAGAACAGGAGCACTTCGACTTTGTCATCGCCGGAGAACCCACCTCCCTCCAAGTCGTGCATGCCCACAAGGGCTCGTGCTGGCTGCAACTCGAAACCCGTGGCCATGCCGTCCACGCCTCACGCCCGGAGGCAGGCGACAATGCCATTTACAAGATGGCCGCCGCCATCGACACCCTCCGCCACCGCGCCGCACCCCTCCTTTCCGAAAAAACCGATCCTCTCCTCGGCACCTCCACCCTCAGCGTGGGCACGATTCGCGGCGGCTCGAAAGTGAACATCGTTCCCGATTTCTGCGAGGCGCATGTGGATGTCCGCACGATTCCCGGCGTCGATCCCTCGTTCCTCAAGGACATGCTGGAGGAATCGGTGCCGGGCATCACGGTCACCCTCCGCCGCTCGGAACCCCTCTTCACCGATCCCGCCAACCCCTACATCCAACAACTCCAGTCCCTCGGCGCCGGACTCGCCGGTGCCCCGTGGTTCTGCGATGCCGCCGTCTTCGCCTCCAAAGGCTGCCCGGCAGTGGCCCTCGGCCCGGGCTCGATCGACCAAGCCCACACCGCCGACGAATTCATTTCGATCCACGACCTCGAGGAGGGTGCCGCTTTCTTCTCCCGATTCCTCCACTCCCTCCGCCACCACTGACCTGGATTTCGAATTCCAAAAAACTCCCCTCCTCCCCACCTGAAAACCGCCCTCATCACCGGTCTTGATCTCCCCCGCGCGGCATGGAAAATTCGCCGCCATCAGCAAGGAATTCTATAGTTGGGAAAAGCCGGACCGCCCGGCCAGTCGACCGCTCCACACCCGGAAGATCGTTTGGGTGCCATTGGCGGTGCTTGTGACAGGCGTTCTGGTCGCCTGGATCGCCTTCGGCATCGTGACCCGGCGCTACCACGACCGCGCCAAGGAATTCAACCTCGATGAGGTCAACACCATGGAGGCGGCCTCGATCATCTACGACCGCCGAGGACGAGAGTTCGGAAAACTCTTCATTCAAAACCGACAACCCGTCCCCTACGAGCGCCTCCCCGAAATGCTCGTCAAGGCGGTCATCGCCGCCGAGGACAACCGGTTCTATGACCACGACGGCGTGGACTACATGGGCATTGCCCGCGCAGCCCTCACAAACTACCGCAAGGGCCGCATCTCCCAAGGAGCGAGCACGGTCACCCAGCAACTCGCCCGCAACTCCTTCGAACTCCGCGAGCGCACCTACGAACGCAAACTGGTCGAAATGTATCTCGCCTGGCGGATCGAAAAGGAATTCACCAAAAAACAAATCATGGAGTCCTACCTGAACCGCGTCTACTTCGGCAGCGGGTTCTACGGCGCGGAGGCGGCCTCCCAAGGCTACTTCGGGAAAAACGCCATCGACATGACGATCGGCCAGTGTGCCACCCTCGCCGGGCTCCTCAAAAGCCCGCAGGCCCTCTCGCCCTTCAACAATCCCCGCGCCTCCCAGGAATCCCGCGACTTTGTCCTCATGCGCATGCGCGA
This sequence comes from uncultured Chthoniobacter sp., assembly GCA_964601115.1. GTDB lineage: Bacteria > Verrucomicrobiota > Verrucomicrobiia > Chthoniobacterales > Terrimicrobiaceae > UBA967. The sequence continues at coordinate 7,438 of CAZRLX010000022.1, read as the reverse complement.
ACTCGGCTTCATTTCGCGCCGCGAATTCCTCGACGAGACCGCCGCACCCCTGGGCGTCATCGAACGCAGGAACCCGTTCAAGGTGAACTACGCCGTCGAACTCATCCGCCAGCAAATCATCAAATCCCTCGGCTTCGAACGCGCGATGAACGGCGGCTACCGCATCCACACCACCCTCGACTCCGACATTCAAAAGGACGCCGAACGCGCCGTGCAGGACCACCTCACAACGGTCGAAAGCCGCCAAGGCTACGAACACCCGACCTTCGCCGAATACGTCCGCAACAACCGGACCCTCCAAAACTCCCTCGATCGTGGCAACATGTCGGTCAAAATGCCGGAACCGAAATACCTCCAAGGCGCCGCCCTGGCCGTGGAAAACATCACCGGTGGCATCCTCGCCCTGGTGGGCGGACGCGATTTCCGCCACAGTGAATACAACCGCGCCATCCAAGGCGGCCGCCCGGCGGGCACCATCTTCACGCCGTTTGTCTTTGCCGCCGCCTACGAATCCGGTGTCTTTCCAGGCCAGACCGTTCAAGACGACTGCATCGACAACCGCTTCGTCATGGTCGGTGGCGAGACCGGCATCCTGGGCGAATGGGGGGTCGAGATCGCCGACAACGAATACGAGGGCTCGATCCCCGCCCGCGAGGCCCTCGTCAAAGGGAAGAACGCCGCAACCGTGCGCCTCGGCATGCAAACCGGACTCGACACCGTGAAACAAACCGCCTCCCGCGCAGGCATTTCATCCCCACTCCGCGATTACTCGAACTCCTTCCTCGGCAGCAGCGAGGTCACGTTGGACGAACTCGTGCTGGGCTACACCGTCTTCCCAAATGTCGGCCAGCGCCCGGCGGACCTCTACATCATCCAATCCATCGCAGACGCCGACGGCAACGAGGTGTTCAAGGCCCCGCGCAAACGCTACCGCTCCATCGCCCCCGCCGCCGCCTACCAAGTCCACTCGAGCTTGGTGGATTTCATGGAAACCGGAAACGGTGCCGCGGCGAAAAAGCAACTCGGTCTCGCCAACATCCCCGTCGCTGGAAAATCCGGCACCGCCTACGGATTCACCGACACCTACTTCATCGGCTACACCGACAGCATCACCTGCGGTGTCTGGGTGGGCTTCGACAAACCCACAAAAATCTTCCGCGGCGCCTTCGGCAAGGACCTCGCCATGCCGATCTGGGCCCAAATCATGAACACCGCGACGCGCATTTACCCGGCAAAACAGGTCCAGCGCCCGCCGGGCCTTGAGACAGTTTCGATTTGCCGATCCTCGGGCCTCGCCGCGACTCCCCGCTGCGGGGAAAACAACACCTACTCGGAACTCGCCACCGCCAACCAGCGCCCATCCATCCCCTGCGACATCCATGGCGGGGGCATCCGCACCTACGCCCGCGAATTCGAGGAGGCCGACTGGCCCCGCGCCGCCGCCGCGGTGGACCTCTCGCGCATCCGCCCAATCGCAGTCACCTCACCCTCGCTTGTGGGTTTCAATGACATCTACCGTTCCGTCCGCCCGGGCGAAGGCATGGAAAACGACGACAATATCCCCGTGGCAAAAGCCATCGCCATCGCCCCAGCCACACCAGCCGCCGAACCCGCGACCGCCCCTGCAGCCGAAATCGAAGTCCGCCGCGCCGAACCCGTTAACCAAGCCTCCGCCCAACCTGCCACCCCGCTCGAACTCCCAGCCATCACACTCCCCCCGCCCCCCGAGATCGACCTCTCGAACTGACCCCCCTCGGGACCACATGGCCCGCCCACTGGTTTTTTTGACAGGATTTTCAGGATTTACAGAAGGGCTTGGATAAATTCCGAGCAGCACGCCTCCCGCCCGAGCATGATAACTGAGGTTTTTTTTGACAGAATTTCAGAATTCAAAAAACCACCCAGCCCACCACCCCATAAAATTCTGTTCATTCTGTTAATTCTGTCCAAACCCTCCTGTTCCTCCTGAAAATTGACTCGCTTTGCTCGCCCTGAGGGCTGCCACTTGGCAGTCTTTCTCCGCTACGCTCCGATTCTGTCATCCTGTCCAAACCCATGCCCAACTCCGCCACACGCCCGGTCCTCATCTACGACGGCGACTGCGGCTTTTGCCGCAAATGGATCGACCGATGGAAGGAAACCACCGGCGACACGGTGGATTACATGCCGTCGGAGAAGGCGGCGGCGCTCTACCCTGATATTCCCGCCACGGGATACGACCGCTCTGTCCAACTGGTGCTGCCCGATGGCACCCGGCGTTCCGGTGCGGCGGCGGTCTTGGAAATCACAGCCCCGCACCACGCGCTGGCACGGCTTGCCCTCGCCGCCCACACGCATTGCTTGCCTTTCCGTGCGGCCTCGGAGGCCGCCTACGCCTTTGTCGCCTCCCACCGCCGCCTGTTCTCGCTTGCCACAGCATGCCTCTGGGGCCACTCGGCATCGCGCCCGACCTATGCGCTCTCGAACACCCTCTTTCTCCGGGCGCTCGCCCTTGTGTTCCTCATCGCCTTCCTCTCCTTCGCCGTCCAATCGGAAGGCCTCATCGGCTCCCGTGGCATCCTCCCCTTCCCTTCGCTACTGGAAAACGTGGCCGCACAAACCGGCAGCGAACGCTTTCTCCTTGTTCCCACACTGCTTTGGCTGTTCCCCAACGATACCGGCCTGCGCGCCCTCGAACTGCTCGGCATCGCCACCTCGCTGATCGCCCTCGCGGGAATCCTCCAACCGCTGTGCTTTTTCATTCTTTGGGCCACGATGCTCTCGCTCGTCTCGATCGGGCAGGATTTCTACAGCTTCCAGTGGGACGCCCTCCTGTTGGAGTGCGGATTCCTGGCCGTGTTTCTCTCCCCGTGGTCGCTCCGACCGCGCTGGCTCTCGCCGGACCCGCCGCGTCTGGCGCGCTTTGTTGCGGTCGCCCTCCTCTTCCGCCTCATGTTCTGCTCGGGAGTGGTGAAACTCGTCAGCGGCGACCCGCATTGGGCGGACCTCTCGGCGCTCGAATTCCACTTTTTCACCCAGCCCCTTCCCTCCCCTGCGGCATGGTTCACCCACCATGCCCCGCCGGACCTCCTCCGCGCGGCCTGCGCGGGCATGTTTGCCATCGAACTCCTCCTGCCTTTTGCCTTTTTCCTGCCGCGCGTCCCGCGCACCGCCGCAGCCCTCGCCACTATCGCCCTTCAGGCGGGCATCGCACTCACCGGGAACTACGCCTATTTCAATCTCCTCACCGCCGCGCTCTGCCTCCTTCTGCTGGACGACACTTTCTGGAAATCCAAGACCCGCCCCACTGGCATGTTCGTCACCGCCTGGATCCGCCGGCCCGTTTGCAGCCTCCTTCTCGCCCTTTCGATCATCCCCCTGCTCCTCGCATGGCGGCACATTCCCGCGCCACTCGCCCCGCTGTCCCGCGCCTACTCGCTCGCCGCCCCGCTCCGCACGGTGAACAGCTACGGCCTATTCGCCGTCATGACCACCACCCGCCGCGAACTCACCATCGAGGGAAGCGCGGACGGCATCCACTGGAAACCCTACACCCTCGGCTGGAAACCTGGCTCGCCGGACCGCCCACTGCCACTCGTCGCACCCCACCAACCCCGACTCGATTGGCAACTATGGTTCGCCGCCCTCGGCCGCATCGAGACCACTCCATGGCTCCAAGCCCTCCTGCTCAACCTGCTTGAGGGAAACCCCCATGTCCTCGCGCTGTTCGAATCGAACCCTTTTCCCGACTCCCCACCCAAGCGCATCCGCATCCTCGCGGACAACTACACCTTCACCGACCCGATCGAACGCGAACGCACCGGCGCCATTTGGAAATCAGAACCCGCCGCCATCCACTGCCCGCCCGTCGGCCTGAAAAACGAGTGAACGAACCCTCGCTCACCCGATCCCCTCCCGCCTTACGCGGCGGGCTTGTCGTGGGACCGCTTGCGAAGCGTCACGCGCTTGAGCTTGTCCTCGGTCTTCGGGCTGCTGGTTGAAATCTCGGGATCATCCTTAAAGACATTGTGCACGATGCGGCGGTCGTAGGCGTTCAGCGGCGCGGTGTGCATTGGGCGTCCGGTGGATCGAACGACATTTGCCAACTGGCGTGCCTGTGCCACCAGCGCGTCGTCGCGCATCGCGCGGTGGTGGGCGATATCCACGATCACTCGCGGCCCAGGGGGCGTCTGCGCCCCCAGAATGCGGTTCACAATCAACTGCAGGTCGTCCATCACCTGCTCCCGACGGCCGATCAACCGCTCGGGCTCGCTCGTCAGCACCTGAAGCACCGTTGTTCCATCCACCGACTCCTCCTGCACCGTGGCCACAAAGCCAAGGTATCCAAGGATGGTGTCGAGGATTTCAGCGGGCGTCGGGTTCATGGGCTACGGTCGCTTCTTACCCTTTTTCTTTGCCAAAACCGCCTCACGCTTGGCAACCACGCTTTTCTTCTCAAGCGTGGGCAACGGCTTGTTGCGGGTCAGATACAGCTGCACGATCGAGAAGATGTTCTGCGTCGTCCAATACAACGCCAGACCGCTCGCGTAGTTGTAGCAAAACGCCAGGAAGATGATCGGCATGAAATAGAAAATCCGCTGCTGCATGGCATCGCCGGTCTTGGGCGTGATGATCATCTGCCACACCATCGTCCCAGCCATGACGATCGGCAGGACATTGATCGGAAACCCGAGCACATGCGCGATCGTGTCGGGCTGGGAAAGATCGTGCACCCACAGGAACGAGCTATTCCGCAACTCGATTGCCGTTCCCAGCATCGAGTAGAAGCCGAAGAAGATCGGAATCTGGATAAGCATGGGCAGGCACCCGCTGAGCGGATTCACCCCATACTCCTTGTAGAGCTTCATGACCTCCTGGTTCATCTTTTGCGGGTCGTCTTTGAATTTCTCCCGCATCTCGGTCATCTTCGGAGACAGCAACGCCATCTTCCGCATCTCGTTCGTCGCCTTGTTTTGGACCGGCCAGAGGAACGACTTGATCAAGATCGTCAGGATGATGATCGAGGCGGCATAGCTCCCGACAAACCCATGGATGCTATTCATGGCCCACAGGAGGAACTCGCTGACGAATCCGAAGATTCCGAAATCCATGACCCTGTCCTGCGTGGGGCCGAGTTCCCGCAGGCGCGGGAGTTCCTTCGGACCTGCATAAATCCTGAAGGTCCGAGTCTCGCTTGCCCCCGGCGCAAGCACCGGCCCGGCTTGGATCAAGCCACCCTGGACCCCAAAAATCTCCTGCCCGTCGAGCTTCGGGGCTTCGAACCGCTTCGCCCAGACCGACTTTGTCGGCGACCCCGGCGCCGGCGTGAGGATCGTGCAAAAATACTGGCTTGCAACCGCCGCCCAGCGAATGTCCGGCTCACTCTCCAAATACAACTCGCGCTCACCGTGAAGCTCGATGCCGATCAACGGAATCGAACTCGCTCCGAACCAATTCACATCGATATTCGACATCGACGACTCGTGCCCCCAGTCGAAGCGCGTATACATCGGCAAGTCGAGCGCGTGGATCGGCGCAGCCCCGCCGGTGCCAACAAAGAAATCCGGCACCGTCAACGCCTCCGCCCCCGTGTTCCGGAAGACCACCTCCAGATCGACCTGGTATTGATTTTTTCCATCTGCGGTGTCGGGCAGGCTGAACCGCTTGGAGATTTCCAATCCGTCCGACTGCCGCTTCTGGAAGAGCACCCTGCCGGCGGCCTTGTCCGCATTCATCGAGAACCCGCCCAACACCTCGCCAGGCTCGAATCCCAGCGCGCCCACCGGCATCGTGCGGCTGCGATTCAATGCCACATGCTCGCGGTCCTCGCCCATGTGCATGCGGAGCACGACCTGCTCGATGCCGCCGGTGTCGTTGTTGAACACAAACTCCACATCCCCGCTCTCCAGCGACTGCGCCTTCGGAGCCATGGAGGGAGGCGCTGGCTGTGCGGCGGGAATCGGCGCGACTGGTGGCGCAACCGGCCCGGGCGTGGCCGCCGGAGCCGTTCCAGCGGGCACCGGCTCGGGCTGCGGATAGTATTTTGTGATATACCACTGCCAGACGAAGAGTCCGGCGATGGAAAGAATGATGGCGATCCAGGATTTGCGGTCCATTAGGTTGAATATGGCTTGAACGGGGCGGGGACAGGGTCGTGGCCGCACCCTCCCCAAGGATGACAGCGCAGCAGGCGGCCGACTCCCAGCCTCACTCCCTGCCAGGCCCCGTGCGTCTGCAGGGCCTCGATGAAATACCTCGAGCAGCTCGGCTCGTAACGACACCCGCACCCCGGCCCGCACAACGCCTGCAACAGCGGCGACACGGTCCATTGGTAGGCGCGGATCAAAAACACAAGCACTCGGGTCATAAGGAAGGCGGGAAAATAGAAAGCCGTCGGCAAAGAAGCAACCATTCCGCTCGCAGGTCTTCAAATGTCGCTCCCGCCGCCGTGGATTTCGCCACGATCACCAGATGCCAACCGGGTGGAATCTCACCCAACGCGTGTCGCACAATCTCGCGCAACCTGCGGCGCACCCTATTGCGCACCACAGCGCCGCCCACACGGCGGGACGTGATGATCCCCACCCTCGACGGACTCCCATCGACCAATTTGAAACACCCGACCCGCATCAAACGGGCTTGCACAGATCGCCCGTGCTCACGCACACGGGCGAATTCACTGCTCCTGTGAAGACGAACAGACTTCGGGAAACGATGCCGGACCCGATCAGGCCTCGGTGTGTCTGGCGAAGTGGATTTCGACACCCTTCGGGAGCAGGCGTTTGCGCCCGTGGCGGCGCCGGCGGTTCAAAATGGCCCGGCCGGCCTTGGTCTTCATGCGGGCGCGGAAACCGAACTGCTGCTTGCGCGTGCGCTTGGAAGGCTGGTATGTGCGTTTCATAAATTCTTAAATGGAGCGCGGAGATTACGCCCCAACCTTCCCGCGTCAACCCTTATTTCTCCTCCCCCGCCACAATCGCTCCAACCGTGGTTTTTGGGACGGGAGAACAGGATTCACAGGAGGAAACGGAAAGAATCTTCAGCGCTTCGCCAATTTGAAAAAATATGCCTGCCTCGTTTTTTTCAGATAGAAGCTCAGAAAGACTGCGAGCAGCAGCCGTCCGAGCGATCAAAGCAATTCAATTTAATGATTTGCAGAACTCACAAACAACTGACTACTTCCCGGTTCACACGAAAAATCCGGTCAATTCGATTGGAGAATCCGCTTGCATACCCGACGGACCCCAATGAATCCTTTTTCTCATTTAATAATAAATGACTTGCGGAAGCAAAATGGGGTCATCCTAAGAAATTCGAAAACGGAGCGTGCAGCGGAAATCGCCGGGCGGCAGGCGGGGCGCCTGCCCTACATGCCGCTCGCCGAATCTCCGATTACTGGCAGGATTCGGTGCTGGCAGTCTCATTGGAATTTCAGGCCGCGGGTGCTTCGTCTTCCTCC
>CAZRLX010000021.1:14669-25675 GCA_964601115.1 uncultured Chthoniobacter sp. | reverse complement strand
GGCTGAGCGGGCTTTTCACGCCGGCGGCGTGGATGCCGCCTTTGTAGAGTTTCACGCGCACGGTGCCGCTGACATTTTTCTGGGACTCGGTAACGAGGGCTTGGATGGCCTCGCGCTCGGGGGCGAACCAGAAGCCGTTGTAGACGAGGGTCGAGTATTTCGGGATGAGCGAGTCGCGGAGGTGCATGACTTCGCGGTCCATGGTGAGCGACTCCATTTGCCGGTGGGCGAAGTGGATGATCGCTCCGCCGGGTGTCTCGTAGACGCCGCGGCTTTTCATGCCGACAAAGCGGTTCTCGACCATGTCGACGCGGCCCACGCCGTGTTTGCCGCCGAGTTTGTTGAGGGCGTTCATGACGCCCAGCGGAGAGAGATGCTCGCCGTTCACCGCCACGCACAGGCCGCGTTCGAAGGTGAGTTCGACGTGTTCGGGTGAATCGGGTGCGTCCTCGGGGAGGACGGAGAGTGTGGTGAAGTAGTCGCGGTTTTTGAGATCGCCGGCGTCATACCACGGGTCTTCGAGGATGCCCGCCTCGTAGGAGATGTGGAGGAGGTTGCGATCCATCGAGTAGGGTTTCTTCGCCGAGGCGGCGACAGGCACGCCGTGGGCCTCGGCGTAGGCGATCATCTCGGCGCGTCCGGGGAATTTCTGGCGGAAGCGCGCGTCGCGCCACGGGGCGATGACTTCGATGCGCGGAGCGAGTGCCGCGGCGGTGAGTTCGAAGCGGACCTGGTCGTTTCCCTTGCCTGTGGCTCCATGGGCGATGGCGTCGGCTCCCTCGGCGAGGGCGATCTCGACCATGCGCTTGGCGATGAGCGGGCGGGCGATGCTGGTGCCGAGGAAATACTGGCCTTCGTAAATGGCGCCGGCCTGGAGCATGGGGAAGATGAAATCGCGCGCGAATTCCTCCTTCAGGTCGTCGACGTAGCATTTGGCCGCGCCGGTTTTGAGCGCCTTCTCCTCGAGTCCATCGAGTTCCTCGGCCTGGCCGACATCCGCGCAGAAGGCGATGATTTCGGCTCCGTAGGTATCCTTGAGCCAGTTGAGGAGGACCGAGGTGTCCAGACCGCCCGAGTAGGCAACGACAATTTTTTTCATGGGAATGGTGGGGCCGTCTGTCGCCTCCGAATCCACGCCGTGTCCGGAACGTCTCTCGGTGTCGGTCGGGTAGGGGCGCACGCGGGCCAGGTTGAAATCGATGAGGCGCGAAGCTAAGCGGATGCCTGCGGCGAACGAAAGGATTTTTCCTTTGCTGCGGACCGCGTGGGCGTCAGTGGGCGGCAGGTGGTTCTGGCGGCGCGCTCCAGACGTGAATCACTGGGGTCGCGTGTTCGTATCCGAGGATGCTCCAGGTGCCTGTTTCCAAGCGGAAATGGCAACCGGCCTGTGGTGCGAGGCCCAGCCAGCGGGCGGCGAGCACGCGGAGCGAGTGCCCGTGGCCGACAAGCAGTGTGTCTCCGTCAAACGCCCTCACGCGCTCGATGACCCTGTCGACGCGTGCCGCGACATCCGCCGCGCTTTCCCCGCCGGGGCACGGATGTGAAAAAATCGTCCAGCCTGGAACCTTCTTGGTGATTTCCGCCGTGGTGAGGCCCTCGTAGTCGCCGTAGTTCCACTCCGCGAGATCGGGAGTGGTTTCGGCCTGAGCGCCTTTGCCGATGAGGTCACAGGTGCGGCGCGCGCGTTGGCGGGGGCTGCAGAGCACGAGGCCGAACTGCCATGTGTCCAGAAAGGGACGCAGAATGGCGGCGCGGCGCTCGCCTTCGGCGGTCAAAGGCAGGTCGGTGGTCGAGGTGTGGCGGCCGTTCAGAGACCACTCGGTCTCTCCGTGGCGCACGAGCATGACGCGTTGGGTGGGGTTCATGTGGTTGAGGGTGTTGATTAGTCGGTGGATAGAACCGCAGGACCGCCGCCGAGCCACTGTTGAAGAGAATCAGCGAGGAGGTCGGGGGTTTCCAAGGGGGCGAGGAGCGAGGGGGTGGGGAGGATTTGAAGAGAGGCTCGAGGCAGGGCGCTGCAGAGCGTGTGGGCCTCGGTCACAGGAAAATCGGGGGCGTTTTCGGGCCAGGCGATTCGGACAGGGGCGAGGACATCCGCCAATCGCGATTTGATGTCGAACGTGGCGCGGTGGCGGTGGAAGCCGGTGATGGCGTGTCCGGCGCCGTATTGCCGCGCGCAGGAGGCGAGGACATCGATGTGCTCGGGTGTGATTTTTTCCTCGTCGGCGAACATGCGGGCGAGCCAGGTGGCAATGAAGCGCGGGTGCGCGTTCACATTGCGGTAGCGCATGCTGTTGAGGCCAGGCAGCGAGCGGGAGGGGAGTTCGAAGAGGCGGCGTTGCACGGTGGCGCGGAAAGCGGAGGGCAGAAAGAGGAATAGCTTGGAGACGAGATCGGGATGGCGCGCCGCGAGGAGGAGTGCGGTTTGGCAGGAGATGCCGCTGGCGATGAGGGTCGCCTTTTGCATCGTGGCCGTGCGGCGGAGGAATTCGGCGAGGCTCTCGACATGCTCGTCGGCGTCGAGTGGGGTGGGGGGTCGCTCGGACTCGCCGAAGCCGATGAGATCGGGCGCGAGGACATCCGCCTGCGAGGCGAAGCGCGCGTAGACCTTCGACCATTCGTAGGAGGAGGCGCCGGGGTGGACCCCGTGGAGGAAGACGAGGGGCTCTCCCGAGCCGCTGGTGTGGTAGACGATGCGGCCGCGGGAAGTGTCGCAGGCGCGTGTGGCGAAGATCGCCGGAGTGATCGAGTCGGGAATGAATGCCCGCTCGTCCTTGCGGCGGAGCCGGAACGCCAAGGCGAGCGCTCCGACGAGGCCGACGCCGATCCCGATGCCCAAGGCGGGCTTTTTTTTCCAGAGGGGAGTCATGAAGACCGGCAAAAACCCATGGATTCCAGCCCCGGGCGGGGAGGAAGGCGTCGGGAGTCGATTACCAGCTGGACTTCGTGACGCCCGGAATGAGGCCGTTCGAGGCGAGTTCGCGGAACGTGATACGGGAAATCTGGAAGCGGCGCAGGAAGGCGCGGCGGCGGCCGGTGAGACGGCAGCGGTTCACAACGCGTGTGGGGCTTGCGTCGCGGGGCAACTGGGAGAGCGAGGCGTAGTCTTTTTTCGCTTTCAGTTCCGCGCGGAGGGCGGCGTATTTTTCGACTGTTTTCTGTTTGCGCTTGTTGCGCTCGAGCCATGAGGTTTTTGCCATAAGGGTGGGCGAAAATACATGGATCGATGTCGCCGACAAGTCTTTTCAGGGGGAAAAATCGGCCCGTTGCGCAGAGGTCGAGCCTTGTGCCAAATGGAGCAGGGGCTCCAATCCAAGAATTGGAAATACGCCTTTTCATAGGGACGACAGTGGGTAGGTTGGTGGCTTTCCACCCTCATGAGATTTCTTCTAACGCACCCGAATTTTCCTTCCCAACTTCGCTCCGTGGCCCAGGTTCTGGCCGCTAATCCCAAAAACGATGTCCGGTTTTTGACGAATACGGCAAACGGGGAGATCGCTGGGGTTAAAAAGATCATTTACCAGCCCAAGCGTCAGCCGTCGCCGCAGACGCATCACTATTTGCGGGGTTACGAGCAGGCGATCTTGCACGGGCAGGCGGCTTACATGGCGTGCATGGAGGCGAAGAAGGACGGGTTCGTGCCGGATTTGATTTTCGGTCACGCGGGGTGGGGGCCGACGTTGTTTTTGAAGGATGCGTTTCCGAGGACGCCGATGGGGTTGAATTTCGAGTGGTTTTATCATTCGCACGGGACGGATTGCGATTTTGATCCCGCGGAAACGATCAATGCCGATGACGAGGCGAGAATCCGGACGAAGAATGCCACGTTGCTGGCGGATTTGGCGGCTTGCGACGGCGGGGTTTGCGCCACGCGCTACCAGTATGAGCAATTTCCCACTCACCTGCGCTCGAACCTGGTGATCTGCCACGAGGGGATCGATACGAATTTTTTCAAGCCGAATCCCGGGGGGAAGCTTGTGCTGGCAAACGGCAAGCTGGACCTGTCGGGGGTGGATGAGATCGTGACCTATGCGACGCGTGGGATGGAGCCGTATCGGGGATTCCCGCAGTTCATCGAGGCGGCGCATTTGCTTCAAAAGGCCAGGCCCAACGCGCATGTGGTGGTCGCCGGGGACAACCGCGTGGCCTATGGCAAGCAGGCGCCGGATGGTAAAACATGGAAGGATATTTTCATGGAAAAATTCCCGCTCGACCCGGAGCGCACGCATTTTGTCGGGTCACTGCCCTATGGCGAATACATCAAGCTGCTTCAGTGCACGAAGGCGCACATCTACCTGACGCGGCCGTTTGTGTTGAGTTGGTCGATGCTCGAGGCGATGTCCTGCGGCGCGCTGGTGGTGGCATCGAACACCCCGCCGGTGCAGGAGGTGATCACCGACGGCATCAATGGGCTGATGGTGGATTTCTTCAAGCCAGACCAACTGGCCGCGACCTTGGACCGCGTGCTGGCGCAGCCGAAGCAATTCGACCACATCCGCGAGAAGGCACGGGCGACCGTGGTGGCGAAATACGATCTCGGGGCTTGCCTGAAATACAAACTGGCGTGGCTCTCGAGCCTGCTGAATGCCCGGAGGTAGAAACAATCAAAGAGGAATTAACCACAGAGGACACAGAGAGCACGGAGTGTGGTCGGAAGAATTGTTCTTAAAAGCGGCGCTTTCTGACTCCGAGTCCTCCGTGTTCTCCGTGTTGAAAACAAAATGAAAATCCTCGTCACGATCCCGCATTTTCATGATGCCGCCGGCAGCGGGGCTTATGGCTCCACCGGGCCTGAGAGCTCGCGGCGGGCGGAGGCGTTGACGGCCGCGATTGCCGCGATCCACGAACACCTCGGGCCGCGGCAGGCGTTTCTTTATTGTCTGCACAACCATGTGCCCGGGCGTGGCAACGGGCGGTTGGTTAAGGTCAATGAACAGGCCGCCGCCTCGATCGACATCGCGGTTTGCACGGTGGGACAAAACCACCTCGTCGACCGCTTGGGCGTGCCTGCGGCGATGTATCACCATCAACCGTTGCAGGCCGACCCGATGATGATCGGGTTTGCGTGTCAGCAGGTGCTGAAGGCGCACTTGGGCAAATACGATTTCTACTGCTACCTCGAGGACGACCTGGTGTTGGCCGACCCGTATTTCCTCGCGAAGGTCGCATGGTTCGCGCGGATGTTCGGGGACGACACCTTGTTGCTGCCGCACCGGTTCGAGTTGTCCTCGGCGGAACCGCTCCACAAGCTCTACATCGACGGGCCGGTGAAGCCCGATTTCACGGCGCAGTGGCAGGACGTGAACGACCGCCGCGAGGTGGTTGCCGAATTTCTCGGGTCGCCAATTGGCTTCGAGCGGTGGTCGAATCCGCACTCCGGCTGCTTTTTTCTGAATGCCGCGCAAATGGAGCGCTGGACGTCCGCACCGTGGTTTCTCGACGGCGATTGCTCGTTCGCCGGTCCGCTTGAGAGCGCAGCCTCGCTTGGAATCATGAAAACCTTTCGGATTTACAAGCCCTCCTATAAAAATGCCGGTTTCCATGAGATTCGCCATTTCCACAACCGGTATCTGGGGGTCGCTTTGAAGATGGATTGAGCCATGGCTGAGATGTTCACAGAATCCCAGGTTGCCGAGTTGGCGTCGCGCCGGTTGTGGCGTTCGTTGCTGGCGTCGCGGTTGTTTGACGAAGCCAGTGCGGGGTTCGCACCTGACACGGCGGAGTTGGATGCGGCGTGGCAGTCGTTTTGCAAGCGCCAGCGCATCGATCCAGAGGCTCCGGCAAGTGTGCCGCCGGAATTCATCGGATGTCCCGCCACGCGGTTGAAGGAGGTTGTCGAGCGGGAGGTGCGCGTCGCCAAATGGAAAAGGGCGGTGTTCGGCCCCGGCGCGGAGGCTCATTTTGAGAAGCGGAAGCCGAATCTGGACCGCGTTGTGTATTCCTTGCTGAGGGTGAAGGACGCCGGGCTCGCGCGAGAATTGTGGTTCCGCATCAAGGAAGGCGAGGCGACGTTCGCCGAGTTGGCGCCTGATTATGCGAGCGGCAACGAGGTTTACACCGCTGGAATCGTCGGGCCTGCGGCATTTGGCGCGATGCACCCCGCGTTGGCCGGCGTGTTGAGATCCGCCAGGCCCGGGGAGTTGCTGAAACCGTTCGCCGTTGCCGAGTGGTTTCTGGTGGCCCGCGTCGAGCACCAACTTCCGGTGGAATTCGACGAGGCGGTGACGCATCAAATGATCGAGGAACTCGCCTCCCAATGGCTTGAAACACGCACCCATGGCAGACCAACAGAATAAATCCCCCGTCTCCGCGGTGGTGGCCCGCATTATTGGAGGCGGTGGCCCGCTCTCCAAGGCGCCTGTGGCGTGGCTCGAGCGCTTTGTCGCCTCCGGCAGGCTGGTGCGTGTCGGGCTCGGACAGGTCTTGATTCCGCCCGCGAAGCTTCCCGACCATTTGTTTGTAGTGATTGAAGGCCGCGTGCGGTTGCTCGGGGTGGGTGCCATTGGGGCGCTGCCCGAATTGCTTGAAACGCTGGGGCAGGGCGGGATTGCTGGGCTGGGGTCGTATTTGTCAGGCGTGCCAGTGGATGCCGCCACGGCGGCGGTGGACTCGATGTGCCTCATGGTCGAGCGCGCGCGAGTGAAAGAATTGCTCGCGGAGGTGCCGGAATTGGATCGGGAGATTCGCGACACGGTGGTGGCTTCCGAGTTGTTCAATCTCCTCTCGATCGATTTCACGCGCTGCGCGTTGGACCTTTCCAAAGTGCCCGGCGTGGTGCGCGATGCGCTGCCCGCGGCGAGGGTTGCTCGAGGAGTCGATGGGCCCGAGGGGTTCACTTGGTGGATTGCGGAGGGCGAGGCCCGTGGATTGCGCTGGGCGGAAACCGATGGACCGTTGAGGCGTCTCGGGGTGCCATCAGAAATCCTCGAACGCGGCGAAGTTCCCTCGGTGTCCCAAGAAGCCGGCATTCCCGCGCCTCCCGAGTTGCCGCACGCCGAGACCCTGCTCGATCCGCTGGTGGACTATCCGGTGCTCACAACACAAAACGGACCGATCGAGGAGGTCGTGGCCTGCTACGGCATGGTCGCTTCATTTTTCGGAAAGGAATTTCCCAAGGAGGCGGCAAGGCGTGTCTTGTCGAACGAGGTGCCCGCAGACCGCAAGCCGTCGCTTCACGCCTGTGGAAATCTGGCTGCGATGTCGGGATTCGCCGCGCAGTTGATCCGTTTGCCCGTGGCCAACCTCGGCAGGATCGAAACACCGGCGCTTTTTCAGCGCGATGGCACGGTCTGTGTGTTGTTCCAAACCGGCGCGAAGGGTGTCGTGCTGGTCGATCCGCGCTCGGGCATGGAACGGATGGGAGTCGAGGAGTTCCAGGTGCGATTCCAAGGCGAGGTAGAGATTCTTCTGCTGCGTCCGCTGCCCAAGGAGGAGAACGAGAAATTCGGCTTCAAGTGGTTCCTGCCGGCCATTCGCAAGCACAAGAAGGTGCTCATCGAGGTGTTCATCGCCTCGTTTTTCATTCAGTTGTTGGGTCTCGCGAATCCGCTGCTGACGCAGGTGATCATCGACAAGGTTCTCGTTCAAAACTCGATCGATACCCTGAATGTGCTCGGTGTGCTTTTTGTGGTGATTGCCATTGCCACGGTGGCGTTGACCGCCATTCGCACCTACCTCTTTGTGGACACCTCGAACCGCATCGATCTCACGGTCGGTTCGCGGATCATGGACCACCTCTACAAGCTCACGCTCGGGTATTTCCAGCGGCGGCCGGTCGGCGAGGTCTCGTCGCGCCTCCGGGAGTTGGAAAACATCCGCGAGTTTTTGACCGGCACGGCGCTTACGGTCGGCCTCGATGCGATCTTCTCGGTCGTCTACATTTGCATCCTGTTTTTCTACGATGTCACGCTGGCGATCGTGGCGCTGCTGGTTGTGCCGTTCATGATCGGGGTGACAGCGTTCGGCGCGCCGATTCTGAGAGGCCAAATCCGGCGGCGGGCGGAGGAGAGCGCCAAGCAACAGGCGCACCTGATCGAGACGATCACCGGAGTGCAGACGCTCAAGGCGGGCAATATCGAGCAACCCTCGCGCTGGGAGTGGCAGAAACGCTATGCCGGATTCATGAGCGCCGGCTTCCACGCAGTGCTCACCTCGACGGCGATGAACTCCGCCACGACACTTCTGAGCCGGTTGGGGGATCTCGCGGTGCTCTGGTATGGCGCAGTGCTTGTGATCAAGGGGGAGATGACGCTCGGGCAGTTGATCGCCTTCCGCATCATCGCCGGATACGTCACCACGCCGCTCATGCGCTTGGCGCAAAGTTGGCAGAATTTCCAGGAGGTCGCGCTGTCTGTCGAGCGCTTGGGCGACGTGATCGACAGCCCGCCCGAGCAACGGCCAGAGGAAGCATCGAACATCCCGATGCCCTCGATCACCGGCAAGGTCGAGTTCGACAGCGTCACATTCTCCTATGTCAAGGGCCAGCAACCCCAGTTGCGGAATGTGTCGTTCGAGATTCCTGCGGGCTCGTTTGTGGGGGTGGTCGGCAAGAGCGGATCGGGAAAATCCACCGTGCTCAAACTCATCCCGCGGCTCTACAATCCCGACGCCGGAAGGATTCTGGTGGACAACTACGAAATCGCGAAGATCGAGCTTTACTCGTTGCGCAGGCAGGTCGGCACGGTGTTGCAGGACAGCCTGCTGTTCAACTCTTCGGTCTTTGCAAACATCGCGATCGGCGACCCCGATGCCACTCCCGACGAGGTCATGCGCGCCGCGCGGGTGGCCGGAGCGCACGAGTTCATCATGAGTCTCGCTCAGGGCTACAACACGCAGGTCGGTGAGCAGGGTCGCGCGCTTTCGGGCGGCCAGCGGCAGCGCATCGCGATCGCAAGGACGGTGCTGCAGCGTCCGAGGCTTTTGATTTTGGACGAGGCCACAAGTGCGTTGGATTCGGTCTCCGAGGCGCTTGTGTGCAAGAATCTCGCGTCGGAATTCCAAGGCAAGACGGTGTTCTTTGTCACCCACCGCGTGCGCTCCGTGCAGCATGCCGACCGCATCCTTGTGTTTGACCGGGGCATGTTGATCGAGCAGGGCCGCCATGAGGATTTGATGGCGCTGAACGGGTATTACCACTCGCTCTACACCGGAGGGGGAGGAGGAGACGACAAATGAAAGCACCGTTTTTGAATGGACTGTCCGCAGTCGCGGGCCGGGTGTTCGGAAAAATGAGCCACGCCTTGAGGCCGGATTCGAACGCGATGGTGCTTAGGCAGACGCATTTTTGGTCGCGCGCGATTCTTTGGACGATCATTGGCACGTTTGTTCTCGCTGTCGTGTGGGCGTTTTTAGCTCCAATCGACGAGGTGATCCATGCCGCCGGGAAGCTGGATCCGCGCGGTTCGGCTCGGGATGTGCAATCGCCGGTGCCCGGAGTGATCGAGGAGTCGATGGTGCGCGAGGGGGATACCGTCGAGGAGGGGCAGGTGCTCGTGCGGATCGACAACAACGTGGCGGCGGCGGAAGCCAAGTCGCTGGAGGAGCGACTGGCCTCGATGCAAGCCGAGCGGGCGTTTTATGATCGCTTGTTCAACAACAGCGATGCCACGGCGAGCGCACCGGAGGGCGTGCCACAAGAGATCACCGACCTTGCCAAGAACCGATCGGCGCTGGTGGCCGAGAACAACCTCCTCCGCCGCCTCCGGGATGAGACCGGTAAATTGCATTCCGCGATCCTGCAGTCCGAGGCCGAACCGCTCGAGCAGGGCGGCGAGGATCCCGTCACCAGGCAATTGAGGGAGATGAAGGCGTTGGTGGATGGCGAGATCACCAAGGAGGAGGGCCTCGAGCTTGACGCTGACAACCTGAAATATTTCGTCACCGAGTTGACGAACCTTGCGGAGCAATACTACCGCATTCGCGCCCAACTCGAAGAGACGCGGAAGATTTCTGAAAACAAGAAGCTCTCCTTCGAGGCGTTTTCAAAACTCAATCAGCAGGGCAACCTTTCAAGGGTCGATTATCTGGCCCACGAGGCGGCTTGGCTCGAGGCCGCCGCCCAAGTCAAGAACCTCGAGAGCGAAGCCAAAAACCTGCCCACGGTCTTCAAGACCGAGACAAACACGCGCATCCAGGAAAACGCCAAGCGTCTCGCCGAGATCGATGCGAATCTCACAAAAATCCGCTTGGACAACATGCAACGGATTTCAGAGGTCGAGAGTCGCCTGGCCGCCGCGCGGGAGACGCTCGCCTACCACGAGATCAAGTCGCCCTCGAGCGGTGTGGTCTTCGAGTTGGTGGCCAGCAAACCGGGCACCGTGGTGGGGGCGAAGGATGTCGTCCTGCGCATCGTGCCCAGCGGGGAACTCGTCGCCAAGGTGGACATCACCAACAGCGATATCGGCTTTGTGAAGGTCGGCCTGCCGTGCGAGGTCGAGGTGGACACCTTCCCGAAGCGCGAGTTTGGCTTCATCGAGGGCGAGATTTATTACGTCGGATCGAATGTCCTCCCGCCGGAGGAGGGTAGGGACTTCTACAGCTTCCCGGCCAAAATCTCGCTCGACAAACAATCCCTCTCGATCCGCGGCAAGGACATCGCGCTCCAAGCCGGCATGTCGGTGGGCGTGAATATCAAGATCAGGAAACGCAAGGTCGCGAATATCTTTTTGGACAACCTCCTCGGACCGATCGACAAAATGAAGGAGGTCCGGTGAGAAGAAGGTGTCAGCGCCTTTGGGCCGGACCCGCAGAGCCCGCCAGATTTCTTTTGACCCGCATTCAAGCTACAACGTAATGTCCCGCCAGCGTTCTATGAAACCTTCATTCTCCCTCGTCGTTCCTGCCATTGTATTTGGCGTGTTGTTCTCGTTCTCTCCGGAAGCTTCTGGATTCGGTGGCGCCCCCGGGGGGCCGTTCAGCAATGGATCGTATTTTCCGAATGACGGAACGTTTTCGGCCGTGATACGCGGGGAAAATCTTTCGGGTGTGTTGCAGTTCAGCACGACGGG
>CAZRLX010000021.1:8728-14569 GCA_964601115.1 uncultured Chthoniobacter sp. | reverse complement strand
GACGCCATGAGGCAATTGAGCAGGGCCTTTACATTGATCGAGGTGTTGGCGGTGGTGGCGATCCTTGCGATTCTCGCCGCCCTGTTTTTTCCGGCGCTACAATACGTGCTACCGCGGGCCGAGCGGGTGCTTTGCACCAATAGGCTTCGGAATTTGCACACGGTCTTTGCGACGTATTCCACCGAGGGGTGGCCCCAGTTGCCGCCCGGTGTGGACCTTGGCTCCATGGCCGAGCAGAAGTGGTGGGTGGAGAAAACCGGCGCCGACCATGGGCTTTCGGTGAAAGACTGGCAGTGCCCGACGATCGCGCGGGAGATGCGGGCGCTTCCCGAGAAGGACAGGCCGTTGATCCACTATTTGCCCACGCCCTTCAGCGCCGAGCCAAACCGCGCAAACAAAAGCGCCAAGATGCCATGGCTGATCGAAATCGGCGATGTGCACGGAAATGGAAACCAGATGGTCCTCCAGAACGGCGACATCAAAACCTCTCGGGAATAACCCCGATATAAGCTGGCTTGACCACAGTGGGGCAGGGAAAAACGCCGATTTCCAATACACGCTTTTCTGCATAGATTAAAAAAATGAGTGCTATGAAGTCGCCTGTGCATCAGCAAGATGACCAGCAGAGAGATTCCCTTTTGGGTCGCGCTGAAGCTCTTGTTCGCGAGTTTCCCGGGTGTTTTTGGTTCTGGCGGAATGATGCCCGCGTGACCGATAGGCACGATGTGAGATTGGTGATTCGGTATCTTCGTCAATACGGAGACCGCCGAGCGTGGAAAGCGGCCCAGGATTTGCAAAAATGCCTCTGACCTCCTTTCAAAAAGAAGTCCTTGAGGTCATCGTATCAAACCGGCACGAGGCCAGTCATTTTGCCGGCGGGATCGTCCTTAATTTCACAGAGAACTCATCGCGTTTTTCACAGGATTTCGATCTCTTCCATGATGCGGTAGAGGACTTGACTGTTGCGAGCGAGCGGGATGTGTCGGCATTGCGCGCGAATGGCTATGAGGTGGTCCTCATAGATTCCGGTGCAAGTTGGAGTAGACCGTGCACATTCCGTAAAGCCCGCGTGCATCGTGGTGCCGAATCAGTTGAGCTGGATTGGGCATACGACTCCGCCTTCCGGTTTTTTCCTATCGTGCGCGATAAACAATTGGGATGGCGTCTCCACCTGTTCGACATGGCGGTCAACAAGGCTCTCGCCCTCGCCGGTCGGAGCGAGACCCGGGATTATATTGATATCATCGAACTCACCCGCTCTTACCCCTTGGAGGCGATTCTTTGGGCGGCTTGCGGAAAAGATCCTGGATTCAGTCCCCTTTCCCTTCATCAAATGGTTGTGCGTTTCGCCCGTATTGATCCCGCTGAACTCGACAAAATCAAAGCGCGCAACCTCGATCCGATCGCCATGAAAAACGAGTGGATTGCATGTCATACCAAGGCGCGGAGTGAAATAATCCGGCTTGCCGACGAGCATCCCGACATGCCGATCGGAGCCGCATTTATCGACAAGCTTGGCGAACCCGGGTGGATTCTTGCCGACCCCTCCCTGAAACCCCACTTGGCATCGCTTCGCGGCTGCTTGCCAGCTGTGAGCCCTGGCGAATAACGAAGGATGGATCGAGAACCACATGGGCGAACGCCAAAGACACCGGTGCTCACTAATCAAATGGCAGGGGAGGCAACATGGTGGGCACCCGGCAAGATATTGGTAGGTTTGCGCGCGCCGCTCCTCTCTGCGGCGCTTGTTTTCTTGTTTCTCGCGGTGGTGATGCCCCTCGGTGCGGCTCCGAAACAAAAAGAGGAACCTCCGGTGGATCCTTCGACGGGAGAAAAGGTCGAGGTGCGCGTGGATCGCGGGAGCGAGGTTCGTATCAATCTCAAGGGGATTGTGTTTCCAGGAAATGTTGCGGAGTTCGAAATTGTGCGTCCTCCGAAGCACGGCGCATTGAAGCTCGCGGGTCGAACGAAAGACACGGCGATCTATGTTTACCGTCATGATGGAAAGGCGGCCGGCAGGGATACGTTTCGCTGGAAGCTCAAGACCGGGCCGGGAAAGGCATGGGGGTATCAGGAGGGGCGCATCGAGATTGTGGAGCCGCCGACCAAGCTGCATGTCGGCAGCGAGGAGTTGGACTTTGGCGAAGTCTTCATCGGCGCGGAGGCTCGCAGGGAGGTGAGCGTTTCAAATGCCGGTGGTGGCGTGCTGGGGGTTCGGCTCCAAACTGGCGCGCCATGGGTGCTTGACGGTAACGAGTCGGAGGTTTCACTGCCCTCAGGCAAGTCGCGGAAAGTGGTGCTCGTGTATCGACCGCTTGCCGGCGGAGAGAACAAAGGAGTCCTGGAAATCCAGAGTGGAGATGGCGGTGTTGCCAAAGTGACGTTGTTCGGCACGGCACGCTACAAATTCGAGGCGCCGCCGCGGATCACTTTTCAGCAAGAGGCCTTGCCAGCAGAGCGTTTATTTCAGGTAAAAAATCTCGTCGATGAGCCGTTGGAGATGGCGTTGGTGCTGCCGGAACCGCTTGTCGGGGAGAAAAAACTCGTGCTGACCCCGCTCGGAGTGGCGACCATGCGGTTGGAGGTGCCGCCTGTCCGCTTTGTAAAGAACAAGGTGACGGTCGAAATCCGGCAAGGTGAAGCTGTGTTTCCAATCGAAGTGGACCTGCCGCCACCGCCTCCGTTGTTGGAATGGAGGGACGGGCCGATGCGCGACTTGGGCGCGAAGCCTGCCGGGCAGAACCTTTCGATAACGGCGCTGATGCGCAATTCCAGCCCCCGCGCGGCACGGGTGGCTCTGCGATTGGAGGGTGAGGGCCTCCGGTTTGCGGGTGACGCACCGGCGGAAATTACCCTCCCGCCAACTGAACACTGCGAACTCAAGCTGGAGTGGGCGTTGCCCGAACAGGCCGGCGTGGCGCGGGGCGCGATTGTCGCGTCATCTGGCGGCTTGGAATCCCGGTGCGATTTGAGCGTGCTGGTCGAACCGGTCGTCATTCCCAAGCAGGTTCACGCGCCGTTGGTTCAAGCCACTCCCACGCCCGAGCCTCCAAAGAAATCGCCATTCAAGAAACTCACGAAAGAGGAAAGTGCCGCATTGGACCGCTTTCTGCCTCGGAATATCCGCTACCGCCTCGAGCCTGCCGGTAGCACCGCCACGGCGGTTGTCACTTGGAGTCTGAACAGAGGCGTTTCGGGTGAGGGGATGCGTGTCGAGCGTTTTGTGGCGCGCCGACCGGAACTCTTCGCGTCAAATCCCCTCGAGAAGCGCTTGAAGGTGCCCGGCGAACTGCCCGAACCGGCGCTGAAAGCCGAGTGGATCGAGGTGCCGCCCGACGAGGCGCGCATGCGTCGATTGGAGGACGGCTCGTGGGAAGCCCGCGTGCCGGGGCTCGAAGAGGGATTCCACCGCGTTCGGTTGTTGGTGCCGCAGCCCGGCACGAAGAATTTCCATGGGAACGACTTTGTGGTCGAGGTAGGCGCGATCCCACGATCTGCCGCGCTCAAGTGGGGGCTCGGTGCCGTGGCGGGGGTGCTTCTCTTTTATCTCCTGCGCCAAAGATTCCGCCGCTCTTGGTGAGGTGGCAGTGCTGCCGAAATCAGGCGAATAGTGGATCTCCAGCGCGGTGGCCGATGAGGCGGCGGACGCGGAAGATGTGTGCCGGGCGGTTGTGGGGATCGAGGGCGACGTAGTTGCGCACGCCGCGCCAGGTGAATTTCTCGCCGGTGAGCAGATCGTCCATACGGTAGGGTTCGTCGTGGCCGATGCCGAATTCGTCCAGCGGCACATGGACAAAGCCCGCCTGTGAATTCCATGGATCAACCGACATGGCGATGTAGAGAATGTTGTCTCCTGCGGCGGTGGTCTTGCTGAAGGCGAGGATCGAGTCGCTCTCGGTCGATTGCACGCGGAGGTTGTCGTAGTCGCGCAGGGCTCGGTTGTCGCGGCGGATCTGGTTCAGGCGCGTGATGTAGTCCTTAATGTTCCCCGAGGCGTTCCAGTCGCGGCCCTTGAACTGGTATTTCTCGGAGTCGAGGTATTCCTCTTTGCCTGGAACGGCGGTGTTTTCGCAGAGTTCAAATCCGCTGTAGATGCCGTAGACCGGCGAAGCCATGGAGGCGAGGACGGCGCGGATGAGAAATGCCGGGCGTCCGCCGCGCTGGAGGAACTCGGGCAGGATGTCTGGGGTGTTCGTGAAGAAGTTCGCGCGGAAGAAATCACGCATCGGCGGCGTGGTGAGTTCGGTGAAATACTCCTCGAGTTCCGCCTTCGTGTTTCGCCAAGTGAAATACGTGTAGCTCTGGGTGTAGCCGGCCTTGGCGAGTTCCTGCATCATCTTCGGCACGGTGAACGCCTCGCTGAGAAAGACGGTATCGGGGAATTTCGAGCGGACCTCGGCGATGACCCACTCCCAGAAGGCGACGGGTTTCGTGTGCGGGTTGTCCACACGGAAGATGCGAACGCCGCGCTCGCACCAGAAGAGGATCACATCGCGGAGTTCGTCCCAGAGTTCACGCCAGTTTTCGTTGTGGAAATTCAGCGGGTAGACGTCCTCGTATTTCTTCGGGGGATTCTCGGCATACTTGATCGAGCCATCCGGGCGCTTGAAGAACCACTCTGGATGGGCGTCGACGTAGGGATGGTCGGGCGAGCAATTGATGGCGAAGTCGAGGGCGATCTCCATGCCGCGCTTGTGAATCTCGCCGACAAGCCAGTCGAAATCCTCGAGGGTGCCGAGTTCCGGTGCGACATCCTTGTGGCCGCCGCCATTGACGCCTTGGCGTTTGTTGCCGATCGCGTAGGGCACGCCGGGTTCGCCCGGTTCGCACTTGAGCGAGTTGTTGCGGCCTTTGCGGTTTGTGGTGCCGATCGGGTGGATCGGCGGGAAGTAAATGACATCGAACCCCATCGCCTTGGCGTCGTCGATGCGGCCGAGGCACTGGCGGAAGGTTGAACCGGAGTCGGCCTTGCCCTCGGCGGAGCGTGGGAAAAATTCATACCATGCCGCAAAGGTCGCGCGCTCGCGGTCGACCCACACCGGTTGATAGGGCGTGGCGACTGTCGAGAGAGCGCGGTCGGCGTGGATGCGCATGAGGGCGCACAGCGAGGGATCGTGGGCGATGGCATTCGCCGTATCGGCATCCGCCGCACGCAGCGCGGCACCGAGTTTTCGCAGCGCGGCGGCATCCGGCGTTTTCCCCGCACGCATCGCCGCAGCTTCGACAAACGCGGCGCCTTCGAGTGTCTCGCTTTGGAGATCGCGCAGTCCGGCACCGTGTTTTTTTGCCATCTCATGCTGCCACGAGAAGAAGAGGTCGCCCCAGGCCTCGATGGTGAATTCCCACGCGCCGGGTTCGGTCACGCAGAGGGTGGCCTCCCAGCGGTCGTTGCCAATCGGGCGCATGGGGGTTTCGTTCCACGTCTTGTTGCCGGTGTGGCGCCACTTGAGCGCGGCGGAGAGTTGGTCGTGGCCGTCCTTGAAAATGTCGGCCTGCACGGTGATTTCGCCCCCGACGGGGCGTTTGATGGCGAAGCGGCCATTGTCGAGCGAGGGGGTGATGCGGCGGATGACGACGGTTTCTGGGCTTTGTGTCATGGGAGCGATGCGAGTTGGTTGACGAGAGGCGCGAGGCCCTCGAGGCGTGAGGCTGTGCTGGACAGGGTGGCGCGGGCGGCGGGAATGTGTGCGAGAAATTCGGTGCGCCCTTTGTGGTGCCCGAGAAACCCGTAGGCGCCGAGGGCCTGCATGAGGCGCTGGACGGAGCACCAGTCGAAGACGGTGTCGAAGTCCTCCCCGACGGTGCCGCCGGAGGCAGCGAGGCGTGATTTGTAATACCCGA
>CAZRLX010000021.1:0-8628 GCA_964601115.1 uncultured Chthoniobacter sp. | reverse complement strand
TCAAGAGTCGCGCCGTTCAACCCGAAATGCGCGCCAAGGCAATTGTCGAAAAAGTAGCCCTGCTCCCAGCGGTAGAGGTCTGCATCGAACACCCGCTCGAGCTGCAAGTCCGCTCCCTCCGCCGCGCGGGTGGCGGCGGTGTGCATGGCGAGGACGGCGTCGAGGGTCGATTCGTAGAGCGGACGGCGCACGGTCCAAGGTTCGTTCCTGTAGGACCACAAATCCTCCTCGCCCATGTCCTGCATCCAGATCAGCCCCTCCACAGGATCGTGCTCGAAGACGCCGGGCACGGGCACGCCCTCCTTGGCAAGAAACCTGGCGATGTCGACGTAGTGCCGGTTTTCCTCCTTCTTGCCGGAGTATTTCACAAAAATCATCGAGCCGGTGCCGTTGCGGATGCGGTGGAAATTGCGGTCGGAGCCTCCTTTTTCCAAGGGAACGATCTCCGAGGGGAACTCCGCTGTGTGCGGAAACCTCGCGCTCGTGAGCGAAATGATGTCCTCCCGTGCGACCATCGGAATTGTCAAAGGGGCAGATGCAGGATACGGCCGCATTGGGGACAAGACACCAGTGCCTTGTCGGAGCGGAGGGCGAGGCTGGTTTGCGCCGTCACTTTCATATGGCACCCCGAGCACACATCGTGCTCGACAGTAACAACCGCACGGGCGTTTTTGGTTTCAAAAAGCCGCTCGTAGCGCTCGAGGAGTTCCTCGTCGATGCCAGCGGTGGCGGCGGCGCGTTCCCTCTCGAGATCGGCGAGGCGCGCGGTCAGGTTCGCCTCCTTCTCCTTGATGGTGGCGATTTGACCCTCGAGGCGTGTTTTTTCGGCGGCGAAGGTTTTATCAGCCTCGGCGATCGCCGGGGCGAGGCTCTCGGCCTCTTCCATGAGCACGAGTTCCTTGTCCTCGATCGCGGTGATTTGCTTTTGGGCGGACTCGATCTCGTGGGCGAGGGCGGAGTATTCCTCGTTCTTGCGGGTCTGGAGCTGCTGGTTTTTGTAGCGGTCGATCTGCGCGCGCTTGGCATCGGCGTCGCCGGCGAGCGTTTTCTTCTCGACCTCGATCGCCTTGGCGCGGGCTTTCGATGCCTCAAGGCGGGCGGCGGCATCCGTGACGAGCTTTTGCCTGGCGGCGATTTCCGCGGGCACGGATTGAAGTTCCAAACGGACATTTCGGAGCCGCTGGTCGCGGTCTTGGAGGGCAAGGAGGTGTTCGACGGCTTCGAGCATCGAAGCATGATGAACGGGCGTGCCGGATTTATCCAGTCAATCAAAAGGATTTTCTTCGCGCGCGGCGGCATGGCAGCATCGTCCGCACATGCCCGAAGGAATTTGTTACCTCGTCGGCGCCGGTCCCGGCGATCCGCTTCTGCTCACGCTCAAAGGCCGCGAATGCCTCCGCCGGGCGGATGTCGTCGTTTACGATTATCTGTCGAACCCCGCCTTGCTTCAGTGGGCGCCCGCGGAGTCCGAGAAAATCTACGTGGGCAAGAAGGCTGGTGCACACACGCTCCGGCAGGAGGAAATCAACGCCCTGCTCGTTGAAAAGACCAGCGCTGGAAAAATTGTTGCGCGCCTGAAGGGCGGCGATCCGTTTTTGTTCGGCAGGGGAGGGGAGGAGGCCGAGGCGCTTGTCGCGGCGGGGTGCAGGTTCGAGATCGTGCCGGGCGTCACGTCGGCCATCGGGGGGCCGGCCTATGCGGGAATTCCCGTCACCCACCGCGCCCACAACACGATGCTCACGATCTTCACCGGGCACGAGGATCCCACCAAGACCGAAAGCTCGATCGACTACGCCGCCCTTGCCTCCGCGCCTGGCACGAAGGTCATGCTCATGGGAGTCGAACGGCTTGCCACGATCACGGCAGGGCTTATGGCGGCGGGCATGGCAGCTGGGATGCCTGTGGCATTGATCCGCTGGGCGACCACAGGCGAGCAGAAGACACTCACAGGCACGCTGGAGGAGATCGCCGAAAAAGCCGCTGCGGCATCCTTCAAGGCTCCCGCCGTGGCGGTCTTCGGGGAGGTCGTGAACCTGCGCGGGTCGCTGAACTGGTTCGAGTCGCTCCCGCTGTTTGGAAAACGCATTGGCGTCACACGCACCCGCCAGCAGGCCGGTGAAATGGTGCGGCAGCTTCGTGCGCTGGGGGCGGATGCCTTTGAGATGCCCACGATTCGCATCGAGCCCGCACCTGACAAGCGCGCCTTCTATGAGGCGGTCGCCTACGCCCACTCGTATGACTGGCTGATCTTCACCAGCCCGAATGGTGTGGACGCCTTTTTCAATGTCTTCTTTGAACTCTACAAGGACGCCCGCTCCCTCGGCGGAGTGCGCATCGCCGCGATTGGTCCCGCCACCGCGGCGCGCGTGAACGCCTTCCGGTTTGAGGTCGATGTGCAGCCTGAAAAATACGTCGCTGAGGAAATCATCTCCGCTCTCCAAAAAGAAACCAGCATCGACAACCTGAAAATCCTTCTCGCCCGGGCCGAGGGTGCGCGGGATGTGTTGCCAAAGGAATTGACACGCCTTGGAGCGATCATCGACGAGGCTATCGCCTACCGCACAGTGCCCGAGACGGAGGATGCCTCGGGCGGAATTCGCCGCTACCGCGAGTCGGGGGCGGATTTGGTGACATTCACGAGTTCCTCGACCGCCGAGAATTTCCATGCCCTGAACCTTCCGCCGCGCGATGGGGTTGCCTACGCGAGCATCGGGCCGGTGACATCGAATACCATGCGCGAGCTTGGCATGCCGGTGGATGTCGAGGCGGCCGTGCATGACATTCCAGGCCTCGTCGATGCGATTGTGAAATTTTTTGAACCACGGAACAAATAACCCGTATCCGCATGATCGAGCCTTCCGTAATACCACACCGAATGATCGCAGACCTCTTTGAAAAGACAGGCACCCAGTCGGATGTCCTCAGCGAGGATACCTCGTCGGTATTGCTGGAAGACCTCCTTGAGTGGATCGAGGCGGAACCCGCCCGTGTGGTGACAGATGCCGAAGGCCGTGTGGTGCGGATCAATCCCTCGTTTTCTCAGTTGTGCGGCTTTTCCTTCCCCGAGATTTCCGGCAAAAAACCGGGGTCGCTTCTTCAAGGTCCGGCGACCACCGCCGAGAGCATCGAGGTGTTGCGCGAGGCCATCCGCGCCAGAAGGTCCTGCCAAGTCGACATGGTCAATTACCATAAAGACAAAACCCCCTACAATGTGCGGATCGAGTTGGAGCCGCTGATCGACCCTCGGGGAAACCACATCGGGTTTCAGGCGACCGAGCGGAAACTTTCCTGAACCGCCCGAGGCCCCGCAGTTTTTGCGGCTTTGCAGCATCGGTTCAAATTGGCAGTCTCAACGCATGATTTTTCCCGTGACCCGTGCCAGGAGGTGCTCGCCTTGATGCAAGCCCTGCCAGGATTCCGCGATTTTTATCCCGAGGACTGCGCGCGCCGCAACCATGTCCTTGAGACTTGGCGCGCCGTCTCCCGTCGCTACGGATTTGTCGAGTTCGACGGGCCAGTGCTCGAAAGCACCGACCTCTACCGCAAAAAAAACGAGGAGGGGGCAGAGATTCTCGAGCAGCTCTATTCGTTCACCGACCGCGGCGGCCGCGAAGTCGCTCTGCGTCCTGAGATGACGCCCACCCTCGCACGCATGGTCGCTGCGAGGGAGAAGCACTACCGCAAGCCCATGAAGTGGTTTTGCGTTTCGAATTTCTTCCGTCACGAGCGCCAGCAAAAGGGCCGCCTGCGCGAGTTTCTCC
This sequence comes from uncultured Chthoniobacter sp., assembly GCA_964601115.1. Lineage (GTDB taxonomy): Bacteria > Verrucomicrobiota > Verrucomicrobiia > Chthoniobacterales > Terrimicrobiaceae > UBA967. The sequence continues at coordinate 4,867 of CAZRLX010000021.1, read as the reverse complement.
AATTCAACGCCGACATCATCGGCGAATCGTCGCCTCAGGCGGATGCCGAGATCATCGCGCTGGCCGTCGATCTCATGCGGGCCTTTGGGTTCACCGCCGAGCACTTCGTCGTGCGTCTCAGCGACCGCAAGGCGTGGATGGATTTTCTCCAATCGCGTGGCTGCGACGCGGCGGCCTGCCGCACAGCACTCGCCTGTGCCGACAAGCTCGAGCGGGAGCCAGCGGAGAAGCTCAACGCCAAACTCGCCACCACCGGCCTCACGGTCGATGACCTGAAGGCATTCATCGCAGCGGGCAGTCCCGAGGCGTTTGCGCCCGTGCTCGAGGCTCTCGCGGCCCGCGGCCTGAGTGGGTTTATCCAACCCGACCTCTCGATTGTTCGGGGCCTTGCCTACTACACCGGCGTGGTCTTCGAGATTTTTGACCGGTCAAAGTCCCTTCGTGCACTTGCCGGAGGCGGGCGTTACGACGGCCTCATCCATGGCCTCAGCGACGGTGCCGCCGATCTGCCTGCGATCGGCTTCGGGATGGGCGATGTCGTGCTCGGTCACCTCATCGACGAAACCCCCGCCGCTTCCGGGAAACTCCAAGCCGCACTCGCACAATCCAGCGATGTATTTGTCATCATCGCCGACGAATCCCGACGCACCGAGGCCTTGTCGATCGTTCAAACCTGCCGCGAACTTGGTCTCTCGACAGACTTCCCGCTCAAACCCGCCAAAATCGGCAAGCAATTCCAAGAAGCCGAGCACCTCGGCGCGCGCCATGCTGTCATCGTCGGCCAGGAATGGCCCGCCGTAAAACTCAAGCACCTTCCCACCCGCACCGAAGAATCCCTCGACCACGCCGCCCTCGCCCCAACTCTTAAAACTTACAAACTTAAAACTTAAAACTCCGATGTCCTACCGCACCCACCATTGTAACGCCCTCCGCCCCGAACACGCCGGCACCTCCGCCACCCTTTGCGGCTGGGTCGCCTCCCGCCGCGACCACGGTGGACTCATTTTCATCGACCTCCGCGACCGCGAGGGCATCACGCAGGTCGTCTTCCGCCCCGAGGAAAATCCCGAGGCTTCCGCAAAATCCCACGCGCTCCGCAGCGAGGATGTGATCCGCGTCACCGGCAAAGTCGCCCCGCGCCTCGCGGGAACCGAGAATTCCAAGCTCGCCACCGGCGCGATCGAACTCGTCGCTTCCGCGCTTGATATCCTCAACGCCGCCGAAGTCCTCCCGTTCCAGCTCGACGACAAAGTTTCCAACGAAGACCTCCGGCTCACCTACCGCTACCTCGACCTGCGCCGCGAAAACATGAGCCGCAACCTCCGCCTCCGCCACCGCGTCGTGAAGATCATGCGCGATGTGATGGACTCCGAGGGTTTCCTCGAAATCGAAACGCCGATCCTCTCGAAAAGCACGCCGGAGGGCGCGCGCGACTTCCTCGTTCCCTCGCGTCTCACGCCCGGAGCCTTCTACGCGCTCCCGCAGGCCCCACAGCAATACAAGCAACTCCTCATGGTCGCCGGCGTGGAAAAATATTTCCAAATCGCGCGCTGCTTCCGCGACGAGGATTTGCGTGCCGACCGCCAGCCCGAGTTCACCCAACTCGATGTCGAGGCGTCGTTCACCACGCAGGACGAAATCCTCGCGCTGATGGAAAAAGTCATCGCCGCCGTCTTCCGCGAATCGAAAGGCATCGAAATCCCGACACCCTTCCCGCGCCTCACCTACCAGGACGCGATGAACCGCTACGGCAGCGACAAGCCCGACACCCGCTTCGCGATGGAAATCACCGATCTCGGCGATGTCTTCCGCGACACTCAGTTCAAAGTGTTCCGTGGCGCGCTCGATAACGGTGGCGTCGTAAAGGCGATCAATGCCAAAGGCCTCGCCTGCATCACCACCGGGCAGATCGAAAACCTCACCGAACTCGCCAAGCAAGCCGGAGCGAAAGGCCTCGCCTTCATCAAAGTCGAAAACGGCGAGTGGAAATCCCCGATCGTCAAATTTTTTACCGATGCCGAAAAGGCAGCCCTCACCGAACGCTTGGCCATCGCCGAAGGCGACCTCGTTCTTTTCGGGGCCGACACCTGGGAAACCGCCTGCGAGACCCTCGGCCGCGTCCGTCTGCGCGTTGCCGAGATGCTCGGCCTGCTCAAGGATTCCAGTGCCCTCAATTTCCTCTGGGTGGTTGATTTTCCCCTGCTCGCCTGGAGCGAGGAGGAGCAAAAGTGGAACGCCGTCCACCACCCGTTCACCCGCCCCTGCGCCGAGGATATCCCGCTCCTCGAAGCCGGCGACTACGGCAAAGTCCGCGCCGTCGCTTATGATGTTGTGCTGAATGGTGTGGAAATCGGCGGCGGGAGCCTGCGAATCCATGAGTCCGACCTCCAATCGAAGATGTTCAGCATCCTCGGCGTGGACGCCGAAAAACAGCAACTCCTCTTCGGCCATATCCTGAAAGCCTTCCAATTCGGTGCTCCGCCCCACGGCGGCATCGCGCTCGGCTTGGATCGCTTAGTCATGCTCATCGCCGGCGAGGAAAGTATCCGCGATGTCATCGCCTTCCCGAAAAACAACCGCGGCGTCGAAATGATGACCCAATCCCCCGCCGAAGCCGACTTCAAGCAACTCCGAGAGCTTTACATCCAAAGCACAGCGAAGAAGGCGTGAGGCCATAAAAAGCTGTTGCTTCACACAAAACGCATGTGTAAGTTTTTTGTGTGGCTACGAACTTACAAATCGACCAAGCGCTGCTGGAGCAGGCCAAGTCATTGTCTGGTTTGTCCACCAAGCGGGAGACGGTGAATGAAGCACTTAAGGAATTCATTCAAAGTCGAATGAGGAAGCAGCTTCTGGATCTCCGGGGCCAGATCGACTACTTCGAGGACTACGACTACAAAGCGTTGCGTCGCCGCAAGAACCTATGATCGCGTGCGACACCTCCGCACTGTCGCAATTTCTCCGGCGATCCTCGAGTGGCTCAAATGAAATCGCCCGGAATGTGGAAATCTTGATCGAAGCCAATGAATTGGCGCTTTTCGGTATCGTGCGCCAAGAGATTCTTTCCGGAATCAAATTGCCCGAGCATTTCGAGCGGATCGAGCAGGCTACTCAAGCACTACCAATATTTTTCGCTGACAACGAAGATCACACAACCGCCGCCAAGTTTTTCAATGTTTGCCGATCAAAGGGCATTCAAGGTTCGCCGATCGATTTTTTGATTTGCGCGATGGCTGTGCGCCGCAGTTTTCCGATTTACACAACCGATCCGGATTTTGGTTTGTATGAACCGCTGATCCCCATCGAACTCTATCGGCCCTGATTCTGATCGGCGGAGGAGCAAATAGAGTTGGCAGGATCGATTATGGAACCATGAAAACAGCGAGACCAAACGCAGCGAAGGATACTTACAAGCGACTCCGCTGTTTTTCATGGGAGCAGCTTTGGGAGAAGCATGTGCCTGCTTTCAATGCGGCAACTCCGGCTTCAGAAGCAAGGAATGCCGGTCTGGTCCGTGCGGTGGGGGTTGTCTTCTCGGAGAGCGGTCCGCGTTCGCAGAAGGAGGAGGTTGCAGCCTGGCTTCGATCGCTTTTGCAGGACCCGGATGAAAAAATTCGGCGCTATGCAATGGCTGCCTTGCCGAAGATCGGCGCCGAGGCCGCTGACGAGAAAGCGCTGATCAATCTCCTCCGGAAAGCCAATCCACTGGAGAGGGAGAAGAAGTTCCTGGCCCGTGCGCTCGATAAGATCGGAGGCAAGGCCACACTGGAAATCGCCGATGAGCTTCCCGGCCAGACCGCCCTCAAAGTCAAAGCCAGCGTGGCCAGGGAGGAAGCTCCCTCGGATATCCGCTTGGATCAGGCGATGGATTGTTTTTCAGGTCTTCGGATTCACCTGCGCGGTCGCCGGGGACTTGAGGGATTTGTTCGCAAGGAACTGGAGTCAACCATGCCAGCCAGAGGACTCTTCGAGTTTCGCGGCTCCCAACCGGGAGTGGTCGAGATTGCGCCAAGGAGCCCATTCCGGCTCTCGGATTTGCTCACGCTCCGCTGCTTTGGAACGCTTGCATTCGTCTTGGGAACAATCCCCGAGCTGGATTCGGCCGAAATCGCCGCGCTCATCGCGGCACCGCGAGTGCGCGCCCTTCTTCAAGGACTCACCAAAGGCTCGATCCGCTATCGCTTGGAATTTCCATCCCTCGGCCACCAGCGCGGCCTCGTGCGGGAGATCGCCAACCGCGCTTATGCATTGTGCCCGGATTTGCTGAATGATGCCCGAAGCGCTCCCTGGGCCGTCGAGATTCACCCGCACCGCGGCCGATTTGCTGTGGAACTCCGCCCACGCTTTTCGCCGGACCCCCGTTTCGCCTATCGCAGGCTTGATGTCCCGGCGGCCTCGCATCCGCCCCTTGCCGCCTGCATGGCTCGTCTGGCTGGGCGCACAGGCGATGATGTTGTCTGGGATCCCTTTTGCGGTTCGGGTTTGGAGTTGATCGAACGCGGATTGCTCGGCGGCGTGAGGAAACTTCTGGGGTCCGACCGCAGCGCGGAGGCGATCGATGTGGCAAAGTCCAATCTGGCGTCGTCGGGACTTCGCGTGTCATCGGATTTCTTCCACGGTGATTTTCGAAATGCGAATCTCGCGCCGGGTTCCATAAGCCAGATCATCAGCAATCCTCCGATGGGCCGCCGGGTTCCAATCCACAATCTCGAAGGCCTTATTCACGACCTCTTTGAAATCGCCGCCAGGGTCCTGCAGCCCGGAGGTGTGCTGGTTTTTGCAAATCCTCTTTCCTCGCGACCGCCTGATGCGCGACTCAAGCTGGATACCACCCAGCGCATCGATCTCGGGGGGTTCGATGTCCACC
>CAZRLX010000020.1:0-27089 GCA_964601115.1 uncultured Chthoniobacter sp. | reverse complement strand
TAGGCTACATGCGGTTCGGGCAGCGAATGCCCAGAAGTCCAAGACCGTGGGAGAGAGTGCGAGCGGTCAGGTCGCAAAGGACAAGGCGGCTGGCGCGGACGGCGGGTTCGGATTTCAGAACAGGGCAGGCCTCGTAAAACGAGTGGTAGGTATTGGCCAGTTCGTAGAGGTAATTTGCGAGTAGGTTCGGGCGGAAATCGTCGAGGATCGCGGGAACGGTCTCGGCGTATTGGAGCAACTTCACGGCCAGCGCGCGCTCGGCGGGGTCGGCGAGACAGACCGGAGAGGAAGAATCCGGCGGGCACTCGGCCTTCCGGAAGATCGACTGGATGCGGACGTAAGCGTTTTGGAGGTAGGGAGCGGTGTTGCCCTCGAAGGCGAGGAGCTTGTCCCAGGAAAAAACGTAGTCGGTGAGGCGGTTTTGCGAGAGTTCCGCGTATTTGACCGCGCCAAGGCCGATCAGGCGGGCGGTTTCCTCTTGTTCCTCAGGAGGGAGTTGGTCGCCGCGGTCGGAGAGGATGGCGCGGGCGCGCACGATGGCCTCGTTGAGCACGTCGGCCAGTCCGATATTCTCGCCCGAGCGGGTCTTCATGATCTTGCGGTTCTCACCGAGGATGCTGCCGAACGCGATATGGCGCAGGGAGCAATGGAGGCCCATCATTTCAGCGGCCGCGAAGAGTTGCTGGAAATGCAGGGCCTGGGGTGCCCCGACCACGTAGAGAATCTCGTCAGGGTGCCAAGTTTCAACACGGTGGACGATGGTGGCGAGATCGGTGGTGGCGTAAAGGAACCCGCCGTCGCTTTTGCGAATGATCGCCGGCTTGTCGGCAAGGGCGGGGATTTGCGGGAAAAAGATGCAAAGTGCGCCTTCGCTGGTGGTGGCGATCCCGCGTTTTTCGAGGTCGTCGCAGAGCGGGCCGAGGGCGTCGTTGTAAAAACTCTCGCCCAGGCGCTCGTCGAAGCGAATGTCCAGAAGGGCGTAGAGTTTTTCGAATTCGCGCCAGGAGAGTTCGACGGTTTCCTTCCAGATCGACAGGTTTTCGGGGTCGCCGGATTGGAGCTTCACGAGTTCCTCGCGGGCCTCGCGTTTTACGGATTCGTCGGTTTCCTCGAGGGAATTGACGGTGCGGTAGAGGCGGACGAGTTCGGAGATGGCATCCTTCGCGAGGGCCTCGCGGTCCAGGAAGTGCTTCCAACCGTAGATGACCTTGCCGAATTGGGTGCCCCAGTCGCCGATGTGGTTGTCCGCTACGACCTCGTGGCCAAGGAAGCGGGCGACCCGCACGATGCAGTCGCCGAGAATCGTGCTCCTGATGTGGCCGACGTGCATGGGTTTCGCCACGTTCGGCGAGCTGAAGTCGATAAGGAATTTTCGGGGAGCGGCGGCTGTGGCAACGCCCAATCGCGGGTCGTTTGCGATGCGGGACACCTCGGCCGCGAGAAATTCGGGGGAAAGACGGAAATTCAGAAATCCAGCCCCGGCGATTTCCGGGGTGGCGGAGATGCCGGAGACGTCGATCTTGTCGAGAATCGACGCCGCGATCTGTCGGGGGTTGGATTTGTGCTCCTTCGCGAGGACCATGGCGGCATTCGCCTGGTAGTCGCCGAAGCGCATGTCTGTGGCCTGCATGACCGATCCTCGGGCTGTATCGAATCCGGCGGCGGCGAGCGCCTCGCGCAGCTTCTGCGTGAGAACTTCGGATGGCGTGGACATCAAACTCAGGCCCTGGACGAACGGTTCTCGAAGACTTGGAGAATCGCGCCGGGGCTGTCGGCCACGGTCAATTCGTCGCGCACGGTCTTGTCGTTGAGAAATTTTGCGATGGCGGCAAGCGTGCGCAGGTGGGTTTGAAACTGGTCCTTCGGCACCACAAACAACACGATGAAATGGACAGGTTCGCCGTCCAGCGACTCGAAGGGAATCCCCTCCGTGGAGCGCCCGAACGCTGCGACGACCTCGTCGACCTGGGAGGAGGAGGCGTGGGGAATGGCGATGCCGAACCCGATGCCGGTGCTCATGGTTTCCTCGCGCTGACGGATCGACTCAAGGACGCTTTCCTTGTCGTGCGGGGAGACTTTTCCGGATTCCACAAGGCAATCCACCAGTTCCCGGATTGCTTCCCAGCGTTCTTTGGAAGCGAGTTCTGGAATGATCCGGGATTCGGACAGCAAGTTGGCCAACGTCATGTTTTTGAGGGGCGAATTTTTAACAATGCATTCGGACATCACAAGGTTGTTTATCCTCTTTTCTTTTACTGCCCATGAAGGGGTTAGCGATCCACTTCGCCGAACACAGGATCGAGGGAACCGAGGATGGTAACCACGTCGGAGATCATCGAGCCAGGCAGGAGCTTCGGAAGGATGCTGATGTTGCAAAACGAGGGGGAGCGGATTTTCATGCGGTAGGGCACGCCGCCGCCTTTGCTGTAGATGTAGAAACCGAGTTCGCCCTTCGGGTTTTCCGCGCCGAAATAGATTTCGCCGGGAGGGGCGTCGGCTCCCTCGGTGGCGACGATGAAGTGGTGGATGAGTTCCTCCATCTTGGTGAGCACGGCTGTTTTTTCCGGCAGGGTGCTCTTGGGATCGTGGCAATTGATCGGGCCGGGGGGGAGGCGGTCGAGCACTTGGCGCAGGATGCCCACGCTTTGTCGGACTTCCTCAAGGCGGACCAGATACCGGTCGTAGCTGTCACCGACACTGCCCACGGGAACGTCGAAGTCGTAGTTCTGGTAGTCGAGGTAGGGGTGTTTTTTGCGAAGATCGTGGTCGACGCCGCAGCTTCGGAGGTTCGGTCCCGAGAGGCCATAGGCGATGGCATCCTCCTTGGAAATGGTGCCGACGTCCTTGCAGCGGTCGACGAAAATGCGGTTGCGGGTGATGAGGTTGTCCACGTCCGCGAAGGCTTTGGGGAATGTCTCAAGGAAGTCCTTGAGCATGGCGATGAAGGCCGGCGGGAGGTCGCGGGTCTGGCCGCCGACGCGGGTGTAGCTGGTGGTGAAGCGGGCGCCGGAGAGTTGCTCGACGAGGTTGTAGATTTTTTCTCGCTCGGTGAAGGTGTAGAGGAAGACCGAGGTCGCTCCGAGATCCATGCCGAGGCAGCCGATGGCGAGGAGGTGCGAGGAGATGCGGGCGAGTTCGCAGCAAATTACGCGAATGGCTTTTCCGCGGGGAGGAAGTTCCCAGCCCATGAGTTTCTCCACGGCCAGGGCGTAGGCCACGTTGTTCGCAATGGGTGAGAGGTAGTCGAGCCGGTCCGTGTAGGGCACGAACTGGTTGTATTGCATGTTTTCGGCGATCTTTTCATCGCCGCGGTGGAGGTAGCCGATCTCGGGGGTCGCCTTGGTAACGACTTCGCCATCGAGTTCCAGCACGATGCGGAGCACACCGTGGGTCGAGGGGTGGGACGGGCCCATGTTGAGCACGAGTTTTTCCCCCAGCAACTCGTTTGTCTCCTGCATGGCTTTGAGACTGCGGGAGAGGGCGTCGGTGTGCTCGAGTGTGGTGTTCGCCATGAGAGTGGTGCGGTGGTTTTGGAAATTGGAATGGTGGTCGCCGGCGTGTTGTCGACGCCGGGGAAGGTGGGAAAAATCCCCGCCGGAGTCGAAAATTGCAAGACGCATGTTCTGGAGGGCGGGAATCGGCTTTTGAATCTTGCCCTCGCGGCGGAATCCTTCTTTCAATCTCCGCCCCTCCCCGACGGGGTGGGTTTGAGACAAACACCATGCAATCCATCGATCCCGAAGACCCTCTCCTGGCGGACATGCTCGCCTTGGCGTGGCGGGATGTTCTGGGGGTGGATGATCCGCGAGGGGCGGCGGACAATCTCTTTGACGCGGGCTTGGAATCGATGGGGATCATGCAGCTCATGATGAGAATCGAGAAGGCTCACGGCATTGTGATCGGGGATGCCGAGGTGACGCGGGCGAATTTTTCGACGGCGGCCGGACTGGCCGCGATGGTGCGCCGCATCAAGGGGATCGATTGATGGATCCTGTCGGAGTCACCGGCGAGGTGAAGGCGCCCCTGACAGGTTGCGATGCCTATTTTCTGGCGCTTGAGGATTTGATGAGGGGTGTCGGGCAGGGGATGCCAGCGGGGTTGACTGTGCTGGAACTCGAGTCCGAGCCGGAATTTGACGCGCTTGAGGATGCGGCGCGGCGGCTGTCGATGTCGCATCCGTTGTTGCATGCCCGCTTGGTGCGGCGGGGTTGGTTCGGGATGCCGTGCTGGGAAGCGAAGCCCCCGTGGGACGCCGGTGCGGTGCGTGTGGTCTGCCATGATGCGGTGGAGTCGCTGGACGGTTTTTGCTCGCAGCTTCTGGAAACGGAGGTCGACGGGTTCCTGGAGTTGCATCTCGTCCGGGGAGCGGGGCTTGCCGCCTTTGTGGCCAAGTGGCGGCATGTGCTCTTTGACGGAAGGGGGGCGGAGTTGCTGTTGAGGGAACTTGCGGCATTTGCCATGAATCCGGATCGTCCGGCTCAACCGGTGGCCTCTTGGGGTGAGCCGTTCGAAATGCCGGGGAGCGTGGTGCAAGGGATAAAAATGGTTCAGCCGTTCTTGAGGCGGTATGACGAACTCAAGGTCGGCAACTTCAAGGCGCTTGGGGGAGCCGTTCCGAGGCCCTCCTTGGCCAAGTTCCGGTTGGTGCGTTTCGATGGAGGCGAGACGAGGCGCATTCATGACCGGGCGGATGCGGTGACCGGCGGGATTTTTCTGCTGCCTTATTTTCTGGCGGTTGCGGCACGGGCACATGCGGCGGTGTTCCGCCACCGCAACGAAGATCCGCTGGGATACCAGGTGCAGACGCCGGTGCAGGTGCGGCGGAGGCGGGAGGCGCATCCGATTTTTCAAAACCAGGTGGGTGTGTTGCCGTTTCACTTGGAGCCGGGCGATGTGGCCGGGTTGCGCGGGGCGGTTGCGGAGGTTCAGCGACAGTTCGAGACGTCGGTGAGGGAGGGGGTCGAGGGGGCATTCGGTGTGGTGCTCGGGTGGATGCGGCATCTGCCGCCCCGGGTTTACCGCCGCTTTCTGCAGTTCGACACTGGAGGGCAGATTGCCTCGTTTTTCCATTCCCACACCGGCGAATTTCTGAAGGGGGTGGACGGCATCTGCGGGGCGCGCATCGCGGACGGGTGGCATGTGCCGACAGTGTCCCAACCTCCGGGCACGGGCATTTTTTTCAGTGAACGGCGGGGGCGGTTGACCGCGACCATCGCCTGGCGGGAGGGGTGCGTGAGCGAGTCGGAGGTGGATGTTTTGGAAGGGAGCCTGCGGCGGGATTTGCTCGGGGAGGGTGGGGAATGAATGCCTTGGATGGGTTTTTCTCGCAAGCCGCCTCGCGACCCGAGGCGGTTGCGATCCGTGATGGCGAGGAGTTCCGAACTTACGGTTGGATGGCTTCGGCGGTGGATGGCATGGCCGATGCGTTGCGGGGTGCCGGGTGTTTCGATGGTCCGCCCGGGCATGTTCCGCGGGTTGCGTTGAGGTGTCCGAATGGAATCGAGCATGTGCTTTGGGCGATTGCGATCGTGCGGGGAGGCGGATGCCTTGTTCCTGTGCCCTCTGAATCCAAACCTGCCGAGTGCGCGGAATTGTTGGCCCGCACCGCCTGCGCGGCGCTTGTGGAATGCGGTGGCTCCGGGGCAAACGTCTCCGCTGCCGGGTGTGCGGCTCAGGTGAGGGCATTGAAGAATGGAACGGACGGCGGGGTTCCCGAGGAGGTTTTTGCGGCTCTGAACCCGGCGCTGATTCGCTTTTCCTCTGGAACGACCGGTGAGTCGAAAGGGGTGGTGCTGTCACATGGATCGCTGGTCGAGAGGATTTCTTCCGGCAACAGACGCCTCTCAATCACCGATTGCGACAGGGTGTTGTGGGTGTTGCCGATGGCCCACCACTTCGCGGTGTCGATTCTTCTCTACCTGTCTTGTGGTGCCACCACCGTGTTGTGCCATTCCCGCATGGGCGACGACATGTTGGATGCCGCCTTGCGGCACCGGGCGACGGTTTTTTATGGATCGCCCTTTCATCTCGCCGTCATGGGCGCAGAGACCTCGGGTCGCGCATGGCCGGACTTGAGACTTGCGGTTTCGACCGCCGCACCGCTTCGCGAGGAGGTGGCATCGGTATTTCACCGCCGCTACGGGGTCCCCGCCACCCAGGGCTATGGTATTATCGAAGCCGGTTTGCCGCTGTTGAACACCCGCGATGCAGTGACACATCCGCTCTGGTGCGGGGTTCCGGACGATTTCGAGGTGAGGTTGGTCGGCGAGGCGGACAATGCCAAAGAAGGGGAGCTTTGGATCAAGGGACCGGGAATGTTCGATGCCTACCTGTCGCCATGGAGGTTGCGAAGCGAGGTGCTGGAGGGGGGATGGTTCCGCACCGGCGATCTTGCCGTGAAGGAGCCAGGTGGGGCGATCCGCCTCAAGGGGCGCTTGAAGTCGGTGATCAATGTCGGGGGCATGAAATGTTTCCCCGAGGAAATCGAGGCCGTCCTCTTGAGTCATCCGCGCGTGAAGGAATGCCGGGTCTCAGGTTTGGCTGACAGGCGTTGGGGGATGGTGCCGATCGCGGAGATCGTGGCGGCTGATGGCGCACGTCCACCAACCGAGGGGGATCTTGCGGCGCACTGTTCGCGGGTGCTTGCATCCCACAAGGTTCCGGTGGCTTTTCGGATTGCTGAAAGTCTTCCGAAAACCGCCAGTGGAAAGATCAAGCGGGGGAATCCTACCGGAGAAGTTTCCTGCGAATAAATGTCGGGACGTCCAAGTCCTCGCCTTCGAACATGGTGGGTTCGCTTTTGATGAAGCGCCCCTTTGAGACTGGTTCCAGCGGCAGGTCCTCTTGATGGATTTTTTGGGTGGCGGTTGATGGTTTCTTAGGAGCGTCGGGCACAAGAGGTGTTGGCTCGAGCGCGGGAGCGGGTTCGGGAATTGATTGAGGAACCTTCCGCATCTCGCCAACTCCGGTGCGCCCGACCAATGCCACGGTGAGAGGTGCATCTTCCGCGGTGGTGGAGAGTGTGAGGTGGAGGTTCGTCTTTTCTCCGACATGTCTTGAGACGCCCTGCATGATCGAGGCGACCTCCACGAATGCGATATTCGAGGGTCCTCCGATGCTGACGAGAACCTCGGTGCCCTCCTTGAGAAGGCGTCCGCCGTCCAGCAGCGGGCTTCGAAGCGCCTCCTCGAGGGCGGCGGCAGCTCTTTCCCCGCCTTCCGCGGATCCGGATCCGAAGAGACAGCCATCGCCGGAATGCCGGAGGATCGAGATCAGGTCGGGAAGCGAGATGGGAAGCGGGCCGCCGCTTTTTGTTGCGGAGATGAGCGTGACGAGCGCGGAGGCGAGAAGTTCGTCGCACGCGGCAAAGGTCTTGGCCGCCTCCTGCATGGGTTCGCTGAAGTCGGCCATGCGGTCGTTTTCAAAGTGGACAACGGCATCCGCGTGTTTCTTGAGTTCGTCCAGCGCTTCAGCGGACTGAGCCGCGCGGCGGCGGCCTTCGAAGCGGAAGGGCGATGTGACCACGGCCACGGGGAGTGCCCCGCGTTCCTTCGCGAGTTTTGCAACGAGTGCCGCGGTGGGACCGCCTGTGCCGCCCCCGAGGCCCGCGCAGATCAGCAGGATGTCCGCTCCTTCGATGGCGCCGAGGATTTCCTTCAGGGATTCCTTCGCCGCCTCGAGGCCCGCCTCCGCGTCCCCTCCCGCCCCCAGGCCGTGGGTGGTCAGCGGGCCGATGGGAATGCGGGTCGTTGCGGACGAGGTGTTCAGCGAGTGCTGGTCGGAATTGAGGGCGACCGTCTCAAGGTCGCCGGATAGCTGCGAGGCAATGCGATCGGCGATATGCACGCCGGCGTTGCCGATGCCGATCAAGCGGAGTCGCGGGGTGTCAGCCGTGTCTTCGAGCCAGCGGGGATACGAGATCATACGATTTTCAGCTTGCTGCCGATTTTCTTGAAGAAGTTGTCCAGCAGCGAGGATTGGGGCATCTGGGAGTGGACGGCCTGGGCGTAGCGTGTGAGCCCGATGCAGGTCGAAAGCTGTGGGTTCTCGAAGGCCGAGGCGGGGCCCGAGACCGACTGGGCGTGGGCGAGGTTCACTGGAGTGCCTTGGAAAATGGACTCGGCCAACTCGGTGATGCCACGGGTGAGGCTGCAGCCGCCGGTGAGGAGGATGCCCGCTCCCAGCAGGTGTTCTGGAACGACCTCCTGCACGTGTTTGCGCAGGATCGAAAGCAACTCGTGAAGCCTGGCATTGATGATCAAATTGAGCGTGCGGCGGTCGATATCCCGTCCTGAAAATCCGGTGTCGTTTTTCAAGGTAATCCTGTCTCCCGGCTTGATGCCCTCGAGGGTCGCCGAGCCTTCCTCGATTTTCAATTTCTCGGCCCTTGCGATTGGGATTTTGAGGCCGATGCAGATGTCGTTGGTGACATGGTCGCCCCCGATGGCAATGACGCCGCTGTGCCGGATCGCACCGTCCTGGTAGACGAGGAAATCCGTGGTCCCGCCGCCGATATCCACGATGAGTGCGCCGGCGCGCTTCTGTTGGTCGCTGAGGATGACCTGTGCCGAGGCCACCGAGTTCACCACGACATCGACCACGTCGATCTCGAATTCCTTCACGCAGCGGATGGCATTGTGAATCCTGTTCTCGATGCCGTGAATGATATGGAAGTCGGCCTCAAGGCGAGTTCCGAGCATGCCCCGGGGATCGATGACCCCCTCTTGTCCGTCCACGAAATAGCGTTGGATGATCGAGTGGAGCAGTATGTGGTCCTTGGGAATGCCGACATCCTGATCCTTGCACTCCACCTCCTCGATTTCGGTGTCCGTGATTTCGGACTCGGCGGGGAGGTTTGCCGAGTTCCGGTGATTGAATCCGACAATGTGCGCACCGGTGACTCCCAGCCAGACGCTGTCTATCTCGCGGTCGCTGCGGTCCTCAGCATCCGCAAGAGCGTCGTGGACGCACTTCGACGCGTTGGAGAAGTCGACGATCTCGCCCTTTCTGACACCGCGCGAGGGACTCTCACCCACGCCAAGCAGACGGAGTTCGCCGTTTGCGCGGGATTCCGCGACCACCGCGCACACCTTGGTGGTTCCGATTTCAAGTCCGACGTGGAGTTTGTCGCGTGCCATCAGTTTCGTGATTTGGTCTTGGGTTTGGGTGATTGTTTCGCGGGTTGAATCGCCGGCGGAAGGGAAGCCATCGCAAACACCACCGGGGTGTTCCGCGTGACCATGAGATTCACGGATTCGAGGCTGCGCCCCGTGTCGCGGCAATGCTCGAGGAGGCGTTCGAGTTTATCCAGTTGGGGTGTGAAATTGACCGGCGAGAACTTCACGAGGCTGCCGTCCGCCGTCAATGCATCGAGGCAGTAGCCTTTCGAGGTGTCGATCGAGCGGATGGAAACAAGAGGTCTGTTTTCAAGGCGCAGGTGGCGCAGGAGCAGGAGGGCCGAGCTGAAGTCGGGGTTTTCCACAGGGTGGCCCGGACGGAGTTGGGACTCCTCGATGCCAAGGATGACCGGGAGTTGGTGGTGTTCCTGGCGGATGATCATGGGTTTCATCAAAAACCCCGAGTCATCGACGAGCAACATGGAGGAGGGATCGTAGGGGGCGTCGAGGGGTTCGCGTCGTGCGGCCCATGCCACCGGGCGGCGCGAGACGAGGGTGATCTTGATACGGTTTGGAAGGAATCGCTCAAGGCAGGCGTCCTGCACCATGGAGATGGCGCGGAGCTTTGCGCCCGCCTCCGCGAGGTCGATGTTGAACACATTGTCGCCGGGTTTGATGCCGGTGATGGCAACGAGGTCCTCGCCGGTCATGATGCCGTCGAGTTCCAAGGTCAGTTCGGAGAGGTTGTAGGCGGGATTCGAGAAGAAAAACCTGTCGAGCGTCTTCGACACGCCAAACCAGGCCAAGGCGGCGAAGAGCGCGATGCCGATCGTCCATGCGGAGGCGAGAGCGAGGAGGCGCTGGCGTTTTTTGCGGGCGGTGGACGCGCGCACTTTGACGTTCAGGATCGAGCGCTTGCGAGGGGAGTTGTGGATCATGCCATGCCTCCTTTGGCGAGCGAGAGGCCCGCGATTTCCTCGCAGAGGGGACCGAAGCCCAACCCGACAGCGGCAGCGGCCTTGGGAAGGAGGCTGAGTTCGGTCATTCCGGGAATGGTGTTGATTTCAAGGACGCTCATGGATTCGTCCGCCCCGAGAAGGATGTCCACACGGCAGTAGACCTCGAGGTCCAGTGCGCGTGTGGCGGCGATGGCGGTGGCCCGGACACGCTCGGCAACGGCCTCTTCGAGCGGCGCTGGAACGAAATACTGCGAGGCGCCGCTGGTGTATTTGTTTGCGTAGTCGTAGAAGCCGTCCTTCGGCACGATCTCCACAACCGGCAGGGCGAAGTCGCCGAGGATTCCGACAGTCAGTTCCCGTCCTTTGAAAAACGTTTCCACGAGCACCTCGTTACCGAAGCGGAAGCAATCGTCCAGCGCTGCAGCGAGGCCCGCCGGGTCGCGCAGGATGTGGACTCCAACGCTTGATCCTTGGCGGGGCGCCTTGACGACGTAGGGGAGTTCCAGCGAGGGCGTTTGACCCGGCGTGATTTTTTCCCATGCGGATGTCGGCACGCCTGCTCGGTCGAATGCCTCCTTGGTAAGAATCTTGTCGAACGCCATGCGGCTTTTGGCGGCGTTTTCGCCTGTGTAGGGGATGCCAAGGCGGTCGAGGATGTCCTGGATTTGTCCGTCCTCGCCGAAGGTGCCATGGATCAGGTTGAACGCGAGTTCGGTGTCTGCCGGGAGTGTGAAATCAGGTCCCTGCACATCCACTGCCGTGACATGCGCGCCGACGGTGCCGAGGGCCTTTGCCACAGCGGCTCCCGATCGCAGGGAGACATCCCTTTCGCTTCCAGGCCCCCCCGAGAGGAGGGCGACTTTTTTGCCTTTCAGGATTCCTTGGTATTTCTGGTTCATGTGTCGACTCCCACGATTTGGACTTCGGTTTCGAGGGTGATGTTGCGTTTCTCGAGAGCGATGGATTGGATTTCCGAGATTAAAGCGAGCACGTCCGACGCGGTGGCCGAGCCATCGTTCACGATGAAGTTGCCATGCACGTCCGAGACCCTCGCGCCGCCGATGGTGCGGTTTTTCAATCCGAGTTCCTCGATGAGGCGGCCTGCGGGGATTGATTCCGGATTTTTGAAAATGCACCCCGCGCTGGCTGCGACCGGTTGGCTTTCCTTTCGTTTAGCGGCCGATGCCGCGATGCCGTGGTCGATGGCTTCGCGGGTTGCGGGGCTTCCGGCGATCACGGCCGAGAGGGCGAAGTTGCGGCGAAGGATCGGAACATCGCGGTAGCGAATCTCGAGTTCGGCGGGTGTTTTGACAAAGATGTTTCCGTCCGTGTCGCAAAACCGCACACGCACGACCTGGTCGAAGGTTTGGATGCCCATGGCGCCCGCGTTCATGCGCAGACCGCCGCCGAGGTTCCCCGGGATTCCCTCCATCCACTCGAATCCGCCGATTCCGGCGTTTCTTGCTGCGGCGCTGAGTTGCTTGAATTTGACGCCCACGCCCGCGGTGATTTCGGAGCCATCCACGGTGAGTTGCGAGAATTCTCCACGGGAGAGATGGGCAACGACGCCGGGGATGCCTCCATCGCGCACAAGCAGGTTCGACCCTCGTCCCATCACCATGAACGGGATGTTTTCATCGAAGCAAAAGCGGACAAGTTCTGCGAAGCCCTCCTCTGTTTCGGGTTCCGCCCAGAACTGCGCCGGGCCGCCGACACGCATGGTGGTGTGTTTGGAAAGTGGTTCGTGGAGGAGAATGCGGCCCGCGCCCATGGCGCCGAGGAGCCTGTCGCGGAGTTGCAATTCGGCTGCGAGTGTTTTTCCCGCCTCGTGGATGTTTCCCGCTCCGAGGGAGAGGACAAGCGTGTTCGAGTCCAGGACGCGCGCCGCGGCCTTGTGAATTGAATCGACATCCGGGGAGAGGTGGAACGAGGGATGTCCAGCGGCTGTTGCGGCATCCACGATTGTTTGTCCAGAGACTCCGGGAAGGGGAGGTTCGCCGGCTGGGTAGATATCGCTGACAAAAACATGGTCGGCAGCGTGGAAAGCCGTGGCGAACTGGTCACGCAATGCCGCCGTGCGGGTGAACCGGTGGGGTTGGAACATGACGGCAACCGTGTCATGCGTGCCAGTGCGGGCTGTGGCCAGCGTGGCGGCGATCTCGGTGGGATGGTGTCCGTAGTCGTCCACTATCGTGTGGTGCTGCGACTGGTGGATGATTTCAAACCGGCGGCGCGCTCCGCGGAAGGAGTCGAGGGCCTCTGCGATTTTTTCGAATGGCTGACCGATTTCGGTGGCGAGGGCGACAACCGCCATGGCGTTCACGGCGTTGTGCGCGCCGGGGATGTTCAGAACGACTTCACCGAGTTCCACGCCGTCCTTGTAGGCGGTGAAGCGGGAGCGGAAGTTTTTTGTCTCCAGTCCGTCGATCCTGTAGCGCGCGTTTGGGGCGTGGCCATATCCGATCGCGCCCGGATGGCGTGCGCAGACGCGGGTCGCGCCGGCGTCGTCGGCACAGTAGAAGACATTTCCCGAGGTTTGCGAGGCGAGTTGGCGGTAGACCGCGTCGATGGCATCGAGGTCCTCGTAGAAATCGAGGTGCTCGGGCTCGATATTGAGGACGATAGCGTGCCTGGGGTGATAGTTGACCAGCGATCCGTCGCTTTCATCCCCCTCGGCGACGAACCATGTTCCCTCCGAGTCCCAGCGTGCATTGGTGCCGAGGATTGGAATCTCGGCGCCGACATAATGAGAGGGCTTGAACCCGCCCGCCCTGAGAACGTGGGCGGCGAGGGCCGAGACGGTGGTTTTCCCGTGCATGCCGCAAACGACGATCCCGCTTTTCGAGGCCATAATCGCCGCAAGGGCGTCCGCGCGCCGCGCCATGGGGAGTCCGAGACGCACAGCCTCGTCGTAGGCGGGATTTCCAGGCTTGATGGCGGAGGAGTAGAGGACGATGTCGGCATCCCGAACGCAATCGGCGGAATGGGGAGTGTGGAAGACGAGGCCTTTTTTGACCAAGCGCTCGACTTCGATGGTGTCCACCTTGTCCGATCCGCTGACGCGGTGGCCGAGGCCGAGGAGCAATGCGGCGATGCCGCTCATGCCCGATCCGGCGACTCCGATGAGGTGGATGCGGAGAGGGGACCCGGAGGCGAGGGAATCGAGCGGGGAGGAGGAGGTCATTTCAAGCCCTCCCTTGCCGCGCGTTCCATGACCTCCGCCACGTTTTCGGCTGCCGATCCGGGATCGAGGCTGCGGGCGGCCTCCGACATGGTTTGGCGGCGGGATGGATCCTTGAGAAGGGCATCGACGAGTTTTGCGAAGGATTCCGGCGAGGTTTCCCTTTCGCCGAGGGACTCCGCCGCGCCCACCCGTGTGAAAATGGCGGCATTCGCGCTTTGGTGGTCGTCTGTGGCAAAAGGATACGGGATGAGCACGGATGGAAGGCCGAAGCGGGAGACTTCGCTGAGGCTCGACGCACCCGAACGCGACACGACAAGGTCTGCGGCGGAGTATGCCTCCTCCATATGGTGGTGGAATGGCGCAACGAAGTGCGGGATTTCCTCTCTTTGGTAATTCGCGGATGCCAGCCGGTCGTCGTTTTTTCCGGTGAGGTGGATGATTTGCAGGCGCGACCGGTCCATGAGGGGAACGGACTTGAAGAGGAGTTGATTGATGCCGGTTGCACCCTGGCTTCCCCCCGTGACGAGGAGCGTTTGGCGTTCGGGTTCGAGGTTGAAGACACGGAGTGCCGCCGAGCGCTCGAGGGGTTGGCCGAGGTTTTTGCGGACAGGCGTGCCGGTGACGATGCACTCCGAACCCCGGAATGCCGCGCGGCAGTCCTCGAATCCCAGAAGCACCCTCGAGGCGAAACGCGCCGCGAGTTTGTTGGCGCGTCCCGGAATGGCATTCGATTCGTGGATGAACGAAGGGATGCCCCGCAGGCGTGCGGCGATGATCGGCGGGGTCGACGTGAAGCCCCCCATACCCAGCACGACATGCGGGCGGAATTTTTTGAAGACCCGGATGCTGTGGCGCTGGCTTTCCAGGCACCGGCGCAAAAACCCGATGAACGCCGGTGAGAGCGGATTGCGAGGCATGCCCACCGACGGAAGCTTCTCGGCGCGGAACTGGGGGTGTGCGTTCAGCGCGGTGGAGTCGATTTCCTTTTCCGAGACGAAGAGCAGGACTTCGTGGCCCTTGGCGTGAAGGACCTCCGCAACGGCGAGCCCAGGAAACAAATGTCCGCCGGTGCCGCCGCAGGCGATGATCGCGCGAAGGGTGTGTGGGTCGCTTTTCATACCCTGGGCTCGAAATGCGGACGCAGAAGCGATTGGTCGAGGGACTGCTGAGCCGGGCGGCCGCGGCGGTGGATGCTGACCAGCAGGCCGATCATGAAAAGGCATACGAGGAGGTTCGAGCCCCCGTAGCTGATGAACGGGAGCGGCATTCCCTTGTTGGGAAGCAGGGATGTGGTGACGCCGATGTTCACAACTGCCTGAAGGGTGATCATCGAAACCGCTCCATAGCCAAGCACCATGCCCTCGCGGTCGCTTGCATTGGCCGCCACAAGCAGCCCCGAGAGGAAGAGAAGAAGAAAGGCAAGAACGGTCAGGGATGTGGCAATGAGGCCGAGTTCCTCTCCGATCATTGGAAAAATGAAATCCGTGTGGGCATACGGAAGATAAAGCATTTTTTGGCGCCCCTCGCCAAGCCCCAGCCCCTGCAGCCCTCCCGAACCGAAGGCGATGAGGGCTTGCCACTGCTGGAGGCCTTCGCCGAGCTTGTATTGTTCGGGGTCAAGGAAGGCCATAAGACGTCCCTTTCTCTCCGACACGCTCAAGCCGGCCACCAGGACGGCTCCGAGGCCGCCTGCGGCCAGGAGCATGAGCCACCGGAGTGACGCGCCACCGAGGAACAGAACGCACACGGCCGTGCCGCCGATCAGCGCGGTGTTGCCGATATCCACTTCGAGGACGATGAGGGCCATCAAAATCGAAAGGGTGGCCAGGGGCTTCACAAAACCGTCCAGAAGTGAGTTGAAATCGACGTTTTTTTTCGAAAACCACCATGCGAGAAAGAGAATTGACGCGATCTTGGCGAGTTCGCTGGGCTGGAATGTGGTGACGCCAAGGTTGACCCAGCGGGAAGATCCATTGATCCGCATGCCGATCGGAGGAATGAAGCAAAGGACGAGCAGCACGACGGCAAGCGCGAAGAACGCCCACCAGTGGCGCACAAGGAAGTGGTAGTCGAGCAGGGCGCCCACGATGAGGGCGCATGTTCCAAGCACGAGCCAGAAGCCCTGTTTTTTCACGAAGAAATACATGTCTCCGTGACTGTCCCGAGCAAACGCCCCGGTGCTGAATAGCATGACCAGGCCCAAGGCGCAGAGTGCCAGGACGCAGAGGATCAGGGTGTGGATGGCGTGGCGGTGCATGCGAAGGGGGTGGATGTTCGGATCAGGGAAGAACGAGTTTTTGCCCGATCTGGAGTTTTTTCGGATCGTCGATCTTGTTCGCCTTCATGAGTTCGATCGGGTTCACCTTCAATTTTTTTGCGATCGAATACGGGTTGTCCCCCTTGGCCACGGTGTAGGTTTTTTCAGAAGAGGCGGCGGGTGCGGATTTTTCGGCAGCGTCGGCTGGAGCGGGTTTTGCGGTCTTTTCTGCCACAGGAACCACCGGCGGGGCTTTTGCCACGACAGCGGGAGCGGGTTTTGCGGGTTTCGCCTGTTCGGCGGGGGAATCGCCGGCTTTCGGGATCGAGAGCAACTGGCCAACGCGAATGATGGCGTTGTTTTCCAGATTATTCGCCTTTTCGATCGCGCCAACGCTCATGCCGTATTTTCCGGCGATACGGTGGAGTGTGTCCCCAGCCGCCACGGTGTGAGTAAGGGAGGACGTGGTGGAAGCGGATGTGGTCGGTGCTGTTGATGCGGAGGATGCGGGTTCCTCCGCGAGAGGCGCGGGTTTGGCGATGGGTTCCGCCGGTGCCTCCGACGGGGTTTTGGCGACCGGTTCCGCTTTTGTCGCGCTTTTGATTTCGTTGAACACGTAGATGCCGCCCACGGCGAGGATATGGAGCAGGAGAACCACCAGGAACGCCTGGGAGAGCTTCATGCCCGGTTCGGCTTCGTTCTCGAATTCCTCCATGTCTTCGCGGTTCGCCGCGCGGGCATGGATTTTTTTTCTGTTCACCATCCGACGGATCGGACGGCGCGGATCGGCATTGTTGTTTTTGGGTGTCATGGGTTTTCGGGCAGGTTTGGGTTGAGTTGGTGAACGATTGATTTGAAGAGGTTTCCGCGTTCCCCGTAGTTGCGGAACATGTCGAACGAAGAGGTGCCCGGGGAGAATAGGACGGTGTCGCCCTGGCGCGACAGTGAGCGGGCGATGCTCACCGCTTCCTCGAGGGACGATGCGGTGCGGCAGTCGGTGTCCTTCCAGGAGGCGGCAATGCGGTCTTTCATTTCGCCGATAAGAACGGCGGCGCGCACGCGCTCCGAGACGAGTTGGGTGAGCGGGTCGAAGGGGAATCCCTTATCCTTGCCACCGGCAATGAGAACAAGTGGCCCTTGCTGTGAGCGCACGGCCATTTCGACGGAGTCGAGATTTGTGGCCTTCGAGTCGTTGATCCAACGCACGCCATCCAATTCCCTCACGAACTCGCAGCGGTGGGCCGGCGGGGAGAAATCCCCGATCGCACGGGCGAGGGTGTCCAGATCGAGGTCAAGTGCGAAGCCGATGGCGAGCGCCGCCATAATGTTCTCGGCATTGTGGATGCCCGGGAGGCGTGTGGTGTTTTGATCGAGGACCGGAGTGCCCCGGAAGAGAATCCTGTTTCTTTCCAGCGTGAAGTCGGCGTCGGTGGTTTTTGCGCTGAAGGTGAGTCGGCGCGCCGGAAGATCGGGAAGGTCCGAGAGGGCGTTGACCACCGCCCAGTCGTTTGGTGTCTGGTTCTCGAAAATCCTGAGTTTCGCCGTGCGGTAGTCCTCCATGCCCGTGTAGCGGTCGAGGTGGTTCGGGCTGAGGTTGAGCCAGACGGCGACCTTCGGGTGGAAGGTGCGGATGGTTTCGAGTTGAAACGAGCTGACCTCCAGCACCATGACATCGAGCCTGTGGCTCTCGCGCACGGCGGTGGCGAACGGAAGGCCGATGTTTCCGCTTGCGATGGTTCTCAGGCCCGCGCCCGAGAGGATGCGTGTTGTGAGTTCGGTGGTGGTCGTTTTGCCGTTGGTTCCCGTGATGGCGACAGTCGGGCAGAGGCATTCCTGATAGGCGAGTTCGAGTTCGCCAATGAGCGGGATGGATTTTTTGAGGATGTTTTGGACGAGGGGCACGGCGGGATCGATGCCCGGGCTGATCACGGCGAGGTCGTAGTGGGCGGGGTCGGTCTCGGCTTCCTTGCCCAGAAGAATCCTTGCGCCGAGTTGTTCAAGAGCGGACGCCTTTTCGCGTGTCGCCGGGGAGTCGGTGGATTCGCACACGGTCACGCTGGCCCCCTCCTCGAGGAGGAGGCGGGCAGCGGCCTCGCCGCTGGTGCCAAGGCCGAGAACCGCAGTGTTTTTTCCGCTGTGAACCATTACCTGAGCTTGAGGGTTGCGAGTCCGAGCAGGGCGAAGAGCACCGACATGATCCAGAAGCGCACGATGACGGTGTTTTCCTTCCAGCCGCTCAATTCAAAGTGGTGGTGGATGGGTGACATGCGGAAAATGCGGCGTCCGGTGAGCTTGAAGCTCGCGACTTGGAGGATCACCGACATGGCCTCGATGACAAAGACGCCGCCGACGATCACCAGGAGGAGTTCCTGTTTGCTGCAGATCGCCACCGCTCCGAGCATGCCGCCGATCGCCAGCGAACCCGTGTCGCCCATGAACACGCGGGCGGGGTGGGCGTTCCACCAGAGGAAGCCCAGGCAGGATCCCAGCAAGGCCACGCAGAGGACGGTGAGTTCGCCGGAGAACGGCACGAAGGGAATCTGGAGGTAGGTGGCCGCTTTGATGTTGCCAGCCACGTAGGCCAGCACGGCGTAGGTCGCGGCGACGGTCGCGGTGCATCCGGTGGCGAGGCCGTCGAGACCATCGGTGAGGTTCACCGCGTTGGATGTGCCGACGATGACAAGGAGGTAGAAGAGGAATGTCAGGCCGCCCATGCCGAGGATGATCGGATTTTTTAGGAAGGGGATGAAGACCTGCTGGGCGATTGTCGCGGTTTTCGGATTTGTCAGGAGAACCCAGGTGAAGATGCCTGCCAGCACGCACTGGAGGAGGAATTTCAACCTGCTGCTGATGCCGTCGGAGTTTTTCTTGGCCACCTTGAGCCAGTCGTCGTAGAGGCCGATTCCGCCGAGGAAGCCCGTGCTCAGGAGGACAAGCCAGACGAGCGGGTTGTCCCAACGCGCCCAGAGGATCGAGGAGATGAAAAGAGAACCGATGAGAAGGATGCCACCCATCGTGGGCGTCCCTTTCTTGGCACCGTGGAGTTCGTAGAGTTTGTGGACCTCCGCGGCGGTCCGAATGGGCTGGCCGAACTTCAAGGAGATGAGTTTGCGGATGACGAAGTTGCCGAAAAGAAGGCTCAAGAGGAATGCTGTGACCCCCGCGCAGATGGCGCGGAATGTGATGTATGAAAATACATTCATCGCCTTCAGGAAGTCGTTATCAACGGCGTTTGCAGTCGCCCAGTCGCTGAGGTTCGAGAGGTAGTAGAGCATCAGTTCGCGAAGTGGGTGAGGAGTGTTTCCATGCGGGCGGAGCGGCTGCCTTTGACAAGCACGATGTCGCCTTGGCGGGCGAGTTGCGCGATCATGCGCGAGGCGTTCGCCGTGTTTTCGGTTTCGTGGATGCGGGCCATGCCTGCGTTGCGAGCGGCCTCGGCAATTGCATTCGCTTCGGATCCCACGGTGACGAGGATGTCTGCGGACTTCGAGGCCGCGGCACCGGCGCGGCGATAGCCTTCGGTGGCGTAGTCTCCGAGTTCGCCCATTTTGCCGAGGACGGCGATGCGGCGGCCTGTGCCCGGCATGGAGCGAAGAGTCTCAAGGGCGGCTTCCATCGAGTCGGGGTTGGCATTGTAGGTGTCGTCGAGAAAGAGGATGCCGCGGAGGGTCTTTTGTTCCAAGCGTCCGCCGGCGAGACGGGTCTTGGCAAGCGCCTTGATGGCAGTTTCGAGAGGGATGCCGCATTCCAGTCCGGCGGCGAGTGCCAGAATCGCATTGGAAACCATGTGGCGTCCCTGGACGGGGATCGATGCCGCGTGGGATTTGCCGTCAAGGCTCACGGTGAAGGAGGTTCCCTGGGGAGTGGGGTTAATGGAGGAGGCGATCAAATCCCCAGAGTCGATGCCCGCCCGGACGATCCTCGCCTTGCAGCGGGGTGCGATCGAGGCCGCGAGTTCGTCGCCGGCGGGGAGGATCACAGACCCGTTAGGTCCGACAGCTTCGGCAAGCATTCCCTTTTCCAAGGCGATCGCTTCACGCGATCCGAGGTGTTCGATATGGGCGGTGCCAATGTTTGTGATGATCGCGCAGTCGGGCCTGGCGAGGTCGGCGAGGGGGGCGATTTCGCCCGGGTGGTTCATGCCGAGTTCCCAGACGGCGGCCTCGTCCTGTGTTCCCGCAGCGAGTATGGAAAGGGGGAGGCCGATATGGTTGTTCAGGTTTCCCTCGGTTTTGATGGTGCGCAGGCGCGATCCGAGGACTGCGGCGGTGAATTCCTTGGTGCTGGTTTTTCCGCTGCTTCCGGTGATGCAGACGGCTTTGAGCGCGAGGCGTGAGCGCCACGCCCGTGCGAGGCGCGTCAGTGCGGCAAGGCTGTCCTCGGCAAGAATCACGGGATATTTCGCCGCAAGAATCTCAGCCTGTTCCTTTGAATCCATGAGCACTGCCGCGGCGCCCGACTCGAGGGCTTGGGTGGCAAAGGCGTTTCCATCGAAGTTTTCGCCGCGCAAGGCGAGGTAGAGGTCACCGGGTGCGATTGTGCGGGTGTCCTTTGAAATACGGGAGACGGCAAGGCCCGGAGTGTCGCGGAGGAGTTTCGCTCCCGCCATTTCAGCGATTTCGGATAGGGAAAGATTATCCATCGATCATGGTTCCCTTCTTGTCCGAGATGGCTTTTTGGGCGACATCCACATCGTCGAACGGGATTTTCACTCCGCTGGACTCCTGCGTTTTTTCGTGGCCCTTGCCCGCGATCAACACGATGTCGCCCGGTGCGGCGAGTTCCACAGCGTGGCGGATGGCCGCCTCGCGGTCCGCGATGCGTTCATGGGTTTTTCGGCGCAGGCCTTTTTCGATTTCGTCAAGGATGCATTCGGGATCCTCACTGCGCGGGTTGTCCGATGTGATGATGACGTGGGTAGAGAGTTCCTCTGCGGCCTTTGCCATGAGCGGGCGCTTCGCGCGGTCGCGGTCCCCTCCGCACCCGAAGACGGTGATGATGCGCGCGGGTTGGAGTTCGCGAAGGGTCGAAAGCACGTTGCGCAGGGCGTCATCGGTATGGGCGTAGTCGACAAAAACCTGGAAGTTGCGGTTGCAGGGAACCCGTTCCAGTCGGCCCGGGACTTGCGGGCATTTGGCGATGGCATCCACCGCCGCCCTTGCCTCCACGCCGCAGGTGACCGCCGCGGCGATTGCGCCGAGGGCATTGTAAACGTTGAAAAGGCCGATGAGCGGGAGGCGGACAAGGAAGCTCTTCCCGCGGGTCTCCAAGGCGAAGGTGGTGCCTTTCGCCTCGATCCTGATCGAGGAGGCGCGGTAGTCGGCGTGGACGTTCCTGCCGTAGGTGATGATTTTTGTTTTTTTGGAAAACTGGTCGATCAGGCGAAGGCCGAAGCGGTCGTCCGAGTTGATGATCGCACGGCCGCGTTTTGTGGGTTGCTTGCAAAGGGCCTCGAAGAGGGATGCCTTTGCGTCGTAGTAGGCATCCATCGTTCCATGGAAGTCGAGGTGGTCCTGGGTGAGGTTGGTGAAGACGGCGGCGTTGAATTCGATGCCGCGCACGCGTTGCTGGACCAGGGCGTGGCTGGAAACCTCAATTGCCGCGGCGCGTCCGCCGGTGTCGCGGATTTCCGCCAGGATTTCTTGGAGGTCGAGGGATTCGGGGGTGGTGTGCGGAGCGGGGCGTTCGGTTCCTGCAACGATGTATTTCACGGTTCCGACCAGTCCGCAGCGTTGCGATGCGGAATCGAGGATGTGCCGTGCGAGGAATGTTGTGGTTGTTTTTCCGTTTGTTCCCGTGACGCCGATGCACTTGAGCGAGCGGTCTGGGTGGTTGTGAAACGCCGCGGCGATATCGGCCATGGCCGAGCGGACATCCGAGACAAACACCATCGCGCAGGGAGCCGAGTCAGAAGTCGAGGATGTCACCACCGCCGCCGCACCTTTTGCGACAGCCTCGGCGATGAATGTGGATCCATCGTGGGTCGCGCCCGGAATCGCGAAATAAAGGCACCCGGGTGTCGCCTGCCGCGAGTCGTGGCAGAGCGAGGAAATCTCGGCATCCGCCAATCCCGGGCTCAAACCGGCTGATTTCAATAGTTCCTGAAGTCTCATCCGGTCAGTCTTGGTTCAGGGTCGATTTGTTGTTTTTCGCCAACGAGGAATCCATGAGCGGGATCGCCGGGAGTGTCGGGGTGAGATCCATGTAGCGGGCCGCTTTTTCGCTGATGCGGGAAAACACTGGTGCGGCGACGAGACCGCCGTAGTTGAGGTTCGAGGGGACCTTTGCATCGTCCACGATGACGAGGCAGACAAAGCGTGGATCCTCCACCGGCATGAATCCGGCGAACGAAACGACATATTTTCCGGCGGCGTAGCCCCCTTTCGGGCTGACCTTCTGCGCGGTGCCGGTTTTGCCCGCGACACTGAAGCCGTTGACTCTGGCGTAGGTCGCTGTGCCGCCGGGTTCGGTCACGGCGGCGAGGGCGTTGCCCACGAAGCGGGCCGTTTTTTCTGGAACGACATCGCGGAGGACAACCGGGCCTTTGGTGGTGGTTCCGCGTTCGTCGCTCGATTCCAGCGACTCGACGACCCGTGGGGCCATGAGTTTGCCGCCATTGGCGATGACCGACATGCTCATGGCGATCTGGAGCGGAGTCACAGCCACGGCATGGCCCATGGGCATGCGGGTGATGGTGAGTTTGTCCCAGCGGGAGGGGGGGTGGACAAGGCCTGGAATCTCGCCCGGAAGCTCGATGCCGAGGCGTTCTCCAAAGCCGAAGCGGCGGACATATTCGTAATATTTGTCGGCCCCCATCATGAGCGCCATTTTCGCCGAACCGATGTTCGAGGATTTCACAAGGATGTCGTGGACGGTCATATGGCCGTAGCCATGGTGGTCGCGGAGGGTTCTGCCGCCGTAGGCGAAGCGCCCGTTCTCGCAAAAGATGGAACTTTTTTCATCCACCTTGCCCTCGTTGAGCGCTGCTGCAGCAACGACGATCTTGAATGTCGATCCCGGTTCGACCATGTCGATGATCGCGCGGTTTTTCATTTGCTCGGGTTCCGCCTCGCCCGGTTTGTTCGGGTCGAATGCCGGCCTGCAGCCCATGGCCAGAATACCGCCGGTTTTCGGATCCACGAGGATGGCGGTGACGGTCTCAGGGGAGAGTTCCTTGTAAGTGGCGTCGAGTTCCTCCTCGAGGATCGCCTGGAGGTGCATGTCGATGGTCAGGCGGACATCGCGGCCGTGTTCGGGTTCAACCTCGAGGCCACGGTAGGGGACGATTTCGCGGCCGGTGCGGTCGCGTTCGATGTAGCGGTAGCCGTTAGTGCCGGCGAGTTCGGCGTCAAACACCCGCTCGATGCCTTGGATGCCCTTGCGCTCGTGGTTCAGGAAACCGATGATGTGGCCAAGCATCGATCCGTTCGGGTAGCTGCGGATCGAATCCTTTTCGGAATACAGTCCGCGGAGGTTGCGGGTCTGCATGTCTCCGAAGAGTTCCATGGCGACCTGTTCCGGCACCTGTCGTTTCAGGACGATGTATTTTTTCCCGGTCGCGAATTTTTCGACAAGCTCCCTGGAATCGAGACCCAGTCTGGAGGCGGCGAGATCTGCGAGTTCCTGCGGTTTCTTGATGTGGGAGGCGTCCGCGAAGATGGTGCGAACCGGAAGGTTGGCGGCCAGGATTTCGCCGTTCCGGTCCAGGATCATCCCGCGTTTGGCGTGGATGACTTGGCGTATCGAGTGTTTCTCGGCGGCCAGGCGGGAATACTCCTCGTGTTTCGAGATGTGGATGTGGACGAGTCTTGCGGAGAAGCCCGTGAAGATGGCGGAGGCGACAGCGCTGGCAATGATGATGCGCGTGCGGTCCGCCTTGTTCATTGCAGGGATGCTCCGTTGAAGGCCGTGCGCAGAGCGGTGGTCTCCGTGTCTTGGGCAGGCGGGGTGAGGCGTGCGATCTTGTCGCCGCTCACCGGCATGACCGAGATAAATCCCGAGGCGATCCGCTCTTGGAGGGCTCTGCGAGATGTTAGTGAGGTCACTTTGGCGAGCAGGACCTCGTTTTCGGCCCGGGTTTCGCGAATGGCGCGCTCCGTTTGGCGGATTTGCTCGCCGAGGGCGAACTGCTGGTTTTTGAGATGGACGAAGGAAAGACCTCCGGCGAGGAGCGGGACGAGGAAGAGCGACATTCGCAGGATTTTCCCGATTTGGACGGGGTTGTGGCGGCAAGGCGCTTCGATGGCAGGCATGTTCATGGTGTGGGGTCCTTCAGTTTTTCGACAACACGCAGCTTGGCGCTGCGCGCTCTCGGGTTTTCCGCCACCTCGCGTTCGCACGGCAGGATGGGGTGGTTGGTGAGAAGACGGAATTGGCGATCGGGATTTCTGCGAGGGCGAGGCCACTCGGGACGGTCGATCCACTCGCGGCTGTGCTCCTTGAAAAAGACCTTCACGATGCGGTCCTCGAGGGAGTGGAATGTGATCACGGCGAGTCGTGCACCCGGAGAGAGAAGAGGGGGTATGGTCCGCAGCGCCTCGCGGAGGGCGCCCAGTTCGTCGTTCACTTCGATGCGGAGCGCTTGAAACACGCGAGTCGCGGGGTGGCGAGGGCCTTTGCGCGGGGATGCCGCAGCAATGGTTTCGGCGAGATCGAGTGTCGAGACAAACGGGCTCGATGTCCTCCTGGCGACGATGGTGGCAGCGATGCGGCGGGCATTTGGTTCCTCACCGTAATCACGGAACATGCGGGCGAGTTCTTCGACACTACGCGTATTGACGAGATCAGCGGCGGTTTCCCGGATCGATGGGCCCATGCGCATGTCCAGGGGGCCGTCGCGCATGAGAGAGAATCCGCGAACGGGCTCGTCGAGTTGGTGGGATGAAACGCCGATATCGAGCAGGGCGCCATGCAAGCCGCCGTGGATTCCGAGCGAGGCGAGGGCCTGGGGAGCGTTGCGGAAATTCGACTCCACAAAGCGGACACGGTCGCCGAATTCCGCGAGGTTCGTGCGGCAGCGGGCGAGCGCCTCGGGGTCCTGATCAAGGGCGACAACCGAGGCTCCGGCCTGGAGCAAGAGGCGCGAGTGTCCGCCGCCACCTGCAGTGCAATCCAGAAAAAGCTTTCCCGGGACGGGCTGGAGAGCCGCAACCGCCTGGTTGGCGAGGACCGGTGTGTGCCAGTTCGCGGAAAGAGCGTGTGTGCTGTTCACAAGTGCATTTCCGAGATTCTCGCAGTCCAGGTTTTTCATCTTTTTTCGCGGGGTGTTTTTGTTTGCAGGAGTGTGTGTTCGTTTGGCCATCGCGGGGTGCGAACACTGGTTATGGGTGAGTCTTTTTCGAGTTGGTTGTGGGTTTGTTGAGGTTCATGGCACTCAGAGTCCGATCTCCACGGCGACGCGGCGGTAGATTTCAGCGTTTGCGGCGTTGGCGGCCTCGTGGCGCTCCTTCGACCAGATTTCAAAGCGGCGACCCGCGCCAACGAACACGATCTCGCCTTGAAGGGCTGCGGCGGCGGCATGGTTTTCAGGCAGGAGAATTCGGCCTTGCTTGTCCGAAACCACTCGGTGCGCGGCGCTGAAGAATTGGCGGATGGCCTGCCGTTTTTCCTGCGGAGAGGCGCTGGATGCGAGGATGCGCTGCTCGGTCGAGTGGAACTCTCCCGGCGGCATGACCATGAGATAGCCCTCCTCGGGATGGGGGATCACAAAAAATTCCGTGCCCTCCTCCCGAACCCACGCGGATGGCACTGCGGCACGATGCTTCGCATCGATCGATCGTGCGTAAGTGCCCGCAAACAGGGCTTCTACTGGGTTTTCCGGTGGCATCTCGAGTGAAGGGATGGTGTGGTTTTATTCACCACTTTTACCCAAAAGTACCCATTTTTCCCCACCGCGGCAATGAAATATTTTGTGGTTTTTTCAGATTTCCAGGGTTCCTGGTTGACGGAGAAGGCGATCGCCGTGAAAAGTCACCGGTGTGCGGGGGAGCCTGATGAAGGCTGAGAGTCCGGCCGGAGGAAACGGTTGGAGACCCTTTGAACCTGAAACGGTTTATGCCGGCGGAGGGAGCGCATGGATGTTGCGGCCAAGTGGCCGAAACGGGCCATCCGCGCTGACGCTGGCATGGCTGTGGAGGGGAGTCACTCAAATCCAATCCACCACCTATGATTGCTCCAGCCGATTCCTTTGAACCAAGCAGCACCGATCCGCTTCCGAATTCCACCCGCGTCTATGTCGAGGGAACATTGCACGCCGGTGTTCGAGTCCCGATGCGTGAAATCTCGCTTGCGGACACGAAGCGGTTTGATGGAACGCTCGAAAAAAACGAGCCGGTGCGCGTTTACGACGCCTCCGGGCCATGGGGCGATGACGCGTTCGACGGAGATGTCACGCAGGGCCTGCCCGCCCTGAGACGCGCTTGGATTCTAGGCCGCGGGGATGTGGAGGAATACGAGGGGCGGGAAGTGAAGCCGCAGGACAACGGGTATCTTTCACGCAACCATGCGGAATACGCGAGCAAGGCCGAACGGAACCGGTTGCTGGAATTTCCCGGCCTGCGCCGCAAGCCGCTGCGGGCCTCTGCGGGGCACGCCGTGACACAACTTTGGTATGCGCGCCAGGGGATCGTGACACCCGAGATGGAGTTCATCGCGATCCGTGAAAACATGGGCCGCGCGAGAATCGCTGAGATGGGCGGGGACATCCTGCGCAACGCGCTCGACAAGCAGCATGCCGGTTCCGCGCAACTGGGAGACAGCGCCTACACGCCAGGCATTTTCCGCAGGTTCCCACAACGGATTCCCGCCGAGATCACGCCGGAATTTGTGCGCGACGAGGTCGCTGCTGGCCGTGCGATCATTCCGGCGAACATCAACCATCCGGAACTCGAGCCAATGATCATCGGCCGGAATTTTCTGGTGAAGATCAATGCCAACATCGGCAACAGCGCGGTAGCATCCTCGATCGAGGAGGAGGTTGAGAAAATGCGCTGGGCCACCAAATGGGGCGCTGACACGGTGATGGATCTTTCGACGGGAAAAAACATCCACGCCACGCGCGAGTGGATTTTGAGGAACTCGCCCGTGCCGATCGGCACTGTGCCTATTTATCAGGCTCTGGAGAAGGTGAACGGCAAGGCCGAGGACCTGACATGGGAACTCTTCCGCGACACGCTGGTCGAGCAGGCCGAGCAGGGGGTTGATTATTTCACGATCCACGCCGGGGTGCTGCTGCGGTTCGTTCCGCTCACCGCCTCGCGGATGACCGGCATTGTGTCGCGTGGCGGAAGCATCATGGCGAAATGGTGTCTGGCGCACCACAAGGAGAACTTCCTTTACACGCACTGGGACGACATCTGCGACATCATGGCGGCCTATGATGTCTCGTTCTCGATCGGCGACGGTCTCCGGCCCGGATCGGTTGCGGATGCGAACGACAAGGCGCAGTTCGGCGAGTTGGAGGTTCAGGGAGAACTCACGAAGCGCGCGTGGGCCAAAGGCGTGCAAGTGATGAACGAGGGGCCCGGGCATGTGCCCATGCACATGATCGAGGAAAACATGGCCAAGCAGCTCGA
>CAZRLX010000019.1:2541-28183 GCA_964601115.1 uncultured Chthoniobacter sp. | reverse complement strand
ACCCCGGCGGCCTCGGCGATCTGGTCTCGATCCAGCCCGCACTGCTCCAGAAGAATCTCCCACGGCGTTTCGGCAACAAGCCGCCGGTAGTCCTCGAATCCATGGGTGTGGCGCTCCAGAAAATCCCGGTCCAGACACGTGGGATCGCTCTCGGCCTTTTCAAGAATGAACTTCACCATCGCCCGCACGGCGGCCATGTCCCCGCCGATCCGCACCTGGTAATAATGAGAGCTGATGGGCGTGCTGCGGCCCAGAAGCATGTCGACGGCGTGCTGCGGATGCGTGAAGTTCAGCAGCCCGGCCTCTTTGAGCGGATTGAAACTCACGATCCGCGCCCCGCGCTTCGAGGCTTTCTGCAGCTCGGTGAGCATGCGCGGGTGGTTCGTGCCGGGGTTCTGGCCGAACACAAAGATCGCATCGGCCTTTTCAAAATCCTCGAGAGACACCGTGCCTTTGCCGGTGGCGAGAGCCTCCTTCATGCCGACGCCGCTGGACTCGTGGCACATGTTCGAGCAGTCGGGAAAATTGTTTGTCCCGTAGAGACGGCCGAGGAGCTGGTAAAGAAAGGCCGCCTCGTTGCTCGTGCGTCCGGAGGTGTAGAACGCGGCCTCCTCTGGCGACCCAAGGGTGCGAAGTTTGGCCGCGATCCGGTCGAACGCCTCGTCCCACGTGACCTCCTCGTAGCGGTCGGTCGCAGGGTTGTAGGCCATCGGATGCGTGAGACGGCCGGTGTTCTCGAGCGTGAAGTCGTCCCACCCGCGCATCTCGGTCACGGTGTGCTTTGCAAAAAGTTCGGGCGTGGCCCTTTTGCTTGTCGTCTCGTAAGTCAACGCCTTGACCCCGTTTTCGCAGAATTCGGTGGGCGAGGGATTTTTCGGATCCGGCCACGCGCAACCGGGGCAATCGAAGCCCCGGGGCTGGTTCATTCGGAAAAGGGTCGCATTGCCCTTCAGGAAGCTTTCGCGCTGGAGAAAGTGGAGCGAGGAATTCAGAGCCCCCCACCCGCCTGCTGTTGTTTTTTGTTCGGCCATGGCTTGATCGGATGTGATGTTGAACCGCATGGCAACCTTGCCAATTTGGTTACCGTGATTCCAGCGGAATTGAAGGCGGCGATCTTGGCGTTCCCATGGAATCCCACACCCGCTATCATCGCCAGCTCAAGAAATGACAGCCGACTCCGCCTCGCACCCCCCCTTCGACCAGCTCGGAAGACCGGTGCGCGACCTCAGGGTCTCGCTGACGGACCGCTGCAACATGCGCTGCACGTATTGCATGCCCGCCGAGGTGTTCGATGCGAACCATAACTTTCTCAGAAAGGATCAACTCCTCCGCCTGACGGAACTGGAGCGGATCGTCGGGGCTTTTGTCCGGTGCGGAGTCAGAAAACTTCGCATCACCGGCGGCGAACCCCTGCTTCGACCCGGCGTGGTGAAGTTTCTTCATGGCGTGCGCCGCTTCGCCGAACTTGAGGATGTGGCCATGACCACCAACGGTCTGCTCCTGCCGCGCTTCGCGGACGAACTCGCCAAGGCGGGATTGCAGCGCGTGACTGTCAGCCTCGACGCACTCGATCCGGCGGTCTTTGGCGCCATGAACGGACGTGGACACCATCCCTCCCGCGTGCTGGAAGGCATCACGGCGGCCAGGAATGCCGGACTCGGCGTGAAGGTCAACATGGTTGTCCAGCGAGGAGTCAATGACTCTCAACTCCTGCCCATGGCGCGTTATTTCAAGGACCAGGGCATCCCCCTCCGCTTCATCGAATTCATGGATGTCGGAAACACCAACCACTGGAAACCGGAGATGGTCGTTTCTGGCGCGGAGATTCTCTCTCTCCTGTCGGCGGAGTTTGACTTCGAACCTGTGAACCCCGCCCATCCCGGCGACGTCGCCTCGCGTTACCGATACCGGGACGATGGGTGCGAGTTCGGCCTCATCACCTCGATCTCCGCCCCGTTTTGCCGAAACTGCAACCGGGCGCGCCTTACGGCGGATGGCACGCTGTTCACCTGCCTGTTCGCATCGCAGGGACATGACATTGTCGGCGCAATGAGGAGCCGCGGATTAAGCGACGACGCCCTGCACCGGCTTCTGTTCGACCTCTGGAGCGGACGCGGCGACCGGTATTCGGAGATTCGCGCGGAGGGCGACTCCGTGCCGAAAGTCGAGATGTCGTTCATTGGAGGCTGACCGCCATGCTTCTGGCCACGCTCTTTCTGCTTGTGGCGCTTGTGTATTCAAGCGTGGGGTTCGGCGGCGGTTCCTCCTACGTTGCCCTGCTGCACTGGCACGGCGTGTCTCCGGCAGTGCTTCCCGTTCCCGCGCTGGCTTGCAACCTCATCGTGTCCGCAACCGGCTTCGTGCAATTCGCGCGCGCGGGTCATTTCCCATGGCGCCGGAGCCTGCCGTTCCTCGCCTGCTCCATTCCCGCCTCCTATCTCGGCGGCCTGTTTCACGTGAGGGAAACGGTGTTCCTCGTCTTGCTTGCCGCGTCACTAACAGCGGCGGGGGCTCTGCTCCTCTTCTCCTTTGAGCGGAACGACACATCAACGGATTCGCCCACCCGACGCCTCCTCGACCGCACCGGCCCACTGCTCGGCGCTGGACTCGGCTTCCTTTCCGGCGTGGTGGGCATCGGCGGCGGCATCTTTCTTGCACCGGTCCTGCATCTCGCCAGGTGGGCTCCGGCGAAGCAGGTGGCCGCTCTGGCCGCGGGATTCATTTTTGTCAACAGCGCGGCGGGACTCGCCGGGCAACTCCAGAAAAGCTCACGGGATTTCGCTGAGTGGACACCCTTTCTGGCGCTCCCCGCGGCTGTGCTGATCGGCGGCGTGATCGGCGCGCGCTGCGGATGTTCCCTCTTCCCGCCGAAGCGAATCCGTCAAATCACAGGGGCGATCATCCTTCTCGTCGCGGGGAACCTTTGGACGAAACTTCTTTAGGAGCAGTTTTTTCGACCCGCTCGAATCCGCTGTAAAACGTGGCCCGGTCGCCACGACAGAATCCCGCAAGAGTGATCCCCCACCCCTCCGCAGTCTCGACCGCAAGGGTCGACGGAGCGGAAATCGCGGACAACACCGGGATGCCCGCCCGCGCGCACTTCTGAACAATCTCGAAGGACACCCGCCCACTCACCGTCAACACATCCGCAAGCGTCAGGAGAGTGTTCTCAAGAAGGAATCCGACCACCTTGTCGACCGCGTTGTGGCGTCCGATATCCTCGAACACACACAGCACATCACCCCCCGCCGTGGCGGCGGATGCGGCATGGCTGCCTCCAGTCCCGGAGAACGTGGTCTGGCGCGACCGGACGGCCTCGTGAATGGTTTGAAGACGCACGGCATCGATCCGCACTTGCCTTTGCACCGGGGAAATCATTGGAAATACTCCGTCGATCGATTCCTTCCCGCAAAGTCCGCAGGAGGAGGTCGAGGCCAGTCGCCTGGACGCCCCGCCCCCCAGTGCGCCTTCCGCGATCGACACCTCGATTGTCGTGCCGTTTTTCCCCTCGGTCTTGGACACTACGCGAAACCCGTCCGTCACGATTCCCTCAGCATGCAGGAGCCCACGAACCAAAAGCGACTCGGCGCCCGGTGTCTGCATCGTGACCGAATACGGCTCCCCGTTTACCACGATCTGGAGCGCCCGTTCCCCGGTGAGGTTGTCGTGGACGCTCCGCGTCTCGGCTCCCTGTTGAAACAATGCGGGACAGCTTGCGGAGGGCATGGCCAGGATTTCCAACGCGGCATCGCCGCAGTGGAGCGGGCCGCTCTCGAGGATGCGGCACCGCAACCCGCCTTGCCCGGCCAGAAAGGCATTCGCACCGGGAGCCACCGCTTCATCCATCCAGTAGCACGGTTTGCACTCCTCGACGCCCTCGAACACCACTCCACCAACGGAAAACCTCCTCCCGATCAACCCGTTCAAATCCACCCCGGAAACGAGCACATTCCGGCGAAGCACGGAATAATCGAGAGCCCCGATCCCAAGACTCCGGCACATTTCCTCCACGACCTCGCGGGAGAGAAAGGTTATCTGGGTTTTCGAGCCAGGATCCTTGCCGTGGTAGCGATCGCCCTGAATCCCGAGCCCCGCCTCGCAAAACACCGCGTCCAGACGCGTCGTGCCGTGGGTCTTGCGGCCGAGACCGTGCCGCCCTTTGAAATCATGGCCGGGCGAAATCCAAAGATCGTGAATACGGACCTTCATTCCTCAATGACCCCGTGGCGTTCCGCACGCGCACCCCTCGATCCATTCGCCATGGCCGCCCGCATAGGTCTCGCGCTTCCACACCGGCACACGGGCCTTGATGGCGTCGATCAACTCGCGGCAGGCGGCAAAGGCTTCGTCGCGATGCGCCGCAGCCGCACCGACCCACACCGCGAGGTCGCCGGGCTGGAGATCGCCGGTGGCATGGATGGCGGCGGTTCGCACCCCGTGCCTTTTTGAAATCTCCTCCACCAGACGGCATCCTTCTTTTTCCGCCAACTCGCGGTAGGTCTGGTAATGAAGGCCGACGACCGGGCGTCCCTCGTGATGGTTGCGCACGCGGCCTTCGAAAAAGACAAATCCCCCGCAGTCGTCGTGTTGGAGCATTTCCCGCAAGGGCGCGGGATCGATCGGGTGTGGCGCGATAGTGAATTTCATAGGTCAACCTCCGCAAAATGGCGGCATGAAGGCCACCTTGTCTCCGTTCCTCAACGCGTGACCGGAATCCGCAAACTCGTCGTTCACCGCAAAACGAATACCCGCCTGGTCGACCTCGATCCGGTGCCGTCGCACCATTTCCTCGAAAAACACCCCAAGCGTCCCTGCCTTTGTGAACACCGTTTCCTCAGGAACCCCGCGAAGCGCGGAGAGACGCCCGAACCACGAGACATGAACCATCGGCCCCGCGACCTCTTCGAGATCAGCCGGTGTATTGATGTTTGCAAGGGCCGTGGACGCCCCCTCGGGCAAGGCGAGAAGGGTGGCATGTTCGTCCACCATGATATGCCGGGGGCAAAAATGTCCGCGCGCAGCATGCGCCTGCAGAAGCGGCGCGGCGGAGGGTTCGTAGATCGCGCAAAGTGGTTCGGGCAATCCGTCCCGCGACGAGGAGAAGGCCAGAAACGGCGCACTTCCATCCGCACAACGATGCCCCAAAAGAAGCTCCAGCACCTCCTCCGTGACGAATGGCAGATCGCAGGCCAACACAAGCCAGGCGGCATCGGGGTGCTCCTCGAATGCCGCCAAAATCCCCGACAGCGGCCCCTCGGCCAATGGAGAATCAAACACCGCAGAGGCCCCCTCCAGGCCATCCGGCACCACCTGACCGGCACGTAGCGAGACGCAGGTGCGCTCACAAACATTTCGAAGCAATCCCACCGCCCGTTGCGCCTGGGTCAAACCATCCCCGCCCACCACGAGCGATGCCTTGTCGCGGCCCATCCGCGTGCTTTTTCCTCCCGCAAGGAGCAACCCGTAAAGCGGCGGTCTCATGTCCCGGCGGTGTAGTCGGTTTTTCCACCCCGCTTTTCAATGAGTCGGACGCGGCGGATTTCCATGGCGGGCGAAAACGCCTTGCACATGTCATAAACGGCAAGGGCGGCAACACTCGCCGCCGTCAACGCCTCCATTTCGACACCCGTCTTGTGGCTTGTCTTCACCTGCGCCCGAATTCGCAACGTGCCCGCGTCAGGCGGATCGATCGTGATCCGGACACCCTCGAGCGGCAGACTGTGGCAAAAGGGAATCAGTGCCGCCGTTTGCTTCGCAGCCATCGTGCCGGCAATGATCGCGGTATGGAACACCGGACCCTTCGGCGAGCGGATGTCACCGTCCTGCAATTGCGCGAGCACCTCGGGGGGGAGATGGAGTTCCGCTTCGGCGAGAGCGGTGCGAGCGGTGGATTCCTTGGCCGAGATATCGACCATGGCGGGCTTGTTGTCGGAATCGAGATGCGTCCAGGCGGGCTGGATTGTCGAAGACGGAGCGTTCATGTGAACCAGGGAAAATACGGCGCGACTTCGCCATTCACAAAACTTTCATTCACCTCGACGACCCCCACGCTTCCGGCCAACCCGGAGAAATCCCCGGAATTCGCCACAGGAGCCGGGGCCAGCGTGCCATCGGGGGATTCCACCACAGGCAAAAAGAGCGTCAGCCCGGAAGGTTTCGCGAAGGCACCCCGCAGGATGCGCGCGCAGGAAGGGGCGGATATCGCCCCGCTCCAGCGTTCCAGGGCTGGCAGGACATAACGCCGCAAACACACGAGCGCCGACACGGGATTTCCGGGAAGACCGAACACAACCCCTCCCTCCGGCGTCTGCCACACCCCCATCGGTTTTCCAGGCCGCTGGGCGATGCCGTGCAGGACACAGCGTGCTCCGAGTTTTTCAAGGATTTCCGGAACCAAGTCCCACCTCCCCTTGGAGACTCCTCCGGTCAGCACCACGATCTCGTTGCGCGAAACGGCAGGCGACAAGGCCTCCCGGAGAGAATCGGGGTCGTCTCGCAGACATCCGGCCTCTGCCGGAGCGTGTCCCGCAAGAGTCAACGAGGCCGCGAGCGCGGCGATGTTTGTGCGACGGATTTGTCCCGGTCCGGGAATGGAATCGATTGGCACAAGCTCGTCGCCGGTGCCCAGCACAGCAATGCGAAAGGAACCCGCGACATCGAATTCGGCGCACCCACACGCGGCGGCAATCCCGGTTTCCACTGGCCCGATGCGCACGCCCCGTCGAAGAAGCGTTTCGCCGGCGGCATGGTCCGATGCGCGGCGGTGGATGAATGACCACGCTGGAGAGTCCCCGCCACGGTGCAGGTGGGCCACCCCAACGCGAAGGTCATACCATTCGCAAGGAAGCACACAGTCCGCCCCGTCGGGAAGAACAGCTCCAGTCATGACCTCCAGGGCGGAGCCCGCAGCGGAGGGCAAGGCAATCGGCATGGAACCCGCCGCCACGACCCCGCCGATCTCAAACCGTCGGCAACCTGCGGCCAGGTCGCTCGCGCGAACCGCCATGCCATCCATCATCACGCGGTCGAAGGGCGGAAAATCATGATCCGCCACAACATCCTGTCGCAGCACTCTTCCTGCGGCCTCGTCCAACCGGCAACGAATCGCGGGTTGTTCCGGCCGCAAAGGAAAAATCAAGCGCTCCGCTTCTTGAGGTGTGATCGGTGAATTCATGAGTGGGATTGTGTTGAGACACCGGCAGACAGGTCACCAAAACGCGCGCAGCTTGGCATGCACAAACGATCGCTGGAAGCCGCCAAAGTGGTTGCCAAAATAATTGCCACGGCGCTCCCACCGCCATTAAATCACCCCGTCACCCACTTCGCCCACCCCCTTATGAAAAAAGACACCTCCGGATTCGTCATTCTCATCTGCCTCGTCGCCACCATCGGCGGCTTTTTGTTCGGCTTCGACAGCGGGGTCATCAACGGCACGGTGGATGGACTTCAAAAGGCCTTCAATTCAGACAGCGTCGGCACCGGCTTCAATGTCGCCTCGATGCTCCTCGGATGTGCCGTGGGCGCGTTCTTCGCGGGGACACTGGCCGACAAGATCGGCCGCCGCGCGATTCTGATCATCGCCGCCGTATTTTTCATCGTCAGCGCCTGGGGGTCGGGCATCGCCACGGGATCCGTGGAGTTCGTCATCTACCGCGTGCTTGGCGGACTGGCCGTGGGTGCCGCGAGTGTGATCGCTCCAGCCTACATCAGCGAAGTCGCCCCGGCGCGCCACCGCGGCATGCTGGCTTCGATCCAGCAGATCGCGATCATCTCGGGGCTCTTCTGCGCGTTTTTGAGCAACTACCTGATCGCCGGCTCGGCAGGCGGGTCTACGCAAATGTTCGCTTGGGACTACGAGGCGTGGCGGTGGATGTTTTGGATCGAACTCGGCCCCGCCGTCCTGTTCCTGTTCGCCCTGTTCTTGATTCCCGAAAGCCCGCGCTTCCTGGTGGCCAGCGGAAAAAGCGACAAAGCCCTTGCTGTGCT
Source organism: uncultured Chthoniobacter sp. (assembly GCA_964601115.1). Classification (GTDB taxonomy): domain Bacteria; phylum Verrucomicrobiota; class Verrucomicrobiia; order Chthoniobacterales; family Terrimicrobiaceae; genus UBA967. The sequence goes on along the minus strand of CAZRLX010000019.1, from coordinate 20,197 downwards.
CCGTCGCCTCATGGGCGAAAGCGCGCCGGAAAAACTGGCGGAAATCCAATCCTCTCTGGCAGGCGACCACCACCGTCCCCGGCTCCGCGACATCCTCGACCCGAAACTCGGCATCCGCCCGATCGCCTGGGTTGGAGTGGGGCTGGCTGCGTTCCAGCAACTCGTGGGCATCAATGTCGTCTTCTATTACGGCGCGGTCCTGTGGCAGGCCGCCGGATTCACCGAGGAACACGCCCTGCTTATCAATGTCGTGAGCGGCGGAGTCAGCATCGCCGCCTGCCTCGTCGCGACGTTTCTTGTCGACCGCGTGGGACGCAAGCCCCTTCTCTTTGTAGGCTCGATCGGCATGGCCATCACACTCGGCACCATGGCCGTTGTTTTCGCCATGGGTGCCCTCGGGGACAACGGCGCGCTCCAACTCGGCGACCGCGCGGGCCTCACCGCCCTTATCGCGGCGAACCTGTATGTGATTTTCTTCAACGCCACCTGGGGACCCGTCATGTGGATCATGCTCGGCGAGATGTTCCCGAACCAACTCCGCGGCTCAGGCCTCGCCGTGAGCGGCCTCTCCCAATGGGTCACCAACTTCGGCATCACCATGTTGTTCCCGGTCATGCTCACCGGCATCGGCCTTGGCGGCGCTTACGGCATCTATGCCATCTTCGCCCTGGTCTCCGCCTTCTTCGTCCTCAAGTTCACCCGCGAAACAAAAGGACTCGAACTCGAGGACATGGAGGGCTGAAGGGCAGGAAGATCGACGCGGCCGGCATTCTGAAAAACCGGGTCAGCCGATCGATTGTTGCCCGAATCGCAGGAGCATTCCTTCAGCGGTTGCTCGTCCGCCGAGGGCTGTTTCTCCATCACTGCTTCGCGGTTTCTTTCTGAACCAGGGAGGAGGCATCAAAAGGCCGGGGATTGCCGTGTTCATCGAGTTCAAAAGTGAACCGCAGGAGTCGCAGCCCCTCGTTTGGAGCCAGATTCGGAATCAAGGCGCCGGACTCCCCCGCCTCTTTCCATGCGACAGGTTCCCACGGCAGCGCATCGTTGCGCCCCAGCCAAGGCCGGTCATAGGCGCCCGGACGCCATCCCGCTTGCCGGTATTCCTTGGCGCTTCTCCCCTGCGATTCCAGATGCTCCAACTGCCGTTTCACCTGGGCATCGTAAGCCGCGAGCAATCGCGACCCCACGCCGTCCCGTAACACCCCGATGGTCTGCCAGCCCGTGTTAAAGGGCGAGTCCGCCCCAGTGAGTTTGCGCCCGCGAATCCAGATATCGACAACGGGACTCAAGGACGGATCGGGACGCCCCTTGGCGTTTTTCAAGACCCCATCCAATTCAATGGCGATCACATTCGCCCCGGGTTTGAGATGGCGGGTGATCTTGTTCGTGTCGACCAAGTCCGGAAGACCGCTTTCGTTCACGCGATTGCCATTCACCCATACACTGGAGCGCGTTCCACGGATGCTGATGCGATTGAAGTTCGCGGGTTGCTCGCGATCCTGCAGGTAGTTGAGCTCTCCGGGAGTGAGAACCGCGCCATGCACGGCAAGGTCTTTGAACGAAGCGGCGATGTTTTTTCCCAGGCAAAGTCCGCTCTCCGGCGACGGCAGGGGCGGGGCGTCCGCGGCGGCACGGCGAAGGGTGTCGTTTACACACAGTTGCCAAGTTTCCGGATCGGCCGATTCATAGGTTAAGACGACTTGCTGCCAGACATCGGAATCCAGCCCTCCCTCGAAGCTCCGCGTGGCCGATTGCATCCCGTCGACTCGGCGCGCCACGACTTGATTGTCCTTGATCCACAACTCCCACGCAGGCGATCCGCCGGAGGCGAAAAGCAAGGCAGGCTGTGCGTTGGAAAGCGCCTCGGGCTTAATCCAGAACCTCACCGTGCCGGACGCGGGCATGGCCAGCGCGCTCGCGCTCAATGTTCCGGCGGCATCCACACGCACCGCATCGATCTCCGTCTGCTCGCCTCCTGCAATCGCAGAAGCCTGCCAGGTCAACTCCCTCGTCCTTGCGCCGTCGCGATGTTCCGAACGGAAACGCCATTCGGCCATGGGCGGCCGCACCTCGAACCCCGGGCCGCCGGTCTTGAATTCCTTGCCACCGGTCACGATCACCACATGGCCATGGGACGGGATGCGCTCTTGGATCGCCTCGCCCAAGGTCTGAAGCGGCGGTTGTTGTAAGACCGAGCCATGGACGATTTCGTCCTCCTTGTCCGCCTCCGGATTCACCTCGATATTACCCAGAAAATCGGGCCGGAACCGGGCGCCGCTACGATAAAGGCGCACTTTGGAACCGGCGCCCAAGCCCTCCAGCAATCCGAGCCCGCCAACCTTCCACTTGCCCAAGTCCAACGTCTCTCCACCGGAGTTGTAAATAATCAGATATCCCGTGTCGCCATCCTTTGCCTCCATCGCCAAATACTCGCCGCTCACACCGGGAAGTTCCGAAATCCGGCGCGCGGCGGGCGGTTTTTTCTCGTCGCCGGTATGCACCGCCACCACCGCCTGCGGCTTGCGCCCGTCGGTGAATCGTCCGCGCACCTGCACCTCGCGGGTCACCGCGCCGTGCGATTCGTTGTTTGCATTGGATAGCTCATCGATTCCCCGCATTTCGGGGCTTCGCTTGTCCGTCGGCAGGAAGTCTTCATCGCGCGTCAGATGCAAAAAGACCGGGCCGTCGGTGAAATTCTGCTCAAGCACACGCACCCTCAGGTTGACAAAATCAAAGCCGTTTCCATCGGGCGTGATCGCGGGAAAGGTGATCGGGGACGGGATCGGATCGGCCAGAAAACCATCCTGCTTTCTGTAGGAACGGATGCGCGTGCCGAAGAACCCTTGAAGCATGAACGACAGGCGCGCATATCCGTCGCCGTTCTTGGAATCCTCGCTCACATCGCCGCCCAGCAATCCCACCGCGCCATTCGGCGTGGCCAACCACACCTCGCGGCACACGGCATCCGTCGCATCGGCCCGGGCGGAACTCGTCTGCACAGCAAATCCATCGGTCACCGTGGAAGACCAACGCGCGTTATCCCAGTGCGGCGCGTATCCAGGGCCCACCCCGCTGAGCTTGGGATGAGCGGCTTTCACAGAACCCCAGAACCGCGTCTTCTCGGGGAAGATGCCCACATAGGACATGTGGGCCGTGCGGTGATCGGTGCGAAGGCCGTTCTCGGCCGGCGGGGAGCCCGCGCTGCGCGCAATGAATCCCGCGAAGGTGTCCTTCTCAAAGAGAGGGGGCGCCTTGGCCTCCGCGTTGGGCCGCCGCCCGACCAACCCGCGACCGACAAGGTGGAACGCCCAGTTCCCCTTTTTGCCCGTAGCCCCGAGATTGTTGCGGTCCCAGAAAATATAATCCTGTCGGAACCCCGGGCCCGTGGACTCATCGCGGCCGATAGTGACATTCGGATTCCAGACAGAGGCCAGGGACAGGTCGGCTCCCGGCACAGGAAGAAAGGCCTTCGGATTTTCAAACACCCGTTGCGCCTGCACCGCAGGCCCGCTCTGCCGCAGCCAGCGGTTTCCTGTCAGGTTTGCCAGCGCCCAGTGGATCGTGGGATCGGAGGGACGGTGCACCAATTCATTTCCAAAGGACTTGGCCTCGGACATCGGCGCACGGTTGGACTGGTGGTGCGAGTCGTCCTGGTCCTCGACCACCCGGAACGAGGTCTGCTCATAGTAATTGCCGATCGCCTTGATGCGGTCGGCCAACACCTTGTTGACCTTCATCATCACCGGATCGTTTTCGTCGCAGGTGTTGAGATAATTCCTGAGCATCTGCTCCATCTGCGGCCCCTCGTAATAATAGGCGTGCGTGTAGTTCGGGACATACCGCGTCGCCCCGTCGCCCATGAGCCCGTTGTGGTAATTCAGGAACCCCTCCGCCACGATATTGCGGAAAAATTCGGGCAAATCCTTTGAGAACCCGGGCCAGAGATTCTCGCTCTCCGGATAACGCGCCATCTGCAATTCCATCAGGCTCGCGGCCACCGGCAGGTTGTTGTAGGTGAAGACCTGCTTGTTTAGGATGCCCGACATCACTTCTTGCGTGTCCCCCACAATGCCCAATTGCCCGTTGAACCCGAAAAACGGATGCATCAACACCCGGTTCAGCGTGCGCCGCTGGTCCATGGTCAGTAAGTCCGGTTGAAAAATCTCCAGCAGAAGGTAGGGGAGCAGGATTTTGCCCACCTGGTATTCCCCGCCCCAAGACTTGTTCCCCTCGCCTTCCGGCGCGATGGCGTCCGGATTGATACCCTTGAATGTGAGGTCCACGAGCTGTTTAAGCAACCGCTCGCGCACCTCGGGAGCCGCGTCGCGCAGCGGACTCTGGGCATGAAAAACCAACTCGGCCAGATCGCCACCATCCGTGATCTTGCCCAGGTTTGCCGTTGCCAAGGCCTGTTTGATCTCCTCGAAAACCGGATTCTCCCGACCGTCCGCGGATTTTTCCAGGATTGGAGGAAGCGAGCGCTTGATGCCCCGCAGCGCAGCCGCCTGCTCGGGTTCCGGAAGGCTCTTCAGGGTGGGATACACCGACAACAAATAGTCGTCCTGTTTCTCGAAACCCGCCGCCCGAGGCACACTGATCCACGGATTCTCCAACACCGGTTGGTCCTCGGCATAATAGCGCACCTGCTGTGGGATCAACTCCTCGGGAAAATATCGCGTCCCTCTTGGAACCGAGGAGCCTCCCGCTTCCGCGATCGGTCCTGAGAGGGTTCCTGTTGCGGCTTGCAGCGATACACATGCCGAGAGAAATGCTGTTAGAGTCCCGTAAGGGCGGGTGTTTTTCATAAAAGATTTCCGGGGTGCAACAAAGAGACCAGGAGATTTGTTATCGTTAGAAAATCAATCAACCTCCCATCGGTCAACCCGAATTTAATCCCCGCCCTGCCACTCGCCGGGTTCCACAAAACGTCAAAAAACATACAGGGGTTGACCCCATTTCCATCCCGAGGGCTTGGTTCATAGAGTGCCGCATGCACCACAACCTTTGGGTAATAAATGCCCTCATCATCACGATCGCCCTGAATTTCGGCGGACTGCAGCGGGCCGTTGCACAGACTTCCGGAGAGGAATCCCAAACCGAACGCACCTCCGCTCCAGCGGTCCCTTCCCCGATACCCGAGTCGGACCAACCGGCGGAATCTGACGCCGAGGCGATTGTCTTATTCTACATGGCGGTCGGCGCATGGATCGCCATTCTCACAGCCGCAACACTGGCAGTCGTGATCATGGCGCATCGCATTGCGGTCGCCCAACGCATCCGTCCTTTGTCCGGAAGCCGCCTTCACACCCGGAATTCTTTGTAAGAGGGCCATGGACGCTTTGGCTTCGCTCCTTGTCGTCTTGCCGATTCTCGGCGCATTCGCATTTTTTGCCGCCGGATGGCACACCGCGCCTCCAGACATCCGCAAACTCTTCGGCCAGTCCCGTCCACCCCGCGCCGGGCAACAGGAAATCATTCACGGCGCGGCCCTGCACGCGCGACCGTCGGCCTCGACACAACTCATGGACATTCTCGTCGCCGAGGGATTCGGATCCCAAGGTGATCTCCAAAGGCTTCAAGAATCCTCCACCGCACGCTCGGCGCTTGCCGCCCTCCTCGAACACGAGCGGATCGACGAACCGCGCTTCACCGCCATCTGGTCGCGCGCCTCGGGATTGTCGCCGATGGTCGCAACGCCGGAGGATCTCGATCCCCAACTGATCGAACTCTGGCCCGAGTCGATCGCCAACCAATACCGCGCCATGCCCATGGAGCGAACACCGCGACGGGGCGTGACGATTGCATTCGTCGAACCTCCGGAAAGGGACGCCCTCAAATCCCTCGAACGCCACTTCCAAGCCTCCGTGTCAGCGCGGCTTTTTTCACCCTCGAATTTCACCGCCCTGTGCGACGGGATATATCCCGCCCGTGTCCTCCAACGCCGCCGCATTCCCTTCCAACCTCTTTTCGAATCCCTCGATCCGGGAACACGCCGCTCGATCCGCGAGGCTCAAATGACCCGCCGATGCACGCTCGGCGAGGCACTGGAACTCCTCTCCCTCCGCACCCCGCAAGAAATCCGCGAAATCAACGCCCTCGCTCTCGGGGCAGACCCCGTGGATACTTCGGAATTGACCCTCGGCATTCCCCTGCTCCGCACTTTGACGCCGCTCTTCTGCGAACTCCACGGCATCCTGCCCCTCAATAATGGAGCACTCGCCGTGAACCACCATCTCCACTCCTCCACATCAAAAAAAATCCACGACATCCTCGGAGATGCCGCAGTGTTCCAATCCGACACACCAGCCGCGTTTTCAAGGCTCTGGCGGGAATTCACCGCCCTCCGGTTCTCGCAGGACGCACTGGTGGAGCACCTCCTCTCCGTGGAAATCCTCTCCATCGCAAACGCCCAACGCATCCGCGAAGCCCGCCGCCTGCTCGCCGAACCACTCGACCGTGTGCTGATCCGCCTCTCTCTCGCCACCCCACGCCAGATTTTCCACGCCATCCGCTCGACCTCGGCGCTGGATGTCGCAGGGGATTTCACGAGTCAAGATGAAGGCGTGGTTGACATCCTGGCCGCCGATCACAGGAAGCACAGCGGCATCTCTCCTCGCCGCGCCGGTTCCTCTGGCGTGACATTCCACACCGCCCGCCTGCCCTACCCCGCCGACACGGGCGAGATCATGCGGCGGTGCGATGGTGTCCCTTGGAATTTCGAGCTCGCCACGGCATGGCGCGACTCCATTGTCAATTGAGCCTTTGCGGCTTGCCTCCTTGGCGTTGACAATTCCGCCCACTCCTGCGCAACAAGGCTCGGGGTTGTTCCTTTCATGAAAGTCATTGCCATTACGAACCAAAAGGGCGGGGTCGGAAAGACCACCACCAGCGTGAATCTCGCCGCCGCGCTGGCTGAAAAAAAATGCCGCGTCCTCCTCGTGGATCTCGATCCCCAAGGGAGCGCCTCGAGCGTTCTCGCCCCGGAGGAATCCGACTCTCCGAGCATCTATTCCGCCCTGATCGGCGAGGCACCGGGCTCCTCACTGGTGACCCCGACCCGCGTGAAAAACCTCTCGATCATCCGCTCGGACCTCGATCTCGCCGGCGCGGAAATCGAAGTCGCCCGCATGGACGACCACATGATGCGGCTCCGCACGGCATTCGATGCCATCCGTGCCGAACACGATTTCGACTACGTCCTCATGGACTGCCCCCCCTCGCTGGGCATCCTCATGTCGAACGCCCTCGCCGCGGCGGACGAAATCCTCGTCCCGATCCAATGCGAATACTACGCGCTGGAGGGACTCGGTCTTCTCATGGAGGTGACCGATCGCATCCGCAGCAGTGGAGCGAACCCCTCGCTGGCCATCTCTGGCCTTGTCCTCACGATGTTCGACGGCCGCACGAATCTCAACCCCGCTGTGGAAAAAGAAGTCCGCAGCCACTTCCAAGAGGTTGTTTTCGACACTGTCATTCCCCGCACCGTGAGATTCGCCGAGGCACCGAGCCACGGCAGGACGATTTTCGAACACGACCCCCACGGCTCGGGCACAGCCGCCTACCGTGCCCTCGCCAAAGAATTCCTCCACCGTTCCAAACTCGGCTTGAAATTCACCAACGCCCCGGCCGCCGACCCCGAAAATCCCGCTTGAAACACCCGACCCCATTTCAAAACAAGATTCTCTGGGCGGCCATCACCGCGCTCTCGTTCCTCGCGCTGGGTGCCGCAATCGCTCTGGCGGGCTCGCTGGTCGTGCGGGCGATCTCGTTTCTTCAACCGGTCCTCATTCCAGTCTCTGTGGCCGCGATTCTGGCATTCCTCCTTGAACCGGTCGTCCAATTCTTCATGCGCCTCAAATTGAGCCGCCTCATCAGCATTCTCCTCGTCTATATCGCATTTTCAGCCTTCTTCGTGGGGCTCGTTGTCTACATCGCGCCACCCGCCTACCGACAGGGCGTGACCCTGGTGAACAACTTCCCCGCCTATCTCGAAAAATCCGAAGCCCTGGCCATCCGCACCATGGAGAATTTCCAGCGCTTTTCGCAACTCGACTTCCTGCGCCCGTCTGCGGATGACGGGAGTTCTGCAAACGATCGCTTTTCGACGATCATCGCCACAGCCATCGACGACGCCGGGGCGTGGGTGCAACAAAAAATTCCGGACCTCGCCCTCGAATCCGGCCGCTTCATTCAGCGAAGCTTCGGCGGGTTCCTCGGTGTGTTCGGTCTCCTTCTCAGCCTCGTGCTTGTCCCGATTTTCCTTTTTTTCTTCCTCCGGGACAGCCCGTCCATCTCGGGCAACTGGTCGAATTACCTCCCCCTCCGCGCCTCCCCGTTGAAAAGCGAGATCGTCGCCCTCCTCAGCGAGATCAATTCCTACCTCATCAACTTTTTCCGCGGACAACTCCTCGTCAGCATGATCGACGGCCTCCTCATCGCCGTCGCCCTTCTCGCCCTGGGCCTTGATTTCGCCATCCTCATCGGGATCATGGTCGGGTTTCTCGGGCTCATCCCCTACCTGGGCATGATGATCTGCTACATCCCCGCCGTGATCATCGCCGCATCGCAGTTCGGCGACTGGCTCCACCCCCTCCTCGTCACCGCCATCTTCATTCTGGCAAACAACATCGACGGCATATTCATCTCACCGAAGATCGTGGGCGAGTCGGTCGGGCTTCATCCACTCACCGTCATCCTCTCCGTTCTGGCATGGAGCCTCATCCTCGGAGGCCTCCTCGGCGCGATCCTCGCCGTGCCGCTCACCGCCACCATCAAGGTTCTCCTGAAACGCTACTTCTGGGACAAGCCCGCATCCCTTGAACCCCTTCCCCCGCCATCAGACAATCTGTCGCCTTCCTGAACACGGGTTGTTTTCCCGACTCAGTTTTGCATTGAACCTCCCATCCTTCCGTGTCTTGTTATGACCCGCTTGTCGCCTATGAAAAAATCTTCCTTCATCGTGCTGGGGGCTGCCGGAGCCGTTCTGGCTCTCGCCGCCTGTGAGACGAACAATCCCCGTCCCCCGTCCAACCGCTTCGGATACCGCGGGTCCCACATGTCCTCCACCACCCAATTCGCCACCCCCACTCCCACTCCGGAAGGCTACACCGAGGATGGTGAGGCGATGCAGGAATTCGCACCTCCCACCCCCACCCCCACACCATTTGCACCACCAGCTCCGGCCCCCTCGCGTGATTACGCCTACGGCACTCCCGTCCCCGGGAAAATGGGCTTCGTCACCAGCCCACACTCGCCGTATGCCGGTTATGTCGACGTGCGCGGATTCCCTCCCGGCACCGAAGTGAAATGCCCCTACTCGGGCAAGATCTTTCTCGTGCCCTGAGCCTGAGGGTTGCCATTCTCGGACCCGGCCTCATCGGAGGCTCGCTTGCCATGGCCCTGTCCCGCCAACCGGAGCGCTTTCATGTCTCCGTGTGGGCACGGCGGCATGAGGCGGCCCTCGAGGCGCAATCCATTCTGGCCGGATGCCACGCCACCTCGAGCCTCGAAGAAGCCGTGAAACGCTGTGACATCGCCGTGCTCTGCATGTCCCCGCACGCCATTGAGGCATCCGCCAAAAGCCTCGCCTCGCTTCTGCCGGCATCCTCGGTCGTCACCGATGCGGGCAGCGTCAAAGCGCGTATCGTTTCCTCCATGGAGACGGTCTTCGGGGACCGCTTCTGCGGGGCGCATCCTATGGCAGGATCGGAACAACACGGTCTCCGCGCTGCCCGTCCCGACCTCTACTTGGGCGCCCTCTGCCTCCTCACCCCCACCCCACTCACCGGCAAGCACACCATCGACCTCGCCCGTGACGTCTGGCGTGCCGCCGGGTGCATCCTTCGCGAGATGCCCCCCGCTGCCCACGACGCCGCACTCGCCCGCGTCAGCCACCTGCCTCACGCGGCCGCCGCCGCTCTTGTGCGCGCCGCCATTTCGGCCGACCCGTCGCTTGTCGAACTCTCCGGCGGCGGCTTCCGCGACTCGACCCGCATCGCCGGCGGCCCGGCTCCCATGTGGGCCGAAATCCTCCTCGACAACCGCGAGGGCATGCTGGCTGGAATCCGCGACTTGCAAAAGGAATTGCAGACCCTGACACTCGCCCTCGAGCACAACGACAGGGCAGCCGTTGAGCTGTTCCTCTCCGAAGCAGCAACTCTCCGCTCCAGGACACCTCTTTGATCCACCATGTTTTCCAAGGAAGAAAAAACCACCCTCGCCTCTCGCCTCGCGCCTGTCATTGACACGGAAATCTCCGTGCCGCCGGACAAAAGCATTTCCCACCGCGCAGTCCTTCTCGCATCTCTGTCAAACGGTCCCTGCGTGATCCGCAATTTCCTCGAAGGCGAGGATTGCCGCAGCACCGCCCAGGCCATGCGCCAACTCGGGGTCCATATCGAATCGCCGGAACCGGGCACGCTTGTCGTGGAGGGCACCGCCGGACGCTTCACCAAGCCCTTCGGAGACATCGATTGCGGCAACTCGGGCACCACGATGCGTCTCCTCTCTGGCATCCTCGCGGCACAACCCTTCACCTCCCGACTCACCGGCGACCCCTCGCTGTCCAAGCGCCCGATGCAACGCGTCATCGACCCCCTCCGTCTCATGGGCGCCAACATTTCCGCAGAGGGCGAAAAATCCTGCCCCCCCCTTCGCATCGAAGGCTCCAACTCGCTCCAAGGCATCACCTACAAACTTCCCGTGGCCAGCGCCCAGGTCAAAAGCGCCGTCCTCCTCGCGGGACTCTTCTCCCAAGGCGACACCACCGTCATCGAAACCGTCAAGTCCCGCGACCACACCGAGCGCATGCTCGATTACTTCCTCATCAAATCCCGCCGCGAGGAGGTCTGGGAACATAAGGATTCACCGAAGGACCGCCGCCTGATCGAAATCCGCACCACTCTCCACGGTGGCCAGATTCCCGAATCCATGGACTTCACCGTTCCGGGCGACATCTCCAGCGCGGCATTCTGGATGGCTGCCGCCGCAGCACAACCGGGTTCGCGTCTCCTCGTCACCGACGTCGGACTCAACGCCACCCGCACGGGCATCATCGATGTCCTCATCCGCATGGGTGCCCGCATCCGCGAAATCATCGAGACTTCGATGAACGGCGAACCTGCCGGCAACATCGATGTCAAAGGCACCACGCTCCACGGCACGGAAATCCAAGGCGCGGAAATCCCGAATGTCATCGACGAGATTCCGATCATCGCCGTCGCCGCGGCCCTCGCAAAAGGCACCACCGTCATCCGCGACGCAGCCGAACTCCGCGTCAAGGAAACCGACCGCATCGCCGCCGTCGCCTCGAATCTCCGCGCCATGGGAGTCGCCGTGGAGGAATTCCCGGACGGCATGGCGATCACCGGAGGCACCCCGCTCAAGGGCGCACGCCTCCCGAGTTTCGGCGACCACCGCATCGCCATGGCCTTCTCCATAGCAGGTCTCTTCGCCTCGGGCGAAACCGTGATCGAGGACACCGACTGCGTGAACACCTCGTATCCGGGCTTCGCCGACACCCTCCGCCGCATCCAAAAAGGCGAGCGCATCAAACACCGCACCCGCATGCTTTCCCAATTCAACCCGGCGCAGTCATGAGCATGGTTGTTGCCATCGACGGACCCGCCGCCTCGGGCAAAAGCAGCGTCGCACGCAAACTCGCCGCGAAACTTTCCTGCGCCTGCGTCAATTCCGGTGCCCTCTACCGCGCTCTCACCTGGCACATCCTTCAAACCGGCATCGACCCTGCGAACACATCCGCCATCGAATCGGCCGTCCTCGCCATCCGCGCGGACCTCGCCGTGTCGCCGGAGGGACAACCCGCCCTCCGCATCGACAACCATGTGCCGGACTTCAAATCCCACGAGAGCGAGGTCAATGCCGCCGTCTCGAAAGTCGCCACCGTTCCCGCCGTCCGCTCGCTTATCAATTCCCTCCTGCGCGCCTTCGCCTCGGATCGCGATGTCGTCATGGAGGGCCGCGACATCGGCACGGCGGTCTTCCCGGACTCCCCCCATAAATTCTACCTCGACGCCTCGCCGGAAATCCGCCGCCAGCGCCGCGCGGCTCAAGGACTCGAGGACAGCATCGAAAACCGCGACCGACTCGACTCGACACGCGCCATCGCCCCGCTCTCGATCGCCCCGGACGCCCACGTCATCGACACCTCAGACCTCACGCTCGACGGCGTGGTGGACGAAATCCTGCGCCTTCTGACACCCGACTCCGGGGACCGGAAATGACGATCGTCTACAACATTTTCCACACGCTCTCGAAGTTCCTTGCACGGCTTTTTTTCGGCCTCCGCATCGTCCATCCCGAGCGCATGCCGGAGTCCGGCCCGCTCATTATCGCGGTCAACCACTCGAGCTTCTTCGACCCCCCGCTGGCAGGCATCTGCAGCCGCCGGGGAGTCTATTACCTTGCCCGAAAGACACTCCTCAAATGGCCCTTCTTCGGCCCGCTCTTTCCGGCGATGAATGTCATCCCGGTGGAACGCGATGGCAACGACATGACCGCCCTTCGCGAGGTCATCAAAAAAATCAAAGAGGGCAATGGCGTCGTCCTCTTTCCCGAGGGAACCCGCTCGCTGGATGGCAGACTGCAACCCGCCCGTGCGGGCATCGGCCTCGTCATTGCAAAAACCGGCGCACCGGTCCTCCCGATGCGCATCTTCGGGGCCTACGAGTCCTACCCGAAAAACGCCAAGCGATTCCAATTCTCCACAATCACCGTCGTGCTTGGCGAACCCGTCCAATTCTCCCGCGAGGAACTCGAGAATCCCTCGCGGGAAAATTACCAAATCCTTAGCAACAAAGTCATGGAGCGCATCGCCGCCCTGTCCCTCACGTGATCGACCCCGCGAAATCCACATCCCCGCTCCTCTGGCTTGCCGTGGCAATCCTCGCCACATGGATCGGATTGATCGGGTGGTCGATCGTCTCTCCCCCGCCGCCTCCTGACGCACTTCCAGTTCCAGACGCCCAACCCACCGAAACTCCTGCTCAGCCCTGAGCACCACGCACAGCTTCGACGAATGCCGCCACAAGTCGCGCATCCTTGATGCCGGGCGCTGATTCCACCCCACCGGCAACATCCACAGCCGCAGGCCGCACAGCACAAACCGCCTCGGCCACGTTTTCAGGGGTCAACCCGCCGGCCAGGGCGAATCTCTTTTCAGGAAATTTTTCCACCACCGTCCGCGCCAGCCCACGATCTGCTTCCAGCCCGGTTCCCCCGTATTCCACCGGCGACCATGCATCGATCAGCAAGTGCGGCGTCCCAAACAATCCGGGCGTCTCAAGCGAGTCGCCAGGCTTGATCCGAAGCGCCTTGATCCAACGGACCGCGCCGGATGCCGCACACTCCCCGGGCGACTCGTCGCCGTGAAACTGGATCGCCTCGAAACAACCGGACCCGATCAACAACCGTAGCAACTCCGGCGTGGCATTCACAACCACAGCCACCCGCTCGACCACCCCCTCGAACCCGCGAATCCACTCGAACGCCGTCTCCGGCGGCACAAAACGCTTCGATCCAGGAAAAAAGTTGAACCCAAGCGCATCGACTCCAGACCGCACGCAAGTATCCGCATCCCGGGACCGGGTGATCCCGCAGACCTTCACCCCCACCCCGCTTGTGTCGAACAACCCCACCGTGCCCGCCTCCGTCACTCCACGACGCGAGCGTTTGCCTGCTTGATCGAAGGATGATGCGTGATCGCATGGTATTTCCCGTCGCTGGCCCGGAAAAACGAACTCAACACCCAGTTCACAAGACCGATCACAATCGCTCCGAAAAACGCGCTCCAGAATCCATGCACCTCAAACGCAGGAATCATCATCGACACGAACATCAACAACAGTGCGTTGATCACAAAAATAAACAGCCCCATCGTCACCAGAATAAACGGGATGCTCAGCAACAACAGCACAGGCCGCACGAAGGCGTTGATGATCCCCAGCAGCAACGATGCCCCCAGCAGGGCGCTCAACGATCCGCAATCAATCCCGGGAATCAACTTCTCGGCGGCGAAAACCGCCACGGTAATAACCATCCAACGGATGAAAAACGCAACCATGGGTCAAACGTAATGAGTGGCTGTTTTATTTGAAGAATTATTTTGCAAATGCCTCGCAAGGGTTTCAAAAGAGGCCTTGTATGCCTGCGAAACCAAAACAAAAAGCGCAGCCAGCCAAGGCGTCCTCCGTCCTTGCCAAGGCAGCCAAGGCCACCAAACCGGCCAAAAAAACCGCCGCCACTGCGGCTGACAAGGCAGCCCCCACTGTGAAACGGAAAACAGCAACACCGAAAATCGAGACCGAATCTCCAGTCAAGAAGGCCGCCAAAGCCGCCAAGCCGGCCCCTGCCACTGAAATCCCCATCACCAACGAGGACATCGCCCTTCGCGCCTACTACATCGCCGAGCGCAGGCGCTCGATGGGCTGGGGCGGCGACGAGCATTCCGACTGGGTCGAAGCCGAAAGCCAGCTCAAAGCCGAAGCGAAGCGCAAAAGGTCGCTCAAATAGACCCCCGCGCCGCCAAATGACCGTCGAAGACCGCCTCGCCAAATTCCTGTCGAAAACACCGGAGACCCGCTTGGCGGCCTTCGTGGCAAATTCGGCTTCCCTCACGGGCGATGTCCGCCTCGGAAAGGACTCCAGCGTGTTCTACCACGCCGTCCTCCGGGGCGACATCGAGTCAATCCACATCGGCGAGGGAACAAATGTGCAGGACGGAGCCATCGTCCACCTTGCCGATGACCTCCCGGCCAAAGTCGGGGCTTTCTGCACCATCGGACACGCGGCAATCGTTCACGCTTGCACCATTGGCGACCTCTGCCTCGTCGGCATGCGCGCGGTGATCCTCGACGGCGCGGAGATCGGTGATGAATGCCTCATCGGCGCCGGAGCCCTCGTTACCGGCCGCACAAAAATCCCTCCGCGCTCGCTGGTCATCGGCTCCCCGGCGAAGGTCGTCCGCCAACTCACCGATGCCGAACTCCGCTCACTTCGCGACAGCGCGGACAAATACATCGCCGTTGCCCGCGCCCACGCGGCCCTTCAACATCGCACCAGCGTCTCGGGCCAACCGGCCTGACGACGCACGGACCGCCGCTGGATGAACCTGCCAAACCGCCTCACCATCGCCCGATTGGGTCTCTCGGCGGTCTTTGTGCTCTGCTTCTCGATCGACTTCCCCCTCCGCTTCACCGCGGCATTTCTCATTTTCGTGCTGGCCGCCATCACCGATTGGTTGGATGGCGTGATCGCACGCCGCCACAATCTCATCACCGACTTCGGCAAACTCATGGACCCGCTTGCCGACAAAATCCTCACCGCCGCCGCGTTCATCAGCCTCTCGGCGTTCCATGCCATCGCCCCCTGGGCCGTGGTGTTGATCATCAGCCGTGAATTCCTCATCACCGGCCTCCGCTCGCTCGCGGCGTCAAAGGGTGTTGTCCTGCCGGCAGAGCGCCTTGGAAAACACAAGACCTCCTGGCAGATCGCAACGATCCTTTATTTTCTCCTCCTCCTCGCGATCCGCGAACACAGCGACCCCGCATGGCTCCCGGACGCATGGACCGCCGGGCAGTTCATCCTCGTTCCGATCACCGTGCTCCTCTCGGTGTATTCGGGCATCGCCTACCTCGTGAAAAACCGCTCGCTCCTCGACACGCGCTGACCCGCGCGCCCGATTGACACCGCGCCAAATCCTCCCCATTTTCCCCGCCGTGCATTCCTTTTCCTATGTCGATGGATCCTTGCGCTGCGAGGATGTGGACCTGAACGAAATCGCCAACCGCTTCGGCACACCGGCCTATGTCTACTCGGCCGGCACGATCCGCACGAACTTCCACCGCCTCGATTCCGCCCTCGAACCCCTCGACCACCTCATCTGCTATGCCGTGAAGGCGAACTCCAACCTGGCGGTTCTCAGCGTCCTTGCCCGCATGGGATCGGGCTTCGACATCGTCTCGGGCGGCGAACTCTTCCGCGTCCTCAAGGCTGGCGGCAAAGCGGACAAATGCACCTTCGCGGGCGTCGGCAAGACACGCGACGAAATCGCCTACGCCCTCCGCGAGGGGGTCTACTCGTTCAATGTCGAAAGCGAAGGCGAACTCGCCCGCATCAACGATGTCGCCGGCTCGCTCGGCCTCAAGGCCCCGATCGCCATCCGCGTGAATCCGGATGTCGATGCCAAGACCCACAAGTTCATCTCGACCGGAAAAAGCAAAAACAAGTTCGGCATCGGCATTGACCGTGCCCTCGAAGTCTACGAGGCCGCGGCGACCCTCCCGCACATCCGGATCCGCGGGGTCCAGACCCATATCGGCTCCCAGATTCTCGAATCGGGCCCCTTTGCCGAGGCTGCGGGAAAACTCGCGGAACTCGCCTCGGTCCTCAAAACCCGCCACGACATCGAATTCTTCGACTTCGGCGGCGGCATCGGCATCGTCTACGACGAGGCGCTCGCAAGCGGATCGAAAGATTGGTGGAAAACATCCGGCACAGGTCGCCGCATCACCCCGGAGGACTACGCCGCCGCCATCATTCCCGCCCTCAAGCCACTCGGCCTCCGCATCCTCTTCGAGCCCGGCCGCTTCCTCGTGGGCAACGCGGGCGCCCTCCTCTCGACCGTCCAATACGTGAAACACACACCCACGAAAACATTCACCATCGTGGACGCGGCGATGAACGACCTCATCCGCCCGGCCCTCTACGAAGGTTGGCACGAGATCGTTCCGCTCAAGAACCAAGGCGCCGCCCCACTAAAAATGGACATCGTTGGCCCGGTCTGCGAAAGCGGCGACTTCTTTGCCCAGGACCGCGACATCCCCGAACTCCATCCCGACGACCGCATCGCGATCCTCAGCTCCGGTG
This sequence comes from uncultured Chthoniobacter sp., assembly GCA_964601115.1. Lineage (GTDB taxonomy): Bacteria > Verrucomicrobiota > Verrucomicrobiia > Chthoniobacterales > Terrimicrobiaceae > UBA967. The sequence continues at coordinate 3,313 of CAZRLX010000019.1, read as the reverse complement.
CCTACGGGTTCGTCATGTCCTCGAACTACAATTCCCGCCCGATGCTCCCGGAGATTCTCGTCGACGGCTCGACCATCCACCTCGCCCGCTCGCGCCAAACCCTCGAGGACCTCATCCAAGGCGAAACCCCGCTGCCTTCCTGACAGTCCGCGAATCCTGAAAACCCGGGCGCTCTTCAGCCCGCTTGAATCCGCTTGGTAATCTCAAGCGCGATATCCAGCGCGTCGGCTGCGGCAAGGCCGGTGACTTTTGGCTTCAACCCCTCGCGGGCGCACTTCAAAAACGATTCCAACTCGATCTTCAACGGCTCGCCCTTTTCCACCTCGACCGGCTCGCGCACAATCCGGCGGCCACTGAAATCCGTCACGATCTTTGAATCCGTCGCCAAGCCGATGAGTTTGCCGATCCCGGAGCTTTCCTTCTCGTCGTCGCGCGCCAACCGGAGCAGGTAGCCGGACTGGTTTTTGTAGTCGAGCGACAGGTAGGCGTCCTCTTGGAACACGCGGATTTTCCTCACACGTTCCTGGCTGATGCGGCTGGAGGTCACATTCGCCACGCAACCGTTCTCGAAGCGGAACCGCACATTGGCGATGTCCTCGCCCTTGCCGAGCACGGGAATCCCGACCGCATCCATCGCCGCAAGCGGCGAACGCACCAGATGTAGAATGATCTCGATGTCGTGGATCATCAGGTCCAACACGACTCCGATGTCCGTGCTCCTGTTCGGATACGGCGACAAGCGCGTCACCTCCAGAAAGCGCGGATTGTTCAA
>CAZRLX010000019.1:0-2441 GCA_964601115.1 uncultured Chthoniobacter sp. | reverse complement strand
AGCGAGCGCGCGGCGGAGCAGCCGAATTTTTTCGCAGCGGCCGCGGCGGCCTCGGCATTGGTGTCATAGACCGCGGTCAGCCTGCTCCCGGGCAACTCGCTGTAAATCCGGGCGTGGTTCGCCCCCATGTGCCCAACGCCGACAACTCCGGTTCGCAATGTGTTCATAATCCGTGAAGGGAAATCCCAAGGTTCTTTGCGGCGGCGCACACGCGGGGCTTGTCGAGCAGAAGCGTTCTCCCGGCCTCGACACCGATTGTTTTGATCCCCGATTCGGCGGCCACCTCAAGGGTCCGCTCGCCGACCACCGGCACATCGAATCGCATGTCCTGCCCGGGCTTGGAGACCTTGACAAGCGTCGCTCCGCCCCGCCCGAGCTTGCCGCCGCGACGGATCGCCTCGTTCGTTCCCTCGAACGCCTCGACCGCGAGCACCGTGCCGTTTTTCACCACGACCGTCTGGCCGATATCCAACCGACTGGTCTCCTTAGCGATGCGGTGCCCAAATTCCAAATCCGCAAGATTCCTCGGCTTCAATGCCGGCCCGGCGATCGGACCCTGCACCGCCAGATGGCTCTCCAAAAATGTCACCGCCGACAGGACAGGCACGCCGACTTTTTCCAATTCGTCGGAGACAGCGCCGAACAACGACTCGGCGTTCCGCTCTCGCAACTTGGCGAGAATCACCAACGCCTTGAAATCAGGCCGCAAATCGAACAAATGCCCGGGCGCAATCTGACCGGCCATGATCGCCCCGCCCGCCCCGCTCTTGCGCGCGGCGTCGATCAACTTGCCCATCTGCCCGACCTTCATCCGATACACCTCGTCGACACCAGCGCACAGCGCCGGATCGGTCTCCCCCTCGAAAAACGCCATCGCGATCCGTCCCACCCCGGCGGCCCTCGCGCCCTCGATCACCAACCGCGGGTAATCCCCGCCTCCGGCAATCAAAAACAGGCTCCCGACCACTGTGCTCCGATCGATTTCTTGCATCGTCAATACCCCATATCCCCAAAACGGTTCACACGGAAGCGCTCGCTGCGCGCTGCGGATGGCGCCTTGGAGTCCTTCTTCTTCCCCGCTGACTCCGGAAAAACAAACCCCTCTCCGTCGGTCTTGTAGGTATTGATCGGAATCGATGTCGTCCTTCCTCCCCCTGGCAACTTGCGCCTCTGTGCGATGAACTGCCCAGGCCGATGGTAATTGGTCAGGTCCCTGGCGAACGATGACCGATTGATGCCGATGAACAGGTTTTTCCGAACCTCGTAATGCAGGTGCGCGGTATACATCCCCCGGTTTGTTCCGATCGTCCCGATCTGCTGCCCGCGCAGAACCTGCTGGCCCTTGCGCACCATGATCCGGTCCAGGTGCGCATACATGGAATCCACCGTTTGCAACTTCCCATTTTCGACATACGCATGCCGCACGATCACCACGTTCCCCCACCCCATCCGGGCGTCATGCGCGAAGGTCACATACCCGTTTCCGATCACATACACCGGATCCCCGAGATCGGAATTTCCGCCGCGCACGCCGTTCCAATCCTCGCCGGGGTGATAGGACAAAAACCCTCGCGACATGTAATAACCCTCGCCGTTCGGCTTCCCCACGGGCAGATCGAACCCGTCCGCCACACGCACGGACATCTTGCCGCCGGGCACGGCTGCCAAGCCGGCCACAAATAGCATCAGACAAATCCAAAACGCCCAACGTCGCATGAAGCGCATACCCTACCCGCTCGCGCCCCCGCCACGCAAGCAGGACAGGGCGGCCCGGATGGCCGCTACCAAAAGATGACGTAGAGCACCGCCGTGAGAATGACGACACCCACCCCGCCGAACGCTGCTACACGCGATGGCTCGAGCGGCATCGACTCGTTAACGGGAAGTTTTGCCGGTTCCTTAAGCGGGTGAACCAACGTCGCGATCCCCGAAGCCAACATCACCAGCAGGAAGCAAATCGCCATTCGGTCAAGGAACGAGATCGAGGGCGCGAACCACAGCCCCGCTGAAACGATCGCGTCGCCCAACCCCCACTTCAAGGCCCCATAGGCCACGGCATTCAGCAGGATTCCCATGACTCCGACGTAACGTGGCGCGCGGGGAATGAAAAATCCGACAATGAAAATCGCCAAAATGCCGGGCGAGATGAAGCCCTGGAATTCCTGGATGATCTTGAAGATGCCGCCGAGCTTCGGGTTGTCGAAATTCGGCGCCACAAGGATCGCCACCAGCACAAAAAGCACGACAAACACACGACCGGCTTTCACCAGCTTCAATCCGTCCGTTGTTTTGGTGGCCTTGGCGTAAAGGTCCATCGTGGCAATGGTGGATGCCGAATTCAGCATCGAAGCAAGCGAACTCACCACCGCACCGAACAACGCGGCGAGGACAAACCACGAGAGATACCAGTGCTCGCGCAGGAGGTTGCGCACCAGCACGGG
>CAZRLX010000018.1:26638-28260 GCA_964601115.1 uncultured Chthoniobacter sp. | reverse complement strand
TCAATCCTCATGGGCGAGCGAGGCCGAAAGGAATCCGCGGAAGAGCGGATGCGGCGCGTTGGGCTTGGATTGGAACTCGGGGTGGTATTGGCACGCGATGAACCACGGGTGGTCCTTCAACTCGATCAACTCCACCAGATCGCCATCCGGCGAGGTGCCGGCGATCACGAATCCTTTTTCCTCCAACGCGGCGCGGTAGGCCATGTTGAACTCGTAGCGGTGCCGGTGGCGCTCCATGGCCTCGGTCTTTCCGTAGACATGGTGGGCGTGCGTGCCTTCGAGAATCTTCGTCTTCCAGGTGCCAAGCCTCATCGAGGCTCCCTTGTCGGTCACGTCGCGCTGCTCCTCGAGGATCGTGATCACAGGATTCGTCGTGTCTGGATCGAACTCCGTGCTGTTCGCATCCGCCAGACCGCACACATTCCGCGCGAACTCGATCGTCGCCACCTGCATGCCGAGGCACAGGCCGAGATACGGCGTGCGCGACTCGCGGGCATAGCGCACCGCTTTGATTTTCCCCTCCACCCCGCGGTCGCCGAACCCGCCGGGAACAAGCACCCCCGCAACCCCGCGCAGGTATTTGTCCGCCCCCTCCATCTCGATGTCCTCGGCGTCCACCAGCACCATGTCGATGCCGCAATCCAGCGACGCTCCGGCGTGTGTGAGCGATTCGTAGATGCTCTTGTAGGCGTCCTGCAGCTCGATGTATTTGCCGACCACTGCGATCCGCACCCGCTTTTTGGGAGCGACGACGCGCTCGACATAGCGCCTCCAATCGGTCAGGTCGGGCTCCGGCGTTTGCAACCCAAGCAACCGGCAGACCGTCGCGTCCAAGCCCTCCTCGAACAGATTCAACGGCGCCTCGTAGATCGTGTGCTCGACATCCCCCGCCTCGACCACGGCGTCCAGCGGCACGTTGCAAAACAGCGACAACTTCTCGCGCGTGTCCTGGTCCAGCGGCATCTCGGTGCGACAGATCAAGACCTGCGGCTGAATGCCGATCTCGCGCAACTTGGCGATGCTCTGCTGCGTGGGCTTGGTCTTCAACTCCCCGGCGGCCTTGATGAAAGGCACCAGCGTCACGTGCATGATGATCGCGTTGCCAGCTCCGACCTCGAGAATGAATTGCCGGATCGCCTCCAAAAAAGGCAGGCCCTCGATGTCGCCGGTCGTTCCGCCAATCTCGGTGATCAGGATGTCTCCGCCGGACTGCGCCGCGACCTCGCGGATGCGGTTCTTGATCTCGTCGGTGACATGCGGAATCACCTGCACCGTCTTGCCGAGGTAGTCTCCGCGCCGTTCCTTGGCCAGCACGGTCTCGTAGACCTGGCCGCTCGTGAGATTGTTCGAGCGCGTCAGCACGCAATTCGTGAATCGCTCGTAGTGGCCGAGATCAAGATCGGTCTCGGCGCCGTCGGCGAGCACATACACCTCACCGTGCTGAAACGGGTTCATCGTCCCCGGATCCACATTCAGATACGGGTCGAGCTTCTGCAGCACCACACGCAATCCCCGCCGCTCGAGAAGGGTGCCGAGCGAAGCCGCCGCAAGGCCTTTTCCCAACGAACTCACCACGCCACCCGTCACAAAAATGTATTTCATTCGGCGGGATCATACGGCCC
>CAZRLX010000018.1:17678-26538 GCA_964601115.1 uncultured Chthoniobacter sp. | reverse complement strand
CTCACCACGCCACCCGTCACAAAAATGTATTTCATTCGGCGGGATCATACGGCCCACGCCACGAAAATCCAGCCTCCCTTCCGAAGCCTCGACTGTCTGCCGGAGCCATGGCGTGGATTGATGCCTTGCGACGAATTCGAAAACAAATTCTTGCCTCCTCCACCCCTCACGTTTTGGTTCAGCCTTACCCTTCATTTTTCAACGCAACCAAAACCAAAAAAAACACATCCATGAGCACAACCAACCCCACCGTTGCACAATACACCCTCGCTCGCCTGTCCCAACTCGGAATCGACAAGATTTTCGGCGTTCCCGGAGATTACGCGTTCTCCATCGATGACGCCGCCGAGCAGGTTCCTGGCCTCGAGTGGGTTGTTTGCGCCAACGAGTTGAATGCCGCGTATTGCGCGGATGGCTACGCGCGCATCCGTGGCGCGGCGCTGCTCACCACAACCTACGGCGTCGGAGAGCTTTCCGCCATCAACGGGGTCATGGGAAGCCTGGCCCATCGCCTTCCGGTCTTTCACCTTGTCGGCATGCCCAGTGAGCGCATCCAAGTTCAGAATCTCATCACCCACCACAACCTCGGCGATACGAACTACAGCCGCTTCGTTCCGATCTCCAGCTCGGCAGCGGGTGTGTCCGCCATTCTCACCCCGACGAACTGCATCGAGGAACTCGAGCGGGTCATCCGGGAGGCCCTTCGCCTGAGCAAGCCCGCCTACATCGCGATTTCCGAGCTTTCGGGTTACTCCCCGGTCGTGGGCACCCCGGTCACCGGCAAACCCTTGGCCGAGATCAAGCGCCAGCACAGCGTTCCTCAAGAACTTGAAAACGCCGTTGGCTCGATTCTGGCGCGCCTGGAGAACGCCAAAAATCCTGTGGCAATCGTGACCGCGCTCACCGCCCGCTACGGCCTCCGCGACCAGGTCCACGAACTCATCGCCAAGATCAACCTTCCCGCTGTCATCGCCCCTGCGGAGAAAGGCTCCCTCGACGAGTCGATCCCCCAATTCCTCGGCCTCTACAACGGGGACTACTCCACCCCCGCCTCGGTGAAACAGGTCGTCGAAAGCGCCGACTTGGTGCTCGACATCGGCGGCATCATTTTGGCCGAACTCAACGCGGGCCTCTTCACGGATAATCTCGACCATTCCCGCATGATTTCCATTCGGGACAACCACGTGCAAATCGGCACAAAAGTCTTCGTGAACACCGCGATCGACGATGTGCTCGCCGGACTCCTCGCCAATGTGAAGACACGCCAGCAGGCAGTCGTCTCGGAAAAAGTCGAGCTTCTCCCTGTCCCGGACAGCGGCACCGACAAGATCACTTCGGCCAATTTCTACCCCCGCCTCCAACGGTGCCTGAAATCCGGCGACACCCTCGTCGTCGAAACGGGCACATGCATGATGCATCTCAACCCCATGGTGCTTCCAAAGGGCGTCGGCGCGGAAGGCCAGGGACTCTGGGGCTCGATCGGTTGGGCCACGCCGGCCACCCAAGGGGTTTGCTTCGCCAAAAAGTCCGGTCGCACCTGGATGGTCACCGGCGACGGATCGCACCAACTCACCCTCAACGAAATCGGCGTCATGGGACGCTATGGCCTGAAGCCCGTCATTTTTGTCCTGAACAACGATATCTACGGGGTGGAGGATTATTTCAGCGAGCGCGGCCATGTCTATGACGACATCGCCCGCTTGAACTACCACCTCCTGCCCGAGGCCTTCGGATGCAAAGATTGGCTCACCGCAAAGGTTGGAACCGTTGCCGAACTCGAAGACATCCTCTCCAAAATCGAGAACCACGACGGGGCCGCCTACATTCAGGTGCTCATTCCGGAAACCGAAAGCCAACCGCTCCCCGCCGAAGTCATCGACCGGGACTACAAGCTAAAAGTTCCGCCGATCTGCTGACACCCCACCTGCCCGGCCGCAACTTTTTTGTCCGATCGGACAAATTTTTTGCGGCCCCGGCGGGTTGCCAAGTGAACGGGCGTCGGTCGAACGCCCGGTGGCGGAACGTTGAATGCGCTGCGTAGCGGAACGTTGAAAACGTTTCGAAGGACGGTTGGCGTGGCAGGACCCGTGGCGACCGAACGCCGTTTCGGCATCGGCTACGAGCGAATCCGAGCGCCTTCCGCTGCGACCTCACGCCTTGTTCAGGTGCGCAAGGACTTCGGCCTCGATATCCGCGTAGATGGCCGCGTCGGTTTTGAGCACTTCCTTGGCGGCGTCGCGGCCTTGGGCGAGCTGGTTGCCCTTGTAGCTGATCCAGGAACCGCGTTTCTCAACGACGCCTTTTTCGAGGGCGAGGTCGAGGAGCGAACCGGTGTTCGAGATGCCCTCGTTATACATGATGTCGAATTCCGCCTCGGTGAAGGGCGGGGCGACCTTGTTTTTGACGACCTTGATTTTGGTGCGGTTTCCGGAGACGCCGCCATCGCCGTTTTTGATCGCCCCGATGCGGCGGATGTCGATGCGGATGCTCGAGTAGAATTTGAGGGCCTTGCCGCCGGGAGTCGTCTCGGGGTTGCCGAACATGACGCCGATTTTTTCGCGGATTTGGTTGGTGAAAAGGCAGATGGTGTTCGCCTTCGAGATGAACGAAGTGAGCTTGCGGAGGGCATTGCTCATGAGGCGCGCCTGGGCACCGACCACGGCGTCGCCGATCTCGCCTTCGAGTTCGGATTTCGTGACGAGCGCCGCCACCGAGTCGAGCACGATGATGTCCATGGCATTCGAGCGGACGAGGGTCTCGCAAATGCGGAGGGCCTCCTCGCCCGAGCTGGGCTGGGAGACGAGGAGTTCGTCGAGGTTCACTCCGAGTTTGCGCGCGTAGCTCGGGTCGAGCGCGTGCTCGACGTCGATGAACGCCGCAAGACCGCCGAGCTTCTGGGCCTGAGCGATGGCGGTGAGGGTGAGTGTCGTTTTGCCGGAGCTTTCCGGGCCGTAGATTTCGATGATGCGCCCGCGCGGAAACCCGCCCACGCCAAGAGCGCGGTCGATCATGATATTGCCGGTCGGGATGCTTTCGACTTGGGAGACGGTGGCGTCGCCAAGGCGGCGGATCGCCTCGCTGCCGTAGTCTTTTTCGATTTGCTGGAGGGCGAGGTCGAGATTCTTGAGGCGCGCGGCCTGGGCTTTGTCGGTGGTGTCGTCGGATTTTGCCATGATGGGATAAATGGTGGCGTGACTATGGCGGGCGGGCGGTGGCGGTGAAACAAAATTCCTCGCCGCCTCAGCAAAATCTGGCCCGATCCGGCACCCTCTGCTACTTCCCTGCGCCCATGAGCGATGTTTTCCATCAGGCCCTCGCACAAACCCTCCCCATGCTTGAGGAAATCCGCGACGGCATCAAACCGCCTCCCGCCGCCTCGGGCAAGGCCCTGCGAAAGTTGCTGAAGGAGGTTGCCACACAGGGAGTGTCAGCGCCCCCGCAGGAAGCCGGCGAGGCCGCTCCCCGGCGTGTCTGGACATGGGAGGAACTTGAGAAGGCTGTGAAGGGGTGTGAAAAATGCCAGAATTTGGTTAAGTCGCGCACCCAGGTGGTCTTCGGAGTCGGGAATCGCAAGGCGGACCTCATGTTTGTCGGCGAGGCGCCAGGGGCGGACGAGGACGAGCAAGGTGAACCGTTTGTCGGCAGGGCCGGCCAGTTGCTGACGAAGATCATCGAGGCGATGGGGTTCACGAGGGACGATATTTTTATCGCAAATGTGCTGAAATGCCGCCCCGACATGCCCGACGGGGAGTCGGGGAACCGCAAGCCGCGTCCGGCGGAAATGGCGACCTGCCTGCCGTGGCTGCGCGAGCAGATCGGACTGGTCCAACCCAAGGCGATCGTCGCGCTTGGCGCAACGGCGGCCGAGGGGTTGCTGGGCGAGACACGGCCGATGCGGGAACTGCGCGGCGCGTGGCTGGCCTTCGGAGAGGTTCCCGTCATGGTGACCTACCATCCCGCCTACCTGCTCAGAAACCAGTCGATCACCGAAAAGCGCAAGGTCTGGGAGGACATGATGCTGGTGTTGAAAAAACTCGGCCGCCCGATCAGCGCGAAGCAGGAGCGGTATTTCACCCAGCCTGCATCGTAGACGCCATGTTCCGCGCCGCGTTCCACAGGGTGTTCTACCACGTGGTGGTCACCGGCCTCCGCTGGTTCCTGTATTTGGGATCGCGCACCACACTGCGCATCTATGCGCCAATCCCGAAGAGGGCGTGCGTCATGGTGTCGAACCATATCAGCCACTTCGACCCGCCGTTTTTAAGTGGATGGCTGCCACGGAAGATCGATTGGATCGCGATGGCGGAGTTGTTCGGCGCGTCGTGGTCGCGCGCGGCGTTCACCTGGCTGGATGTGATTCCCGTGGACAGGACCGGCGATGACCGCACGGCGCTGCGGCATGCGCTCAGGAGGCTGGAACTGGGACGAATGATCGGCGTGTTTCCCGAGGGGGGCATCCGCGACGGGGTGCGCTCGATCCTCTCGGGGGCGGAAATGCGCGAGGGCGCGTTTCTGCTGGCGGCAAAGGCCGGTTGCCCGGTCGTGCCGGTCGTGATTCTCGGCAGCGAGCGGCTTTACAACGCGAGAAATTGGCGTCCTTGGCGGCGGGCGAGGGTTTACATCGCCGTGGGCGAACCAGTGGAACCGCTCGCGGGAGCCGGGCGTGGAGCAGCGCGTGGACGCTTGCGTGACGACACCGCGGCGGCATTGATCGCGCTGAAGGATCGTTTGATGGCCGACTATGGGCTCACGGAGGACGATCTCCCCCACTCCCCGCAGGAGCGAATGCGGGAACCATGAACGGCCTTTACGAGCGCTCGCTTGCGTGGGTGATCGACGGGGCGATGTGCAACATGATGCATCTCATCCAATGGCGGCGGCGTGCCGACACATGCACCCTGGACGCGTTGGATGACTACCTCGCGCAGTGCGCCTCGATGGAGCGCGAGGAGTTTTTTCAGATGCCACCTGTAAGGAACCCGGTTTTCGGCGACGGGTGGATCGAGTGGGAAAGCCCCAGGCCGAGTGGACACCCGGAGAACGATCGTGTGCATGTGCGGCACTATCCGGCGGAGAAAACCGGCGCGCCGACCGTGTTGATCCTCCATGCATTGATGAGCGCGAGCGATATCGGCTACCGCCGGCTTGCGGCGTGGTTCAACGCCCGCGGGTGGAGCGTTGTCTTTCCCCACCTGCCTTATCACTACTCGCGCACGCCCGCGCGAACGATGAATGGCGAGTTGGCCGTCACCGCGAACCTTGTGCGCAACGCCGAGGGAATCCGGCAGACGGTGGTCGAACTCCGGCAGTTAATGAACCTGCTGCGGGAGCGCGGCACGCGGGAGTTTGGATTGCTGGGGACGAGCTACGGGGGCTGGAATGGCGCGCTGCTGTCGTTTTTGGAGCCGGACTTCCGGTTTCTCGCCCTGGTCCAACCGATTGTGAACACCGAAAAGGCGGTGTGGGAAAGCCCCGGCTCCGCTGTGATGCGGCGCGCGTTGCGGGCGAAGGGCCACCTGCCGGGCAACACGCGCCAACTTGAGCATCTCGGCTCGCCGCTCCACGGCATCCCGCTCTGCGATCCGGCCTCCATCGTGGTCACCGGCGGCGTCTATGACCGAATCTCGCCGATCACCGATCTCGAGGAACTTGTGACGCGCTGGAGCGGCGCGAAATTGCTGCGCTCACGGCAGGGCCACTTCGGATACAAAGCGCTCAGGGACACCATGGAGCGGGTGGAGAAATTTGTGGAGCGTTGAGGCGGGCCTTGCGCCGTCCGCGAAAAGACATCATCTCTTGCCCATGAGATTCCATTCCATTGCGCTCGCCCTGTTGCTTTCCGCTGCCTCCCTCGGCGCACAGGAGGGGAAGAAACGTCTGGTCTTCCCAACTTCCCCGCAAGCCGCCCCGGAAGATGCCACCGCCAAAGGCCCTGCAGCCACGATTGACCGGTTTTTTGCGTTTCTCAAGGAGGGGAAGCTGGACGAGGCATATGCGGATTTGTCGAAGATCATCAACATCCCCGGCCGCCCCGAGAGCGCGAAGGAATTCAAGGAGCGCACGCAGGCCGCAATCGACAATTTCGGACCAGTCACAGGCTACGAGGTGGTGGACTCGATGAGCGTCGGCAAGGCGCTGCACCGGCAGACCTGCGTGTCACTGAATGAGGACAGCCCCCTGCGCTGGCGGTTTTATTTCTACCGCAGCGGCGGCGAGTGGAGGCTGATCGACCTGAGGGTGGACGACGGCATCGTCGACCTCTTCGAGGAAGTCTCCCGCGCACGCCAGCGGTAGGGTCGGCATGGCTGAGCATCTGCCGAGGGCGAAGAGGCTGTTCCCGCCGTATTGGGTGCTGGCCGCCGCCGCGGCGTTGATCGTTGCGACTGGCGCGGGGCTGTATTGGTTGTCCTCAGTGGACCTCACTCCGGTCGCCAGGCAAGCGTTGAAAACATCCATGCCAGGTGCGCAGGTCGATGTGCAGAACGTGCGAATGGACGTCCCGGGTGAGTTGGTGTTTTCCAACCTCGTGATCGCCGATCCTGTGACCGGCCGTGAATTGGTGCGCCTCGAGCGGGGGAGGGCAGCCTTCAACTTCGAGGACATCGCCCGCCGGCAGATCGGCGAACTGCGCTTGGAAAACCCGCTGGTGCGCATCTCTCCAGGCTGGTCGGGCGTCCTGCCGGAAATGGAGGAGGGTGGCGCGCCGCTGAAAATTCGCCGCATCGTGTGCGATTTCGGACAAGTCATCTACGAGGGGGCTGACATGCCAACGGTGCAAGCGAACTTCTGTATGGATTGGTCGGATTTCAGCCCGGCGAAAACCGATCCGGTGGAGTTGCTCTTGTGGGACGTGCAGGCTTCCTCCGCGGGAGCCGACCTGCCGTTTCTCGTGCTCGACCTTGCAAGAATCTCGGGTGCGCCGGTCGAGATGTTCCAAAAATTCGAGTTGCGCTCGCTGGATGTCAAAGGCGGCATGCTCGCCTTGGGATCCGCTCTGGCGCAACTGACAGCAGCCACTGGAAAGATTCCTCCACAGGGCGATGCCGGAGGAGCTGCCGCCATGTGGAGGATCGGCTCTGTTGGAATCAGTGGGCTGAAAGCGTTTCTCGGAAACAACGCGTGGCAGGATTCCGGCGATGCCACGTTTTACATCAATACCCGTCTCGCCGACCTCTCGCCCGCGGAGATGACGAGGGAACTCGGCGGAACGATACAGACCGTCGAACTCGCCGACATCCTCGTTCCCTCCCCCATCGATCCGTTCACGCACGTGCTGACGCTGCGAAGCGTGTTCCTCGGGTTCACATTGGCCGGCATCCTTCGCTCGGAGCTTGAGGAGGTGAAAATCCTGCACCCCGTCGTCCATGTCGGGGAGGACTTGTTTCTCTACATGGAAAAGGCACGCAATCGCTTCGGAGGCGATATGAAAAGCGGCGCCGGGCCGGGCTGGAAAATCCGGCGGCTCGAGGTGGCCTTTGGCAGCCTCGTTGTGGGAGGCGCGGGTGGACGGCAATACGGCTTGCCGCTGAATTTCCACACCACCGCCGAAAATGTCTCGCTGGACGACCTGGCCTCGCTCTCCTTGAAAGGCGGCCTCGAAATCCCGGCGCACGAATACAAGTTCCCCGCCTACCAGATCGAGGTCGAGACCAAGCCCGGAGAACTGCTGTTTTCCTACCCGCCGGACAATGGCGTCGAAAACATCGTCGGCACCGTGGGAATCTCCAAATTGCGCTGGCGCCAATATGTCGCCGAGGACGCGTGGGTCTCCGCGACCTTCGACCGAAGCGGCATCCATGCGAAATTCGGCGGCTTGATCTACTCTGGCATCATCGGCGGCGGCCTGAGCTTTTTCTTCGAGGATGCCTCGCCGTGGATCGGTTGGTTCAGTGGCACGGCGATCGACCTCAAGAGCCTCACAGATGTCATCGCGCCCGAGAATTTCAGCATGAGCGGGCCGCTGGATGTTGTGCTCCAAACAAACGCCCGCGCCCGCGAGATCGACCGGATTGCGGGAACCTACAGCGCACCCAAACCCGGCCGCATGGAAATCGGGAAGATCGACGACCTGCTGGCGCGCATTCCAGAGGAATGGTCGGGCCTCAAGAAGAGCGCCATGCGCGTGGCCCTCGAGAACCTGCGCGATTTCGACTACGACAGCGGCGGAGGTGCATTGTCCTTCGCCGGCGGGCAAGGCGTGTTCGACTTGAAGTTGCAAGGCCCCCTCGGTTCCCGCAAATTCACCATCAATCTCCATGCCGACGGTTCCCCGTCGAACCCGCCCGGCGAGACCCTGTCACCATGAAAAACCACCTCACCCCGATCGCGACGGCTCTTCTTCTTTCCTCCTGTGCCGCGCCGACAGTCAACCTTTCCACCCCGGAACCCGTGAAGGTGGAAATCGACATGCGAATCGATGTGTATCAGCACTCCGGAGAGCAAACCGAAAAAACGGTCACCGCCAAACCGGCGGCGGACCCCTCCACCGCGCGCCGCAACCGCATGGCAGAGGTTCAGACCTTGAAAAACTCCCGAGTCGTCGGCGAGGGCGGCGACGGACTTCTGTCGCTCCGCGTCGATCCGCCGGGCGATTACGGCGATTGGGCCAGAGCCACGGTGGGATCGGAAAACGCAGACCGCATGGCGCTCATGAAAGCCGAGGCCTCCAGACTCAAGGTGCCACTCACGGACATTCAGAAAAAGCAGGCCGCCGTGGCTCAAAAAATGGCTTTCAAGGACGAGTGGATCGAAGTCGAAAATGACAACGGCCTCCGTGAGTGGGTTCAGAAATCGGAATAAAAAATCCCCGTAGCGGAAGCCGGAACGGCTTTCGACCGCCAACTGCCCTCGAAACGTTTTC
>CAZRLX010000018.1:4134-17578 GCA_964601115.1 uncultured Chthoniobacter sp. | reverse complement strand
CCCGTAGCGGAAGCCGGAACGGCTTTCGACCGCCAACTGCCCTCGAAACGTTTTCAACGTTCCGCTACTGCCCAAAACGCAGGGCGGTTGCTTTTATTTTTTCTTGGTGAACGTGTCCTGCATCGCCAGCGCGATGCGGAAACCGACGCTTGTTCCCTTGCCGAAGGGGTCGTTGGCGTTGCGGGCGGACGACATGAGTCCACTTCCGTAGAAATCCCAAGCCCCGCCACGGAGGGTGTGGTAGGTGCGGGAGGTGTTGAAGTTGTCCATGCACCACTCCCAGACATTTCCGCTCAAGTCGTAAATGCCGCGCTCGTTCGGTGGAAAGGCATCGACAGGGGACGTGAAATCGAAATCGTCGCACTTGAGCGAAGGGTGGTAGTTGCCAACGCCTTTTCTGGGCGGGTAGGCCGGTCCCCACGGATAGCCGGGCTTTTGCTTGCTGCGCTCGGCGGGCGTGTCCTCGCTTTCGTTCGGCAGGCCGATCGCCGAACTCCACTCGAGATCGGTCAGCAACCGGTAAAACTGATCGTCACCGATCAACTCGGCGTCGCGTTCCTTGGCGGTCAACCACAGGCAGTAGTCGATGCATTCGTGCCATGTGACATTCACCACCGGATGGTTCTCCGCTGTCGGGTTTGCCTGATCGGGAAATGGCGTGCCCTTTTCCTGACAGTAGGACTTGTATTCGGCGACCTTGATTGGATACACGCCGACGATGGTCTGGAATCTCGGGATCGGCACGAAGGCCATGCCGATGCTGTTGATGTGGGGATTTGTCGCGCTGGCCTTGGGCATGGGCGTGGCGACCCGGAATCCATCCTCCTGCGCGAGTTTTGCAAAGGCCGCCAACAAGCGGCGGCGGTCACCGATGCGACTGACACCGATATCCTTCAGATCGGCATCGGTCAGGTAACCGAGCACCGCATCATCAACCCCCTCGTCCAAAAAGTTTTTGAGAAGATTTTCCCTCTTTTCGGCTTTCAGGATCGATTCCAGCTGTAGCGTGATATCGATAAAATTTCCTCCAGTTCAGTAAGTAGAATGCTCCAGGGAGGAAGCAAAGCAACAATAAGCAAAATCACCGCCCGGCCAAAGGTTTTTTGACCGGGCGGGAATCACCTCGAATCTCACCTCGGATTTGAGGCGTGAGATCAAGCGGCTATTTCACCTTCACCGATGGCAACTTCCAAATCTCCTTTGCGTATTCGGCAATCGTCCGGTCGCTGGAAAATTTGCCAACCCGCGCGGTGTTGTGGATCGCCATTTTCGCCCAGCGCGGCTTGTCCCGGAAGGCCACGGACACTTTGTCCTGTGTGGCGCAATACGACTCGAAGTCGGCGAGGCAGAGGAAGGGATCGTGGTAAAGGAGGTTGTCGCGGAGCGGCGTGAGGACGTCGTGGCCCTCGTCGCCGGTGAAATCATCCGACGCCAACCAGTCGATCACCGCCGCCAATTCCGGATTGGCGTTGTAGTAGTCGGCGGGATTGTAGCCCGCCGCCGTGAGTTCGCGAACCTCCTCGACCGTGTTTCCGAAGATGAAAATGTTTTCGTCACCAACCTCCTCGTGGATTTCCACATTCGCGCCATCGAGCGTGCCGATCGTCAGCGCGCCATTCAGGGCGAGCTTCATGTTTCCGGTGCCCGAGGCCTCCTTGCCGGCGGTCGAAATTTGCTCGGAGAGGTCCGCCGCGGGCACGATGCGCTGGGCCAGCGACACGCGGTAGTTCGGCATGAACGCAACCTTCAGCTTTCCTTTGATCCGATCGTCGGCGTTGATCTTCGCCCCGACGGAGTTGATGGCCTTGATGATCAACTTCGCCATGTCGTAGCCGGGGGCCGCCTTGGCAGCGAAAATGAACACGCGCGGCGCGATATCGAGGTCGGGGTTCTGCAACAGGCGGCGGTAGAGCGCGAGGATGTGAAGCAGGTTCAAATGCTGGCGCTTGTATTCGTGCAGACGCTTGATTTGCACGTCGAACATCGCCGCCGGATCCACCTCGATCCCGCATTCGTCTGCGATATAACCGGCCAACCGCTTCTTGTTGGCGAGCTTCACGGCCATGAACTCCTCGCGGAATTCGGCATCCTCGGCATACGGCTCGAGCTTGCGCAGCTTGTCCAGATCGCGTTCCCAGCCATGCCCGATCCTCGAGGCGATCAGGTCCGAGAGGCGCGGGTTGCATGCGAGCAACCACCGGCGCGGCGTGATGCCGTTCGTCTTGTTGTTGAACTTGCCGGGATACATGGCGTCGAAGTCGGGGAAAAGTTCCTTCTTGAGCAGCTTGGTGTGCAGCGCGGCAACACCGTTCACCGAATGGCTTCCCACCACGCTCAGATGGGCCATGCGGACCATTTGCACCTGCCCCTCCTCGATCAATGACAAGGCACGCACCCGGCCCATGTCGCCGGGCCACTTGGCCTGGACCTCCTCGAGAAAGCGCTTGTTGATTTCGAAAATGATCTCCAAATGCCGCGGCAGCACCTTGCGGAACAGGCCCACACTCCATTTCTCAAGCGCCTCGGGAAGCAACGTGTGGTTCGTGTAGGCGAAGGTCTTGGTAACGACGGCCCATGCATCCTCCCACGACAGACCATGATCGTCGTGCAGTGTGCGCTGGAGTTCCGCGATCGCGATCGCGGGGTGCGTGTCGTTGAGCTGGATCGCCACCTTTTCATGGAAATTATCCCACGACGTGTTGCTTGTTTTGTAGCGGCGAATGATGTCCTTGAGCGAGCACGCCACGAAGAAATACTGCTGCACAAGGCGCAACTCCTTGCCGGCCTCGGTGCTGTCGTTCGGGTAAAGAACCTTGCTGACCGTCTCCGCCACGTTTTTCTCGTGCACGGCCTGCTCGTAGCCCCCGCGGTTGAATGCCTCGAAATCGAATTCCTCCGATGCCCTCGATTCCCACAGACGGAGGAAGTTGACCGTCTCCGTGCCGTAGCCGGGGATCGGGATGTCATACGGCACCCCGATCATCTTCTTGCAGTCGACCCACTCCGAACGCGTGCGCCCGTCCGAGGTCGCGAGCGTCTCGATGTGCCCGTAGAGAGGAATTTCCGTCATGTATTGGGGGCGGATGATTTCCCACGGCGAGCCGAACTGAACCCATGCATCGGGCAACTCGACCTGGTGACCGTTGCGGAACTCCTGCTTGAATAGACCGTATTCGTAGTGGATGCCGTAGCCCACCGCCGGCAGGTCGAGCGTGGCGAGCGAGTCGAGGAAACACGCGGCAAGCCGCCCCAGACCACCGTTGCCGAGCGCCATGTCGTATTCCTCGTTCCGCACCTCGTCGAGCGTGTGGCCGAGGCTTTCGAGCGCCTCCGTGACCTCCTTGAGCACCCCGGCGCAAATCATGTTGTTCACAAAAAGCCGCCCCATCAGGAACTCCATGGAAAGATAATACACCCGCTTCACATTCGCCTCGTTGTGCACGGCGAGGGTTTTCATCATGCGCTCGATCACCTTGTTCTGCACAGCCTTCGACGTCGCGATCCACCACTCGCGCTTGGAGGCGTTCATGGAATCGCGGGCGAGCCCGAACTTCAACTGGTGGAGGATTTCCTGGGCAAAGGCCTCGTCGGCGGTTTTCGTCTTTTTCATAAAATCGGATGCTTGGTTTTATTTGGCACGCTGGTTCCTGCGAGGAAAAAGTCCCCGCACTGCTGGCCTGCGGGCAGAAGCAATTCCCGCACCACCTCAATCGAGCAACTCTCCTGCAACAGGTTGCGGGATGGATCAAAAAAACTGCCTCGATGCATGCAAAAAAATCGACACCTACAACCCGGTCGGGTGGTCGATAAACTGCCACGGGAGCGCGAACTTCCTGGCCAGCAACTCCGCAAGCGCCTTCACCCCGAACGTCTCGGTGGCGTAGTGCCCGGCATAAAACAAATTCACTCCCGCCTCCTCCGCCGCCGTGTAGGACCAATGCGGCCCCTCGCCCGTGATGAACGTGTCGACCCCGGCCGCAGCCGCTTTCACGATTTCGCCTCCCGCACCGCCGGTCACCACACCGATCTTGCGCGCCACCACCGGCCCTCCGGGCGCTAAATGCACCGAACCGCCCACCGCCCTCTCCAAGTGGTCCCTCAACACCTCGCGGTTCATCTCGGCGTCGAACAGCAACCCGATCCGCTGGCCGAACGTCTCAAAAAACGGTTGCCCGCCCTCGAGCCCCACCGCCGCCGCCAGCAGCGCGTTGTTCCCGACCTGCGGATGAATGTCGAGCGGCAGATGCGAACTGTAGACAGCCATGTCCGCCTCCATGAGCAACCGCATCTTCCTGTAGTTCGCCCCGGTCACGGGAGCCAAGCCGCTCCAGAAGAGCCCGTGATGCACCACCAGAAAATCCACACCGGCATCCACTGCATCGCGGATCACCGCCTCGGTCGCATCCACCGCCGCCCCGATCCGCGACAAGCCGCCGGAATTCCCCACCTGCAACCCGTTTTTCGCCTGCGGATAATCGCCCACCGCCGATGTTTGCAGGAGTTCATCGAGGTATCGGACAGCTTCGTTCAAATGCATCTCGCCGGAAACTATGCACCCCGCAGCAGCCAATGAAGAGGTTTTTCACGGCGGGAAAACTTCCCGCGTGCGACATCCCCAAAAAGTTACAGCCCGTCGCGACGATTGTCGCAACGGGCTGTTGTTCCCCCCAGAACGAGTCGCAAATTATCGAGGGATTTCCCAGTGGCAAGTCTTTTTTTCAGCTCGTCGCGATTTTTTTCAACTCCGGAACGACCACCCCCGCGCTTCGCCACACGAAGGGTCCGAGTCAGGCTTTCTTGCCTCGGGACTTTTTGCCTTTGTTTGGCTTTTTGTTGGCGGCCTTCTTTTGCAAGCGTTCAGCTTTTTTCTTTTTGGCTGCGGCTTTTTTCTTCTGCCGCTTTTCCCTCTTTTCCTTTTTGGACGCTTTTCCTTTTTTGGCGTCTTTCTTTGGCTTGTCGACTTCCTGCCCGCCTCCGCCGTTTGGAGTCGGGGCCGGTGCGGGGGTTGGGCTGTGGATTGGAAGCACGACTGGAGCGAATTGCTTTGTGGCCACGGGGGCGAAGTTGATTGCGACCACAAGCGGACTCAACCCGCCGGGCGGAATGTCGTAGGTCTGCGGGGCGATGGTGGATCCGTTCAACTGCACGGCACCATCAGACCCAAGAACAACAGGCGATCCATCGACCTTGAAACTGCCCCCGGTTGTGGCGTTGTAGGTGACACCGGAGAGCGTCATCTCCAACACGGATTTCATGACAGTCTGGTTCCCGCTCAGGGTGTCGATGACATCCATCACATACAGGTTGGTGCCGTTGCCTCCGGAGACTTGGATCGGGTTGGCTGTGGCGCTCGCGTAGTCTCCGGTGAAATCAAGTTCGCGCCCGTTGAGCAGCACGTTGTAGCGGCTGTAGTCGAGGGGCACGCTGGCGCCGCCGGCCCAGATGAGTTGAATTTGGAAAAACTTCGTTCCAGTGACCGCCACGGCGTTGCCTCCGGTGCTGAAAATCTGGGGAAGAGTGTAGGAGGCCTGGTTCCCCTTGGTCCCGAACACGGAAATCTCAAACGGCGTGCCGGGTGGAAGTCCACTGACCAATGCTGTGCCTTTGCCGGGATGCACCGTGACATTTCCGCCCGCCGGCAACCCCGGCAACGTCTCCACGTGATACACCACACCGACTTCGGGATCCCACTCGAGACTCATCGAGGAATTCGTCGTGGTGGCGGTGACAAGCGGCGCGTCGATCTGGTCTCGGGGCAGGATCGTCAGGCGCAAGGTCTGGTTGCCGGGCGACGTGGAGAGGAGAGGACCGGGCTCGATGCGATCGCTGAAGGCGAAGGCGTAGCCGTCGGATGCATTGTAGAAATACGCGCCCCAGGGGTTGTAATAGCCGTCGTCGGGAGTTGAGCGGGCGAGGCCGTAGGGGAACTTCTGAGGAAATTGCCCGAACCACTCGGCGCTCGAGTCGCCGGCCGTGCCGCCAATGAAACCGAGATTCAACGCGGAGAGCACATCCGCCGCGACCCATGCGAAGCCGCTGTTGGTGTAAAGCTGCGTCTGCACATCATCGGCTGCCACCTCGATGCGGAAGATATCGCCTGCCACCGGCGCGCTCTTGAGCGGTTTCTGCAACTGCACATTGCCCACAGAATCCACCGAGGCGATGGCCACGGTCTCCCCGGTATTGTTCGAGCTATTGGCATTGCACTGCACGAACGTGATGTTTCCCGTGATAAAGTTGAGATTCGCCGAGCCGAGTTGGGTGGTTTGAAACCCGTTGACGGTGTTCGACGGGCTGTCGACCTGGAAGAGAACTTCAAAATGGTCGCCTGCGTGGGGCGCGGTCGGCAGTGCGGCGGTCAACTCGATCGTGGCGGTGCCATTGGAGAGCAAGCCTGTATTGATCGCCACCGGCGCTTGGGACGCCAGATTTCCAGTGAGAAACCGCAGCCATGTGCCGCCAAGTTGCGCCACCGCAAGCTGTGTCAGGCTGGAATCCGTGGAGTGGATCGAGTTTCCCGAGTAACTCGAGACGGCGAAATTTCCCGAAAATGTCGTCGGCACAAGCGACCGGTTGCCGGTCACATGAACCTGGAAGGAATCGCTGGTGAGCGTGCACCCATAAATGGTTTCGTTCAGCGAATCCGCCGGGAGGCTGACGGTCAGCGAGGTGACATCGTCGATGGGAGGGAAATACGGAGGCACATCGCCCGTGATCCTGTTCGTGCCTTTGGGAGTGAGGGTGTAGGTGAAATTTCCGCCTCCGGTGGCGGAAAGCGCCGCGTCGTAGGAATACGTCTGGGTGTAGTTCCCGACCACTGTCACACCGTAGACGGTGCCGGGGTTGGGGGTTCCAAACGCCTGTGTGCCCGCGATGACCTGGGTCTTGTTCGCGCTGACGACGGATTGCAGGTAGTCCGAGAAACTCGGAAACGGGCTGGGATTTCCGCCATTGGCTGCGGCGAACTGGCCGGGACCAAGACGCAGAACCGTGGAGTTTGTGGTCAACGTGCCGATCTCGTTCAGATCCGCGGCGACGGTGTTTCCGCTGAAGTAAAAAGTGCGACGATCAACAGCATTGCCGCTTCCATCGTCGATGCTCTCGATTTGAAGCGGGAACCCGTAGGCATCGATATACGTGAGGTCGGATGTCGTGTCTCCCGCGCCATTCGCCGTGGTGACTTCGAAGATTTGAAACAACGTTTTCGTGTGCGAGGGCGACGGGGACGCGGTGGTGTAGGTCAACGGCGCGCCGTAGGACACAAAAACCACGCCGGAGGCGAAATTGGCGCCCAGTTCGACCTCATAAATGCGCTGCGAGCGCCCTGAGAGGCTGGATGTCAGATTCCCGCCCACGGGAAATGTGGAGAGCTTCTGGGAATACGCGCCAACGACAAACTGGTCGGTCGTGCCCATCGGCAGCAACGTCCCATTCACGGTGAACGTGCCGGTGCCCGAATCGTAGGCGCTGACATCGAAAACCGGCGCCGCCGTGGCGTTGCCGACAGGGTGGGAATTGTTCCCGCTCAGGAATTGGATTGGAAACGGCGGCTTCGGAAGCGTGCGCGGCGGGGTGGTGAAGGACTGGGAAACCAGAGTCGACCCGTTGGAACTCGTGGCGTTGCCAACCGTTCCGATCGGCAGTGATCCGTCCCTCAACCCCGAGATCGTGCTACCGTTCGCGGTGACGCTGGCGGGATTCGCAGTGAAGAGAAGGTAGACCTCCTCATCGCTCCAGACAGGCGCGGCATCATTGACGATTTGCAATGATTGTTGCGCGGAGAGCGGCAGGCACGCGCACGCGAGATAAGCGAGAAACAGATGGTGGATTTTTTTCATGGCTGGCGAGGTGGATTGGATTTCCTTGGATCATCGGCTTCGGCGTTCGCCTTGCCAATAAAATCCCCCCCGAAAGACCCAACTCCCCGCCGCCTTGGGGCGATCACCCGATTGAGAGGCATGATCCAGACGGCGAATGGTGCAACCGGCATTCATGCCGCAAACTATGAAACCATATCCACAACACCACCACAGCCCCGCCATGGCGGGGACCACCAAGGCACTGCTCGCCGGAGCGTTCGCTCTGCTCGCCACCGGCATTCAGGCCTTCGCACAATCGCCGGCACCCATCCCCGGAGGCTTCGCCTGGCAAAAAGCCGTCCACAATCTGGACACATTGCCGGACTCCGACGGGAAACAATTCAACAGCTACAACCAACCTTCGATCAGCAAGGACGGCGTCCTCGTCTTCCGTGCTAGGAGCAAAGGGCCGGAGGTCCAAAGCGGGATTTACCTCAAGAACATAAAAACCGGCGGACCGCTCCAAGTCATTGCCGACCGCACCACCGAGGTGCCGTCGCCGAACAACACCATGGCCATCTTCAACGAGTTTCCGTCCATTCCGAGAATCTCGGAAACCGGAGGCACCGTGGCCACGCGGGGAAATTCGGAACCGGTGTGGAATTACTCCGACGGTGAAAGCGAAACCCGCATCGGCACCAACGGCATCTTCCTGGATTCCGGCACCGGGCTCAAAACCGGCGTCAACCTCCTCGGCGCCGTTCCAGCGGGCGAGGGAGCCACCGAAGGCGTGGACTACTTTCCCTACTGGCAGGTTCCCGGCGCGGTCGAGGGGACTCGATTCGATGTCTTCCCCGGCTCGCCCGCCGTGGCCGATGGCAATGTGATCGTCTTCAAAGCCAACTACACCGAGGACGACACCGGAAAAACAGGCGTCTTCTACCGGGCGACCAACGGCACGGACGCCGTGCAACTCATCGCCAATACCTCCACCATGGTGCCGAATCCCCCCGAGGGCCAAGAGGCACTGCCATTCGGTTCCACCGCCCCGCCCAGCGCCTCGGGTTCGCGCATGGTCTTCCTCGGACTCGACAACGAGGAAACACCCACGCAAGGCGGCATCTACCTCGCCCCGCTGACCCCCACGCCGGATCTCACTGTCGTTGCCGGCATCGGAGACCCCGTTCCTGACGAGGAAGGCCAGACATTCAACCGCTTCGGCGAGGCTCTCTCCTTCGACGGACGCTTCGTCGCCTTCTGGGCCGCCTGGGGAGAGGAAACCAAGACGCTCTGGCTCGATTGCCCCGAGGACGGAAATGCCGACCTGCTCGCGTATTGCCGCGATTTCGTGGGAGACAACTTCCCCGTCGAGATTCCCGTGAACCAAGGCATCTTCGTCGCGGACACCGAGACCGGCACGATCACCAAGGTCGCCCGCACCGACGAGAACTTCTCCGATTTCCTCTTCTGGAACTTCTCCGGAAAACCTCCGGGAGTCGGCGGCAGCGAGGATGAAAGCGACGATGGCGAGCTTCCGCGCTGGCGCTCCTCGGCATTTGCCTCCGTGTCACGCGATGTGAACGGCACCTTCCTCGCCGCCTTCAAGGCCCGCCAAGGCGAGATCGATCCCATGGAAAACAGCTACCTCAATCCAGTGGACGGCATCTATGCCGGCAACTCCGCCGAAGTCGTCGGCCTGCTCGACACCACGCTCGAAGGCCAAGCCCTCGATCCCGACGCCCCGGAGGGTTCGCTGATCAGCACCCTCGCGATCGAACGCGAATCCTTCCGCGGTCCATGGCTCGCCGTCACCGCCTCCATGCTCGCCGAGGATTCCGAGGAAAGCATGGCCGGCATCTACCTCACCGCCTTCCCCAGCCCACAGGTGGTGAATCCGGGCGGAAATTCCGACCCGCAGCAGCAACTCACCGCACAAGAAAGGAAACGCGAAATCAAGAAGCTCAAAAAACGCATCGGCAACCTGAAAAAACGCCTCAAATCCGTGAACCGCTTCAAAAAAGAACAACTCCGCTTGAGAATCCAGGAACTCCGCGAAGAACTCGCCATACTCCGCAACGGAGCATAGCACAACTCAACCCCGGACACTGATAGACCGCCGCCACAAGCACCCGCTTGTGGCGGCGTTTCTATTGGACGCCTTTTGAGCCTCGCCCATGGAATCCTCGCGCTCCATCGGTCACAGCATGGCCCTCCGGGTCAAAAGACGCCCTCTACCGGCGCGCGGCGACGGGTTGCGGGTGTGCGGGGAGGAGGGGTTGGGTTCCTTCCTGAAGGAACCAGCCTTGCTGGCCTCCGGGGAGTTGGCCGTGGAACCAGCGTCCGCTGGTGCCGAGGACATTGATGAGTGTGCCGGGGCTGAGGGTGGTGATTTTTCCAGTGGGGTCGTCGGTGGGGGTGCGTTGGAGCGGGGTGCCGCCGGGGTTGAGGATCATGACCTCGCGGGCGTGGAGCATGCGGGGGTCGGTGGCCCAGCCAAGCAGGAATGAGGCGGAACCGAGCAGGAGAAGAACGACTCCGATGAAGCGGCCGTTTTTCTTGCCACGAAAGAGGGGCGCGAGGAGAAGAAACGCTCCGGCCCAGAAACCGATCGATCCGCCTGCCGTCAACGCATCCGGCGGCACAGCGGCGGCGACCTTGTCGCGCCAATCCAGTGGCGGCGTGGGAATGCCAAGATCGCGGTTTGCCGCCTGGAGGGCCTCGCGGGCGGGGGTGAATGCCGGATCGAGCAACAAGGCGCGGTTGTAGTCCAGCGCGGCATCGGCCGATTTGTCGGCGCTCTCGTGGAGTTGGCCGAGTTCATAGTAGATCGCGGCACTCGGCGCCGCGCTGTCGAGGTGGCGCTGGAACAACGCGGCGGCGGCTTCGCGCTCGCCGTTGGCCAACCTGTCCCTCGCCTCGGTCAACAGATCGGCGCGGGAGAGATGGCCCATCGCCATGGAGGCAAGGAGGATCGCGAACACAGGGAAAAACGGACGTCGGAATCTCATACGATTGTCTTTCTCAACGCGGCGGAAATGCGAGCGCGACTGTCACGGTCAACCGGCTTCGCGGCGCCGGGGGCGTATTTGGATTCATCATGCCGGGCAAGCAGGTCGCGGAGCACTGAAGCCGTGTCTTCGTCAAACACGTCCAACGCCGCGCTTGCGCTCAGCGGGGAATCGGCCGTTTGCAATGCCTCATGCAGGATGTCAACGGCTTGACCCGCAAAATCGGCATCCACAGCCCCCTCCAACTTGGCGAGGCGCTCTTCCAGCATCCGGCGACGGCGGCGCTTGGTGCCGGCGGGAGAGTTTGCCGAGAGGCGGAGGAGTCCGGCAGCAAGAAGCGCCATCCAAACCAAGGCGGCTCCCGCGTTTGCCGCGAGGAACCAAGGTTGCTCGATCAATGGCATCCAACTCGAGGCGCCCTGCGCTTGCTTCGCCTCGGCAAGCGCAGGCTCGGGCGTGGCGGCTGGAGCCTTGGCGGTGGATGCCGAGTCTCCGGGCGTTGGGGCGGATGTTGCCGCGAGGGCCTCGACCGGCATGGAATCCTTGGAAAGGATCTCGTATTTCCCGCCGGTGGGATCGAAAAAGGTGAACCTCACCCCTGGCGTCTGTGTTTGGTCGGTGCGAGCCACCAGAAGGTATTCGTAGGTTTTTTCGCCGGAGAAATTGATCGCATCGGTCGCGCGGAAGGTTTCAGTGGGCGGGTAGGAACGCCATTCCTCGGCACCGGTCAACACCGGCGCACCCATCGCATCGAAATTTCCCTGTCCCGAGACGACCACCCGCAGGGTCACCGGTTCGCCGGGTCCGACCTTCGCGGGGTTCACGCTGGCGGAGATCTCAAACTTCCCAATGGCACCCGAAAAATCCGCAGGTCGCCCGTCCTGCGGCAAGGACACGACGTCCAATGAGACCGGCCGTGTCTCGACGGCGACATCCTGCGCGTTTGTGAACATGCCAGGAGGAACCATGCCTCCGAAATTCCTGAAGAAGTCGTCGAACCCCGGCGGAGCGCTGCCGGGCACCTGCAGGCGGGCGTCCAGCGTCGCTGCGGGAATCTCGATCTCACCCGATTTCGCGGGGCTGATGGCGGTTTGGAACGCGAAGACGATGTAATTTTCGCCGTTCACGATCTGCTCGCGCTTGGGCACGTTGGCGAACCGCTGCACCGTGAACCCCTCGCCCGTGAGGTTCGGCCGGTCGCCCACCTCGCCACCGATATTGGTCTTGAAATAAAAGCGCACCTCGGCAGGCACGACCTCGCCGACATAGGCCTTCTTTTTCGACAGCACGAGATCGCCAAAAAACGGCAGGCCGTTTCCACCACGCGCGCTTGGGGGCATGGGTTGCGCTTGCCCGCCGGGAATCGTGGGCGGGGGCAATGGCATTGCGGCGGCATCCACCACCTGCAATCGGAGCGGATTTGTGCGCAGCGTCTTGTTCCCGACGCGCACCTCGACCGGAGGAATCTCGAACTCCCCGGTCTTCGAGGGCGTGACTGCATAGGTGTAGGTCAGCGTCGAGGTGATGCTTAAATTGTGCATCTCGAAACGGGTCGATCGGCCGAACAACTGGATTTGCAATCCAGGCACATCGATTCTTTCCGGCACGTCCGCCGAGCGCACCCCGCGCACCGTGACCACGATCTCCACAGGCCGGCCGACGGTCGTCGAGGGGCTGCTCAAGCCCGCGGTCACCTCCTGCGCGGCGAGCACAGGCGCGCCAATCAGGGCGAGGAGGCAGGCGAGGAGAAGCGGAGCAAGTTTCATCGGGTCGTCATTTCTACCAATCGCGCAAGACCTCTTGCGAGGTTTGCTGTTCCATGAGGTTCACCTTCTGCTCCTCGCCACGGAGAGAATTGAGAAGTGCACGCGCCTGGTTCGGGCTGATTTCTCCCTCCTTCTCCTCCGCTGCCGCCGCCTCGGCGGCCTCGCCGGGATCCTGCGATGCTGGGGTTGGCTGGGGTTGTTCGCCGGAGCTTTTCAGTTCGCCTTCCTTTTTCTCGCCGGGAGTCGGCGTGGGGACCGGCTCGGGGCGTTGATCCGAGTCGCCATTGTCGGACTCGTTCTTGCGGTCGCCATCTTGTTGCGACTGCTCTTTGTCCTCCTGCTGTTGGTCGCCGTCGTTCTGCTCCTTGTTCTCGCCGTCCTGCTGCTCGTCTTTGTTCTCCTGCTGGTCTTGTTGCTGCTGATCATTTTCCTGCTGATCCTTCTCCTGCTCGTCTTTGGAGGAATCTCCGTCCTGCTGTTGCTGGTCCTGCTGCTGGTCGTTCTTCTGTTGCTCCTGGTCTTTTTGGTCCTGCTGATCCTTGTTTTGGTCCTGCTGCTGCTGGTCGTTTTGTTTGTCTTGTTGCTGCTGCTGTTGTTTTTCGAGGTCCTCGAGCAACTTCTTGGTGATCTCCAGATTGTCCTGCGCCTTTTTGTTCTCGGGATTCAGGCGGAGGGTTTCCTCGTAATGCTCGATCGCGCTTTTCCAGTTGGTTTTTTTGGCCTCCGGCTCGGTGGCGGCCTCGCCTTTCCGCACGAGGGCGTTTGCAAGATTGTAGGAGGCGTCCTCCTTGAGTTGACGATCCCCGGCGAGGAGGGCATCGGTGAAATGCGTCACGGCGTTTTCAAAATCGCCGGTCTTGTAGGCGGCGGC
>CAZRLX010000018.1:0-4034 GCA_964601115.1 uncultured Chthoniobacter sp. | reverse complement strand
CGCTCGATCGGTTGGCGGGCGCTGAAGACTCCAATCTCGGCGCGATCCATCGGCTCGATGCCATCCTGGAAAATTGTTCGCGCGGCATCCGGCCCGATCGGTGTGTAGAACCCGCCGGTGGCCGCCGAGATCTCCTTCAACCGCGACTCGTCGAGCTTCGACAACACCGGCTTTCCAGAATTGTCGCGCACGACATCACGCCGTCCGTCGGGCAGGGTGAGAGGAATCAACGACCCCTCGGGCGACCCGATGCCCACCGTGAAGATGCGGATCCCTTCGGCTTCGGCCTTCTTGGCGGCGGCAATGCCATCCGCATCCAGTTCCTCGCCATCCGTGAGAACCACCAGCGCGCGGACCTGGCCCTCGGCCTTGCCAAACGCCTCACGGGCCGCCGCGATCGCCGCGGCGATATTTGTTCCCCCGCGGGGAATGATCGAGGTGTCGAGTTCTTCAAGTGCGTTTGTCACGGCTGTGTAATCCAGCGTGAGCGGCGCCTGGAGAAACGATGATCCGGCGAAGGCGATCAGCCCCATGCGGTCGCCTTGCAGGAGGCGCAGCAAATCCTGGGTGAACATTTTCGCCCGCACGAGTCGGCTGGGAGCGATATCGGTGGCCAGCATGCTCTTGGAGGTATCGATCGCGACAATCACATCCCTCCCCTCCTGTTTCGTTTCCCGCTCGATAAATCCATAGCGGGGCTGGGCCAAGGCGACGAAAGCGAACCCGAGCGCCGCAAGCAAAAGCACGGCGCGGGCCATGCGGCGCGGGAGGCTCACCGAGCCCGCCAGTTGCTCGCGCAGGCGGGGGGCGACAATGCGTTGGACCAGTTCCCTCCCCCGGCGGTGCGACCACACGAACACGCCCGCCGCCACTGGAAGCAGCGCCAGCGCCCAGAGCCAGAGAGGCGAGCCGAAGGTCAGGGAAGTCGTCTCCATACGGTTTGCGAGAGCAGGATGTGAAGAAGGAGGCAGGCGACTCCGGGAATGAGGAACCACTGGAACAGGTCGCGGTATTGCGCGGTCTTTTCCACCTCGACCTTCGATTTTTCGAGTTTGTCGATCTCGGCGAAGATGTTCTCGAGGGACGACGTGTCGGTGGCGCGGAAGTATTTCCCGTCTGTCATCGCGGCGATCTCCTCGAGCGTCTTCTCGTCGAAGCGCACGAGGACATTGCGATACACCGTGCGGCCGAACTGGGTCTCGAATGGAAACGGCGCCTCGCCCTCGGTGCCGGCACCGATTGTGTAAATCCTGATCCCGAGCGCCTTGGCGGCCTCCGCGGCGGTCAACGGCTGGACCTTCCCGGCGTTGTTGTCGCCGTCCGTCAGCAACACGATCAACTTCGTCTTTGCCTCCTTGTCCTTGAGGCGGTTCGCGGCGGAGGCGATGGCCGATCCGATCGCGGTGCCGTCCTCGACCAACCCGATGCGCAAGCGCTCAAGGTTCCTGATGAGCCAGTCATGGTCCAGTGTGAGCGGGCTCACCAGATACGGCTGGCCGGCGAATGCAACGATGCCGATGCGGTCGTTTGGACGTTCCCTGATGAATTTCTCGGTGACGAGCTTCACCGCCTCGATGCGGTTGGCGCGCTGGTTTCCGATCGAGAAATCCTCCGCGAGCATCGAGCGGGAGACATCGATCGCCAGCATGATGTCGACTCCGGTCGCCTGCACACGCGTCACCACGCTGCCAAGCTGGGGGCGGGCCAGGGCGACAATGAACAGCGAGAGCGCCAGATAGGTCAGCGCGGCGAGAAACGCCCCGGCGCGGTTCCGCTGGCGGCGGCCGATGGCAGCCAGCATCGCGGTGTTGGAAAAGGTCACCCCCGCCGTGCCGCCGAACTTCCCCTTCAGCAGCGCAAGAAGCGGCACGAGGAGAAGCAGCAACAGCACCCATGGGTGCGCAAAGGAAAATCCGCCGGGCAGGCTCATTTCCCTCCCCCCCCTTTGTTCGACTGCGGCTCCCCGCGAACAACCCGCGCGGCGATGTCGAGGAGGTCCAGCAACTCGGATTCGTTCGCTCCGGCGCGGGCGAATTTCAACAGGTCGGTCCGCTCCAACACCTCGCCGAGGCCCTGCTTTTCATTCTCGCTGAACACAGGCTTCGAGCGGATGGCGTTCAAAAACTCCAGCGAGGTTTGCGTCGTGGCGCG
This sequence comes from uncultured Chthoniobacter sp., assembly GCA_964601115.1. Taxonomy (GTDB): domain Bacteria; phylum Verrucomicrobiota; class Verrucomicrobiia; order Chthoniobacterales; family Terrimicrobiaceae; genus UBA967. Next base: position 1,883 of record CAZRLX010000018.1, on the reverse strand, counting down.
GAAACCATATTCCGCCGAGAGATAGCGGCGGAGCGCCTCGGAGACCCCCACCCCGAACGCATACGGCTCGGCGGAGGAAATGCCGGGGCGCATCGCCTCGAGCGCGGCGAGCGCCTTTTCGCGGTTCGTCGGCGGGCGCTTGCGGGAGGCGAGGAATTTTTTCGCAAGCAGGACCAGAAGCACAAGCAGGCCGAGCAACACGATCCCCGCGGCGACCGTCATCCACAGCGGATACGGCCAGAACCACACCGGCCCGACGATGTCGTGAAGCGGCGCTGGAGTTGGAGCGGGGGCGGCTGGATTCATGCGGCGAGGCGGCGTTCCCGTTGATCGAAAAAGGTGCGGAGGGCGACGAGATAATCCTCGTCCGTGGCCAAACGGACGATATCCACGCGCCTGCTGCGGAGGAGGCGCTCGAGCGTGCGCAGGCGCTCCTCGTTGAGTTCGGCAAGCCCTTCCCGGACCGCGCGGCTCGAGGTGTCCACATCGATCTGCTCGCCGGTCTCGGCGTCCTCGAGGGTCACGATGCCGACATCGGGAATCTCGCCCTCGCCGGGATCGATCACCGGCATCGCCACAAGGTCGTGGCGGCGACTGGTGACGGTGAGCGCCTTTGTGAAGTCGGGGGCCATGAAATCAGATATGGCGAAGACCACACAGCGGCGGCTCATGATGCGGTTCAGGTAGTCCAGCGCGCCGGCGATGTTTGTTTTCCTCCCCTTCGGCTCGAAGTAGAGCATCTCGCGGATCAGGCGCAGCGTGTGCAGGCGGCCTTTCTTCGGAGGGATGAACAACTCGACCTCCTCGCTGAAGAGGATGAGCCCGACCTTGTCGTTGTTGTTGATGGCGCTGAAGGCGAGGATCGAGGCGACCTCGGCGGCGAGTTCGCGCTTGCTGAGATCCACGCTGCCGAACACGCCCGACGCACTGACATCCACCAGCAGCATCACGGTCAACTCGCGCTCCTCCGTGAATTTCTTGATGTAGGGTGCGTTCATGCGCGCGGTGACATTCCAGTCGATCGCGCGGATTTCATCGCCGGGGGCGTATTCGCGGACCTCCTCGAAATTCATGCCGCGGCCCTTGAAGACGCTGTGGTATTGGCCCGCGAAGACCGAGTTCACGAGATGTCGCGTGCGCAACTCGATGCGGCGGATTTTTTTTAGAATTTCCTTGGGATCTCTCGTCATGGTTGGGATCGGCCGCGGCAAAGCACTTGGCCTGGATGGAACCACCCGGTCTTTCCGTCAGGGCACGGGAACGCCTGCGAAAATCTGCTCGATGACATCCTCCGTGGTCACCGACTCGGCCTCGGCCTCGTAGGTGACGCCGATGCGGTGGCGGAGCACATCCATGCCAATGGTCTTCACATCCTGCGGCGTGACATACCCCCTGCCGGCGATGAAGGCGTTCGCCTTTGCCGCGAGGGTGAGGAAAATCGTGGCTCGGGGAGAGGCTCCGTAGCGGATGAGTCCCTCAAGCTTGAGTTTCGCGGCGGCGGGATCGCGTGTCGCCCACACGATGTCCACGATGTAGTCCTTCACGCGGTCGTCGACATAGATGTCGTTCACCACGCCGCGGGCTTTGATGATCTCCTCGGGACCAACGACGGCGTCCACTTCGAGTTTCGGCGAGGAGGTGGCCATGGCATCGAGGATGAGACGCTCCTCCTCGCGGGTGGGATAGCCCACATGGACCTTGAGCATGAAGCGGTCGAGTTGGGCCTCGGGGAGCTGGTAGGTGCCCTCCTGCTCGATCGGGTTTTGGGTGGCGAGAACAAGAAACGGATCGGGCAGCTTGAATGTCTGTTCGCCGATCGTGACCTGTCGCTCCTGCATGGCCTCGAGCAACGCACTCTGCACCTTCGCCGGGGCGCGGTTGAT